>NZ_JFAG01000011.1:0-115831 GCF_006408915.1 Bifidobacterium sp. UTCIF-1
GGTAATTGGCTGTATTCCGCCATTTTTCGTATTCCGACACGTTATTGTTATGAATCGTCATCGCAGCTGACCGCACTTGAGCGGCAAGCTCCTCCGGGGAAATGCATGAATATCCCGGGACACACGAAGACAAGAGAGGGAAACAATGACAGCAGCAACCCAGCCGGCAACCCCGGCCAACAACAACGAACCGGTGCGTGTGAACCACACCGCCCGCAACATCATCATCACCATCGTGGTCGTGGCCATCATCGCGGTGGCCGCGTTCTTCGGCTACCGCGCCTTCGCCGGTGCCAACGAGTCCGCAGCCAAGGGCAGCAAGGACAACCCGGTCAAGATCGGCGTGGTCGGCGCCACCGATCCCGAATGGGTCCTCTTCAAGCAGAAGGCCGAGAAGGCCGGCATCTACGTGGACATCGTGGACTTCCAGGATTACACCTCCGAGAACCCGGCGCTCGATTCCGGCGAACTTGACCTGAACGAGTTCCAGCACCTGCTCTACCTGGCCAACTACAACGTGAGCAACAACAAGGATCTCCAGCCCATCGGCGGCACCGCCATCTACCCGCTGGGCGTCTACTCCACCAAGGTCAAGGACATCAAGGACATCCAGCAGGGTGCCACCGTAACCATCCCGAACGATGAGACCAACCAGGCCCGCGCCATCGGCGTGCTCAAGGCCGCCGGCCTCGTGACCCTCAAGGGCGACTGGACCGCGTTCTCCACGCCGGCCGACATCGACGAGGCCAAGAGCAAGGTCAAGGTGACCCCGCTCAAGGCCGAACAGGTGGCCACCACGCTGAAGGACCCGACCATCGCAGCCGGTGTGATCAACAACGACTACGTCGCTGATGCGGGCCTCGACCCGAAGGATGCCATCTATCAGGACGACGCCGAATCCGAGGAGGCCCGTCCGTACATCAACGTGTGGGTCGCCCGCAAGGCTGACGTGAACAACGAGACCTACAAGAAGCTCGTCGACATCTTCCACGAGCAGGACGTGCTTGACGCGCTGCAGGAGAAGTCCGGCGGCACTGCGGTCTTCGCCGATAAGTTCAGCGCTCAGGAGCTTCAGGGCTTCCTCGCCGACATCGAGAAGGACGCCAAGGCCAAGTAAGCGCCGCTACACGGGCGGTGGCGTCATGGGTGATCGAACTTGTGCGTCATCCATTGCGATTATCCGCCGTCCGGGTACGATGGTTTGCCGTTACCGGCGGCAGATTCCACGGGCGGGACGGAACATGGATTCCGCCCGCCCGTCATCATGCCATATGGCATTTGCAATTGATACAACAACCAGGGAGCACCATGAGCGACCCCATCATCACGTTCGATCACGTGGTCAAGGAATTCAAGGTCCGCGGGCGCAATGCCGGCGTGGCCCGCGCGGTTGATGATGTGAGCTTGACCATCAACCGGGGCGACATCTTCGGCATCATCGGCTATTCCGGCGCAGGCAAATCCACGCTGGTCCGTCTGATCAACGCGCTCGAACGGCCCACCAGCGGCACGGTGACCGTGCTCGGTACGGATATCACGGGGATGAGCGAATCGAAGCTGCGGCCCATCCGCCAGAAAATCGGTATGATCTTCCAGCAGTTCAACCTGTTCTCCACGAAAACCGTGGCGCAGAACATCGCGTATCCGCTCCAGCTTGACCATTGGCGTAAGGATTACCAGGATCGCCGTGTGGCGGAATTGCTGGAATTCGTCGGCCTGTCCGAGCATGCCGACAAATATCCTTCGCAGCTTTCCGGCGGCCAGAAACAACGTGTCGGCATCGCCCGTGCACTCGCCACCAATCCGGAGATCCTGCTCGCCGACGAGGCCACCAGCGCGCTCGATCCGGAAACCACCACCGAGGTGCTCGCTTTGCTGAAGCGCGTGAATGCGGAGTTCGGCATCACCATCGTGCTCATCACCCACCAGATGAACGTGGTCCAGCAGATCGCGGACCGCGTGGCGGTGATGAGCTCGGGCCGTGTGGTCGAATCCGGAGATGTCTACGACGTATTCGCCGCGCCCCAGCAACCGGTCACCAAGCGATTCATCGCAACCGCACTGTCCGGGTTGCCTGAGGAGAGTCGCGTGGAGCGGCTGCATGCCGAATGGTCCGGCCGCATCGTCACCGTGCTCATCCGCCAGAAGGACGTGTCCGACGAGGGCAGCGGCCGTACGATCGCCGCCTCCGGACAGAACATCTCCGGACTCATCGCCAAGCACGGCATCGAGTCGAGCCTGCTCTACGGCGGCATCGACACCGTGCGTGGCTCCGCCATCGGCGCCATCACCTACGAATTCAAGGGAGGGGAGCGTGAGGTGGGAGACTTCCTCGCCGAACTCGCCCTCAACAGCGACGTCATCGATTTCGGCACCGCGGCCCGGCCCGTGGCTTACGCCGATGCCGTAGCCGGATACGCGCCCGAATCATCGGAAGGAGCACAGGCATGATCACCCTCGCCAATTCCAACAGCGACTGGAACGTTCTCAAGCCCTTGCTGTTCCAGTCCATCGGCCAGACGCTCACCATGGTGCTCATCACCCTGGTGGTGGGCGGATTCCTCGGACTCATCCTCGGCGTGGTGCTCTACGGCACCCGCCCCGGCAACCTGTTCGAGAACGCTGTGGTCTACCGCATCCTGGACGTCATCGTCAACATCGTGCGTCCCATTCCGTTCATCATCTTCCTCGCCGCCATGCAGCCGCTCACCATCGTGGTGGTCGGCACCTCGATAGGCACCGTGGCGGCCATCTTCCCGATGGTGGTGATGTGCACTTTCGCCACCTCGCGTCTGGTGGAGCAGAACCTGGTGCCGGTCGATCCGGGCATGATCGAAGCCGCGCGTTCGATGGGTGCCAGCAAGCTCACCATCATCCGCACGGTGCTTATCCCCGAGGCTTTGGCCCCGCTCATCCTGGCCTACGCCTTCCTGTTCATCGGCGTCCTCGACATGTCCGCGATGGCCGGATACATCGGCGGCGGCGGTCTGGGTAACTTCGCCATCGCCTATGGCTACCAGAAGTTCGATCAGACCGTGACCTGGACCGCCGTGGTCATCATGATCGTGCTGGTTCAGGTGGTGCAGGGCATCGCCAACGCCATCGCCAAGCGACTGCTCAAGCGCCAGCAATGACCGTAGTCGGCGAATTTCGGCTGAAACGGCGTGCAGCAATGCCGTGGGCGGATAACCCGCGGCGCGCTGTTGTGAGACGGCGGGCGGTTGATTGACGATTCGCCCGCTGTTTCGCCAACAACTATGAGACATTACAGAACATATGACATCATTAGTGGTCCGTCTCGTAATTGGTTGAGTGGTGTTGGCCCCCTCTGACGAGGGGGCTGTCAGCGAAGCTGACTGGGGGAGAGAACAAGCTGAATCCCTCAATTAATTGTGTGAGACGGACCACTAGAATCGGCAACTATGAGTGAACACATTGAGATCGATCCCGAACTCGTCACCATCCGTCACTATCTGCACGCCCATCCCGAGCTCGGATTCAAGGAATACGACACTTCCATCTATCTGGCTGATCAGCTCAAGAGCCATGGCATCGAGGTCCTCGAGAATCCGATGGAGACCGGTGTCGTGGGACTAATCCAAGGTGAAGCCGGTCCGGGACCGCGTATCGCGCTGAGGGCCGACATCGACGGATTGCCGGTCGCCGAAGCCTCAGGACTGGACTTCGCCTCGGTCAATGCAGGCGTGATGCATGCGTGCGGCCATGATCTGCATATGACCGGCCTGCTCGGCGTAGCCTTCTGGCTCGCCGAGCATCGCGACCGGTTCGCCGGTTCGATCAAGATCGTCTTCCAGCCCAGCGAGGAGACCGGTCGGGGAGCCCGCGCGGTGATCGATGCCGGTCTCGTGGATGATGTGGACGCCATCATCGGCACGCATAACAATCCGAACTATGCGCCCGGCCAGCTGGCCATCGGCACCGAGCCCATGATGGCCGGTTGCGTGAAGTTCCATGTGAATCTGCACGCACAGGGCACCCACGCCGGATACCCATACAAGGGCACCGGTCCGCTCGAGGCATTGGCCAGCATGATCCTGAGCCTGCAGACCATCGTGAGCCGCAATGTGACGCCATTCCATCCGCTGGTGCTTTCGGTGACCGCAGTGCACGGAGGCGATGTGTGGAACGTGGTGCCTGCCGAGGCCGGGTTCCAAGGCACGGTCCGGTACTTCCACAAGGAGGATGGCGAGCTGGTGGGGCGTCGATTCAAGGAGATCGTCCATCACACCGCCGAGGCGTACGACATCAAAGCCGATGTGGATTGGGACGACTTCCAGGATCCGCTCGTCTCCGACCCCGACCTGGCCAAGGCTGTGGCAGCCGATGTGCACGAGTACGCCCAGCTCGAGCCGATTCGTCAATCCATGGCGGGGGAGGACTTCTGCGAATTCGGCAAAGTCACCCGTCTGGTGTTCGCTTTCGTGGGTTCGAATGGTCAGGAAGGCTGCGCCGACTGGCACAGCCCGCACTTTGTCGGCTTGGATGAAGCAATCCCGACCTTTGTGAACTTCTATGTCAACGCCGCCTTGCGCGTGATCGAAAAGCTGCGCTGAGCTGAGCGGTGCCGGCGCTACACTGGAGAACCATGACACAGCTTCGTTTTGCACTCGCCCAGATTGACACCTGCGTCGGCGCGCTTGACGCCAATGCCGCCAAGGTGCTTGACTATTCCCGTAAGGCCGCCGCAGGCGACGCCCAAGTGGTCGTATTTCCGGAGATGACGCTTACGGGATACCCCATAGAGGATCTGGCGCTGCGCCGCACGTTCCGACAGGCCGCATGGGTCAAGGCCAATGAACTTGCCGAACAGCTCGCCCAGGAAGGTCTGGGCGGTCTGTTCGTGGTCGTGGGCACCGTCGGCACTGACCATGCCACGAGCAAGCCACGCAACCGACTGGTCGTACTGCACGAGGGCGTGGTCTGGGCCGGCTATGACAAGCATTTCCTGCCCAACTACGGCGTCTTCGACGAATTCCGCATCTTCTCGTCGGGCGATCGCTCCCTCACTCTGGACGTGAACGGCGCCACCATCGGCGTGGCCATCTGCGAGGACATCTGGCAGGATGGCGGCCCGGTGGCCGATCTGGCCGGCAAGGGCATCGACCTGCTGCTCACCATCAATGGTTCGCCATATGAGGAGGGCAAAACCCACACCCGTCTCGAACTCGCGCAGCGTCGGGCCGCGGAGGTCAAGGCGCCGGTCATCTACCTCAACCAGGTCGGCGGTCAGGACGACCTCGTGTTCGACGGCGGCAGCTTTGTGGTGGATGCCGACGGCACCCTGATCGAGCGCAGCCCGATGTTCATGGAGAATCTGACCTTCTGGGATTTCGACTCGCAAGCGAGCCATCAGACGAAGGCATCCATCGCCGACTTGCCCGACCCTGACGAAGAGATCTACACCGCCTGCGTGCTCGGTCTCAAGGACTACATGGCGAAGAACCATTTCACCGGCGTCACGCTGGGCCTGTCCGGCGGCATCGATTCCGCGCTGGTGGCCGCGATGGCCGCCGACGCCTGCGGCGGGGAGAACGTGTGGGGCATTTCCATGCCCTCGATGTACTCCTCAGACGGCTCCAAGGACGACGCCGCCGAACTGGCGAAGAACATCGGCGCCCATTATGAGGTGCAGCCCATCGAACCATTGTTCAACGCATACCAGCAGCATCTGCATCTCGAGGGCGTGTCCGCCGAGAACCTCCAGGCCCGCATCCGCGGTGTCATTGTAATGGCCAGTTCCAATTCACGCGGACTGCTCGCAGTGGCAACCGGCAACAAGTCGGAGCTCGCCTGCGGGTACTCGACCATCTATGGCGACGCCGTGGGCGGCTATGCCCCCATCAAGGATCTGCTGAAGACACGTGTCTGGGAAGTCAGCCGTTGGCGCAATCGCGCCGCGGCTGCCGGCGTGGGCATCGGCGGACTGAAGATCGTGGGCAACGAGGAGGGCAGCGCGGGTGTGCCGCTGAAGAACGGCGTGATGATTCCGGTCGCATCCATCGAGAAGGCCCCGTCTGCCGAGTTGCGCCCTGGTCAGAAGGATTCCGATTCCCTGCCCGAATACGCTTTGCTCGACAAGGTGCTCGCCGCCTATATCGAACATGCGCATGGCCGTGCCGATCTGTTGGCGGACGGGTTCGATGAGACCACGGTCGACACCGTGATGCGTCTGGTGGACCGTGCCGAATGGAAGCGGCGTCAGTATCCGCTCGGACCCAAGGTCACAGCCCTCGCATTCGGGCGCGACCGTCGTCTGCCCGTCACCAACGCCTTCCGCGAGTGATGGATGTACTGTGGATGTGCGGGATTTCGATATGCGGGTAGAAAGGGGACACCATGAGTGACAACAACAAGCAATGGTATTTCAACATGGTCAAAGGCAAGGCCGAGCTCGGTCCCATATCGCCGATCGAGCAGCGAATGGGCCCGTACAAGACCAAGGAGGATGCCGAGCATGCCTGGGATATCGTGACCGACCGCAATGCCAAGTGGGAGGAACAGGATCGCCGTTGGCGCGGTGAAGGATATCGTCGCTGATTCCACGGGGGCGCGAGGCTGTGAGAGGCGCCGGAGGGGCTGGGGCGGATTCGGTCCGCCTGTGGCTGCTCCGGCGCATTTATGTGGCAATTGCAGGACGAGTTTTCCAGCAGAGCAGGATGATGGGCTAGGTGTTTCATCCACGAACTATCAGCATAGGACGCCAGTGGCCGCAACATGTCCGCATAGTGAATAAACGCTCATGGATACATACCGCCATGAGCGTTTTTCGTAGGTGTTGGCATCTCGCGGACATGTTGGACCGGCCCAAAAGCGTTGGAATGATAACGCTCACAAGTGAATGTGAGATAGCTCACGCATGAATTCAGCCTTTCATAAGAATGTGCAAACTACACTGAACATTAATGGTTCCGTGAAGATGCGAAACCGCAACCCCATTAAAGGAGTGACATGACCGCAGTAGAGAATGCCGCTGTCTCCCAGGAGGAGCTCGAGGCCAAGGCGTGGGATGGCTTCGCCGAAGGCAATTGGCAGAAGGACATTGACGTCCGCGACTTCATCCAGAAGAACTACACCCCGTACGAGGGCGACGAATCGTTCCTGGCCCCCGCCACCGAGAAGACCAAGCATCTGTGGAAGTACCTTGATGACAACTATCTGGCCGTGGAGCGCAAGCAGCGTGTCTACGACGTGGATACCCACACCCCGGCCGACATCGACGCATTCCCGGCCGGCTACATCGAGTCCCCGGAGGTCGACAACGTGATCGTCGGCCTGCAGACCGATGTCCCGTGCAAGCGTGCCATGATGCCGAACGGCGGTTGGCGCATGGTCGAGCAGGCCATCAAGGAAGCCGGCAAGGAGCCGGATCCGGAGATCAAGAAGATCTTCACCAAGTACCGCAAGACCCACAACGACGGCGTCTTCGGCGTCTACACCAAGCAGATCAAGGTCGCCCGCCACAACAAGATCCTCACCGGTCTGCCGGATGCCTACGGCCGTGGCCGCATCATCGGCGACTACCGTCGTGTGGCCCTGTACGGCGTCAACAAGCTGATCGCCTTCAAGAAGCGCGACAAGGACTCCGTGCCGTACCGCAACGACTTCACCGAGCCGGAGATCGAGCACTGGATCCGCTTCCGCGAGGAGCACGACGAGCAGATCAAGGCCCTGAAGAAGCTCATCAACCTCGGCAACGAGTACGGCCTCGACCTGTCCCGTCCGGCTCAGAACGCTCAGGAAGCCGTGCAGTGGACCTACATGGGCTACCTGGCCTCCATCAAGTCCCAGGATGGCGCCGCCATGTCCTTCGGCCGCAACTCCGCCTTCCTCGACTGCTTCATCGAGCGCGACCTCAAGGCCGGCAAGATCACCGAGACCGACGCCCAGGAGCTCATCGACAACATCGTCATGAAGCTGCGCATCGTGCGCTTCCTGCGTACCAAGGACTACGACAACATCTTCTCCGGCGACCCGTACTGGGCGACCTGGTCCGATGCCGGTTTCGGCGATGACGGACGCCCGCTGGTCACCAAGACCTCCTTCCGTCTGCTCAACACCCTGACTCTTGAGCACCTTGGACCTGGCCCGGAGCCGAACATCACCATCTTCTGGGATCCGAAGCTGCCGGAAGGCTACAAGCGCTTCTGCGCCAAGATCTCCATCGACACCTCGGCCATCCAGTACGAGTCCGACAAGGAGATTCGCTCCCACTGGGGCGACGACGCCGCCATCGCATGCTGCGTCTCCCCGATGCGTGTGGGCAAGCAGATGCAGTTCTTCGCCGCCCGCGTGAACTCCGCCAAGGCCCTGCTGTACGCCATCAACGGCGGCCGCGACGAGATGACCGGCATGCAGGTCATCGACAAGGGCGTCATCGACCCGATCAAGCCCGAGGCCGACGGCTCCCTGGATTACGAGAAGGTCAAGAACAACTACGAGAAGGCTCTCGAATGGCTGTCCGAGACCTACGTCATGGCGCTGAACATCATCCACTACATGCACGATAAGTACGCCTACGAGTCCATCGAGATGGCCCTGCATGACAAGGAGGTATACCGCACCCTCGGTTGCGGCATGTCCGGTCTGTCCATCGCCGCCGACTCCCTGGCCGCCATCAAGTACGCCAAGGTCTACCCGATCACCAACGCAGAGGCCAAGAACCTCGAAGGCCACGAGTACGAGTACGTCGAAGGCGCCGATGACGATCTGGTAGTGGGCTACCGCACCGACGGCGAGTTCCCGATCTACGGCAACGACGACGACCGCGCCGATGACATCGCCAAGTGGGTCGTCTCCACTGTGATGGGCCAGGTCAAGCGTCTGCCCGTCTACCGTGGCGCAGTGCCGACCCAGTCCATCCTGACCATCACCTCCAACGTGGAGTACGGCAAGAACACCGGTTCCTTCCCGTCCGGCCACAAGAAGGGCACCCCGTACGCTCCGGGCGCCAACCCGGAGAACGGCATGGACTCCCACGGCATGCTGCCGTCCATGTTCTCCGTCGGCAAGATTGACTACAACGACGCCCTTGACGGCATCTCGCTGACCAACACCATCACCCCCGATGGCCTCGGCCGCGACGAGGACGAGCGCATCGGCAACCTGGTCGGCATCCTCGACGCCGGCAACGGCCACGGTCTCTACCACGCCAACATCAACGTGCTGCGCAAGGAGACCATGGAGGACGCCGTCGAGCACCCGGAGAAGTACCCGCACCTGACCGTGCGCGTCTCCGGCTACGCGGTGAACTTCGTCAAGCTCACCAAGGAGCAGCAGCTCGACGTGATCTCCCGCACCTTCCACCAGGGTGCCGTCACCGACTGATTCGAGGTGACACCACCGGTAACACGGTAGAGCAATGAAGGGGTGGGCGAAGTCCCACCCCTTCTTTATGGCCCGCCCCTGCACTTCCCTCAGGAGCGAAGCCATTACGAAAATGGCGAAGGGAAGAAACGTCGGCATGTGGATGGGGTTTCCCGATGCCGACTTGATGAACAAGAACCCCTAACACCTGTAAGAACTCAATAGGCTCTCGCAATAGACTCTCGCATCTTTTTCAAGGAACAGGAGGACAATGATGCCCGGAGACCAGTTCCGCACCACCACGCGCCACATGCTGCGCGAATCCAAGACCTATGCCTCCCAGACGCTGATGGGAGGCCTGTCCGGCTTTGAATCACCGATCGGACTCGACCGGCGTGACCGTATCAAGGCGCTTAAATCAGGGGATATCGGTTTCGTTCATTCGTGGGACATCAACACCTCCGTGGATGGACCGGGAACCCGCATGACCGTGTTCATGTCCGGCTGCCCACTGCGCTGCCAGTACTGCCAGAACCCGGATACCTGGAAGATGCGTGACGGCAAGCCCGTCTATCTGGATGCCATGATCAAAAAAGTGGACCGGTACAAGGACCTGTTCAAAGCGACCCATGGCGGCATCACCTTCTCCGGTGGCGAGTCGATGATGCAGCCGGCGTTCGTCTCGCGCGTCTTCCATGCAGCCAAGGAGATGGGCGTGCACACCTGTCTTGACACCTCCGGGTTCCTGAACACCAACTACACCGATGAGATGCTCGAAGACATCGATCTGTGCCTGCTCGACGTGAAATCCGGCGATGAGGAGACCTATCACAAGGTCACCGGCGGTACATTGCAACCCACCATCGACTTCGGCCAGCGACTCGCCAAGGCGGGCAAGAAGATCTGGGTGCGGTTCGTGCTGGTTCCGGGTCTGACCGACTCCGAGGAAAACGTCGAGAATGTGGCCCGAATCTGCGAGACCTTCGGCGACGCCGTGGAACATATCGACGTGCTCGGCTTCCACCAGCTCGGCCGTCCGAAGTGGCACGAGCTGCGCATTCCATATCCGCTGGAGAATCAGAAGGGTCCGAATGCGGCGACTCGTGAACGTGTGGCCAACCAGTTCAAGGACCACGGCTTCACCGTCTACTGACGGCGATGGCGCCGGCGACATGGCCGAGGGAAATGTGCTTCAATACCGAATTCCCGGTGAACAGACCGTAGTCTGGTAGGTATGGCCAGCATCTACGTGTTTCCTGCGGGCTCGCCCAATGATGGGCGGCTCCTTCGGCCCCAAGGTGTGCCTGATGAGCTGTGGGCGGCGGTCGAATCGGTGAACGCCATGCCTCATCTTCCCGGCGTCCGATATCGGGAGATTCCTGTGCCCTCCACGTTGGCCGACTACGGCATCGGCGTGGAGCTGGAGGCAGGACATGCCCGTTTCGGCGATGCCGGTGCTGCTGCCCATGCGGCTGCCGACATGTCCGGCTTCCCGCCGGACGTGGGCACCGGATGGGTGATGGTGCTCTACTGCCATGAGCCCCGTGCGGAATGGGGCTCGCGGTGGAGGTGTGTGGCCTTCGCACGGCTTCCGCTCGCCCCTGCCGAGAACGATTCGCTGGCTCCTGAAATGTATTGGGACGGCATGTGCGATCATCTGGTGAACATGGACCCTGATTCCCTCTCCGGCACGGTGACCGTCAACCAGAACACCTCGTTCGGAGGCATTGCCGCCCGTGCCAGCGCCGGATGCGAGATACGGGTTTCATGGACGCCGCTTGACGTCGTCGGTGCGGACGGTACTATGGACGCCGGCGCACAAGTGAATGCTTGGGCCGCATTCATGGCATCCGTTGTTCGGAGCGAGGAGGATGACGACAGGTGAGCGATGTCTACGACACTCAGCCACGGCTATTGAAAGAACCCCGTGGGGGAGTGCCCGATGTCATTGCGACACTTGATCAATACCACCGGGCCTGCGAGTCATTGGCCAATGCCTCCGGCTCGTTGGCCGCCGACGCCGAACGCGCCTCCGGATTCCGCTATGGCCATGAGGATTGGCTGATCCAGTTCAAGCGCGAAGGCGCGGGCATCATCCTGCTTGACCCTATCGCCTTGACCCAGGCCGGGGCGGATTGGGCCGCATTCAATCAGGCTGTCGGACAATCGACATGGATTCTGCACGACTCCCTGATGGACCTGCCGGGATTCGCCGATATCGGTCTCAAGCCCCAAGGATTGTTCGACACGGAGATCGCCGCACGGTTGTTGGGCATGCATCGCTTCGGCCTGGCCGCGGTCACCGAACGGTATCTGGGCATCACGTTGGCCAAGGAGCATTCCGCCGCTGATTGGTCATACCGTCCGTTGCCCCGTGATTGGCGCAACTATGCGGCGCTCGACGTCGAAGTGCTCATCGAGTTGGAAACCTTGATGCGCCGTGACCTCAAAGCATCAGGCAAAGAGGAATGGGCGAACGAGGAATTCGATTACGCGTTGCGCAAGGGCATGGAGCCCAAGAAACCACACCCCGTGCCGTGGATGCGCATCTCCCGCATAACGGAGCTGAGTCGTGACCGGCAGGCCCTGGCCATAGCGAAATCACTATGGGAGGAGCGTGACCGGCTCGCGCGGCACTATGACATCGCCCCCAGCCTTCTGCTGGCCGATTCTTCCATCATCGAGGCCGCACAGAAAAAACCGCGTAACGCTGCGCAATTCCGTATGATCCGTTCGCTCAACGAGCGCGTACGTATTCACACCGGGACCGAACAGGACAAAATGTTCGAACGGTACGCCCCGATTCAGCGTGCCGTCAAACCCAAGACATGGAAGACCGCCATCGACAGGGCTATGGCGCTCAAACCCGGTCAATGGCCGCAGATGCCCGTGCCGGATCAGGATGAGAATGGCCTGATCAACGCGCCACGATCCATGCGCCTGTGGAAGCAACGGCATCCTGATCGTTATGAACGGTTGCAGCGGGTGCGCAAGGTCGTCAATCAGATCGCGGTGGATACACGTACCCCGGCTGAGATCGTCATCAAACCTCAGATCGTGCGCAACCTATGCTGGGCGGAGGATGCTGCGAATTTGGATGTCGAAGTATTCCTGCGCGAACAGGGCGCACGGGACTGGCAGGTGCGTCTTATTGCACCGTCCGTAAGTGGCGCTATCATGTAGAGGTTGCCTTAACGGCAGATGTATAAGATTCAACGACTTTTGAGGAGTCATTAGCGTGAAGATCAGCGTTCGTAACCTCGAGCCCACCAAGGTGAAGCTCACCATCACCGTCGACCCGGAAGAGCTTGACCCGTTCCTGGACAAGGCTCGCAAGGAAATCGCCAAGCAGGTGAACGTTCCCGGCTTCCGTAAGGGCCACGTGCCCGGCAAGATCATCGACCAGCGCATCGGTTTCGCTGCTGTCGCCGGCGAGGCCGTGAACGACGCCGTGCCGGAGCTGTACTCCAAGGCTCTCGAGGAGAAGCAGATCCACCCGATGGATCAGCCGGAGTTCGATGTGCAGGATGTTCCGCAGTCCGCCAAGGATGAGACCAAGCTGAAGTTCACCGCCACCGTGGAACGTCGCCCCGACTTCGAGCTGCCTGAGGTCGAGGGTATGGAGATCGCCATCTCCAAGCCGGAAGTCAAGGATGAGGACGTCGACAAGCGTCTTGAGGCTCTGCGCCAGCGCTTCGGCACCCTGGTCGGCGTGGACCGTCCGGCCGGCAAGGGCGATTTCGCCAACATCGACCTGAGCGCCGAGATCGACGGCGAGGTTGTCGACTCCCAGGAAGGCGTGAGCTACGAGCTCGGCTCCAACACCATGCTCGACGGTCTGGATGAGGCTCTGGACGGCCTGTCCGCCGGCGAAGAGACCACCTTCGAAGGCACGCTGGAAGCCGGCGAGCACGAAGGCCAGAAGGCTCAGGTCAAGGTCAAGGTCAACTCCGTCAAGGCCGAGGAGCTGCCGGAGCTGAACGACGAGTTCGCTTCCGAGGCTTCCGAGTTCGATACTCTGGACGAGCTCAAGGCCGACATCCGCAAGGCCGCCGGTCAGGACGCCGAAGGCCGTCAGGCCACCGAGGCCCGCGACGCCTTCATCGCGAAGCTGCAGGAAGGCCTCGAGATCCCGGTGCCGAAGGGCGTCAAGGCCAAGATGATCGAAGAGCAGCTCAAGGGCATGACCCCGGACCCGGAGAAGGCCACCGACGAGCAGAAGGCCGAAGCCGAGAAGAACGTGGAGAAGGATTTGCGCGACCAGATGGTTCTCGACGCTCTGGCCCAGAAGCTGGACGTCAAGGTCTCCCAGGCCGACGTGTTCAACTTCCTCGCCTCCATCGCCCAGCAGTACGGCATGGATCCGAACGCCTTCATCCAGGCCATCATCAAGAACGGCCAGCTTGGCTCCGCCGTCCAGGAAGTCGGCCGCTCCAAGGGCCTGCTCGCCGGTATGCGCGCCGTCAAGTTCACCGCCGACGGCGAGGTCGTCGACCTCTCCGGCTTCCTGGGTGAGGCTGCCGAGGATGAGGAATCCGAGTCCGTCGAGGCCGCTTCCGCAGCCGCTGCCGTTGCCGACGAGCTGTCCAAGTCCGACGAGGACAAGGCTGCCGACGCCGAGTGAGCATGACCGTCTCGCAATAGCGTGATCGCTGGAGCGTGACTGTTCGAGCCCGGAACCCATACGGTTCCGGGCTCTGTTATATTTGGCTCCCCGCATCGGGTTGGTAGGTGTGAGTTGCCCCAATGCGGTACGCAACCGGTTCCCCTGCCACAAGAGCTAAAGGCGATGGTTGCCCCCATATCTCGGCTCCCCTTGTCAAGAGAGCTGTTGGCGATGGTCGTCCTCATCTCGGCTCCCCTTGTCATGAGAGACGTTGGTAATGGTCGGCAACATCTCGGCTCCCTTATCATGAGAGCCGTCGGCAGTGTTCGCTCCCCATTTCTCGGCTCCCCTTGTCAGGGGAGCTGTCGGCGGAGCCGACTGAGGGGTAGTCTTGCGATGGAGCACATGACGATTCCGTTCCTACGGACGCCCCCGTACGCTCCTACCCTTCACGGGTTGCTTTCGGAACGAGAGCCATAGAGTCGGACGACAAACAAGACAGAGCATGAGGAGTTGGCGCAATGACACATACGCAGACGAACGCACAACTCGATGGAAAACGCCTCGGCTGGATCATCCTCGCCGCACTCACGCTTGGCGCGGTCATCGGTGCGGGCGCAGGACTGTTGACACTGTTGCTCTACGGTGTCGAGCATGTGATGCTTGGCTATATTGAAGGCTCGGGACTGCCCGGTCCGTTCGGTGTGCCTACGATGCGCCGGCTGATTTCGGTGACGCTCGGCATGACGGTCGCCGGTGTGATCTGGTATCTGCTGCGGCACAAGACCGCGAAAGTGCCGTCGGTCAAGAAGGCCGTGGCGGGGGAGCGGATGCCGGTCTGGCAGACCGTGCTGCATGTCGTGCTGCAGATCTTCATTGTGGGTTCCGGCGCGTCGATTGGCCGGGAGGTCGCACCGCGCGAACTTGGTGCGATGCTCGCCCAGCGGTTCTGCGATTTGCTACATATCGAGGGCGATAGTGGCATCGACCGACGCATGGTGGTGGCGGTGGCAGCCGGCGCTGGTCTGGGCGGCGTCTATAACGCGCCGCTGGCCGGCATGTTCTTCGCCGTGGAGATTCTGCTGGTAGACGTGACGCTCGAGAAGGTTGCATTCGGTCTGGGTATGTCCGCGGTGGCCGCGTTCGTGGCGGCTTCGATCAAAGGCCATCACACGTTCTATGACATCACTGCCATGCAGCCCACCTCTACGCCGACACTGATGCTGTTCGCCCTGTTGTGCGGCGCGGCATGCGGCATGGTAGGCGCTTGGTTCCGCAAGGGCTCCTCGTGGGCGGAGGCGCATAAACCCGCGGACAGGGCGATTCTGTGGCAGATGCCGCTCGCCGGTCTGGTGACCGGTCTGGTGGCGGTGTTCGTGCCGCAGGTGATGGGCAACGGCCGTGCCGCCGCACAGCTTGGATTCAGCACGTTCATTCCCGAGGCCGCCAGTCGCTCCGGTGCCGCTCAGTCTGCGGATTCCGCCGCCGCATCGCCGTGGACGCTGCTGAGCGGAGGGAGTGGCGTCGTCGCCGGTGCTGGCTCATCCGCCGGTGTGTCCGGTACCGTTGCGGCTTCGGGCGCATCTGTCACTGGCTCAGGCACCGGTTCGTGGCTCGATTTCGGCTCCGGCCTCGCGCCTAACGCCGGAACGGTGCTGACTCTCTCCCATGTCGGAATGATTCTGGGCGTCCTGGCCTTGACGTTCTCTGCCAAGTCGCTGATCACGCTGATGACCATACGCTCCGGCGCGTCCGGCGGCGTGCTCCAGCCGGGCATTGCATTGGGATCGACGCTCGGCGCGATGCTGGGGCTTGTCTGGATGTTCGTCTTCCCCGCCGATTCGGTCACCGCCTGCGCACTGATTGGCGCGGCAGCCCTACTTGCCGCCTCCCAGCAGGCCCCGCTCATGGCCATGTGTCTTGTGATGGAGCTGACCGAAGCGCCGATCACGTTCTTCGTGCCGGTCGGATTGGCTGTAGCCGTCTCCGCGTTGGTCTCCAAGTGGATGCTGGATGGCATGAAACGCCGGGAGACCGCCGGACATCCGGTACAGTAATGAGGAATATTCAATTGTGACGGAACGAATGGAAAGGTGCTCATGATCACCGGGGCCACGAAAAGCAAGGTCGATGACATCTGGCAACGCATGTGGGAGGGCGGCATCACCAATCCGCTTGAGGTGATCAGCCAGCTCACGTATCTCATGTTCATGAAGTCGCTGGACGATAAGGAGCTGGAAGCCGAGCAGATGGCGCAGTTGACCGGCGTACCGGCCACCAAACTCACCTTCCCGCAGACACCGGAGGGTCAGGCATTGCGCTGGAGCCGGTTCAAGAATCTGCCGGCCGAGCAGATGTTCGCCGTGGTCTCCCAGCAGGTGTTCCCGTTCCTGAAGACCTTGCACACCGGCAACGCATTCGCCGAAAGCATGGAGGATGCGTCATTCGGATTCAACAAGCCGAAGACGTTGGAGCGTGCGGTCTCCGGCATCGATGATCTGCTGACGAACGTGGTCAGGGACCAGGATGATCTCGGCGACCTGTATGAATACATGCTGAGCAAGCTCAACACTGCCGGCGCGAATGGCCAGTTCCGTACACCCAAGCACATTCGTGACCTGATGGTCGGCCTGCTCGACCCGAAACCCGGTCAGCTCATCGGCGATCCGGCCTGCGGTACGGCAGGATTTCTGATCTCCGCCGCCGAATGGATTCGCGCCCATCACGGCGATGCGATGAGCGCTGAGGATTGGAACCTTTTCGAGGGCGAACAGTTCACCGGATTCGACACCGATCAGACGATGGTGCGCATTTCCGCGATGAATCTGCTGCTGCACGGCGTGGAGAATCCGGATGTGCGCAATCAGGACAGTCTGTCGAGACTCAACACTATTCGTAGCCGGTTCGATGTAATCCTCGCGAATCCGCCGTTCACCGGTTCTCTGGACGTGGAGGACATTGACGATTCGCTGAAGTCGATCGTCCAGACCAAGCAGACGGAGCTCCTGTTCGTGGCCCTGTTCCTGCGCATGCTGAAGCTCGGCGGCCGGTGCGCGTGCATCGTACCGAATGGCGTGCTGTTCCGCTCCAATGCGAAGGCGTACCGTGAACTGCGCCGTGAACTGGTGGACCATCAGCGTCTGGAGGCTATCATCTACATGCCTTCCGGCGTGTTCAAGCCGTATTCGGGCGTGAGCACCGCGATTCTCGTGTTCACGAAAACCGACGCGCCGAACAGCACCGACAAGGTGTGGCTGTACAACATGGAGCATGACGGCTTCACGCTGGACGACAAGCGCGACGAGGACGTGAGCCATAACGATATTCCGGATATTCTCGAACGTTGGGCGCACTTGGATGCCGAGGACGCGCGCGAACGCACCGAGCAGAGCTTCTTCGTGACCCGCGACGACATCGTCGAGCAGGATTATGACTTCAGCTTCAACAAGTATGTGAAAGTCGAATACGAGAAGAAGGAATACCCGCCAACCAGCCAGCTCATGGCCGAACTACGCGAACTCAATGCCAAGTTCGTGAGCGGTCTCAGCGCCCTCGACGCCATGCTCGCCAAGGATGGTGAGTGATGGGGGAGAGAACTGTTGTACGACTTGGAGACGTTTGCCACATCGTTTCTGGTACTACTCCAAATAGTACTAAACCGGAATACTGGGATGGTGGGTTGCCGTGGGTAACTCCTGCGGAAATATCTAATGACAGCCACATAATTACGGATACGCAAAGAACTCTGACTGAGGCTGGGGTATTAAGCAAGAAGTTGCCACTATTACCAAAAGGTACTGTTTTACTTTCCTCCCGTGCTCCCATTGGCAAAGTAGCGATCGCTGGACGCGATATGTACTGTAATCAGGGATTTAAGAATCTTATTTGTTCTGATGCTATATTCAATGAATACTTGTATTGTTTCTTGAAATCGCAGAACAAGCGATTGCAACATATGGGTCATGGTGCAACGTTTAAAGAGTTATCTAAGAAGACTCTTTCGGACATGATGATTCCTGTTCCTTCTTTGGATGTGCAGCATGAGATTGTTTCTACACTGGAAGCAGCATCGAGATTAACTGATGTCGCCAAGCAGATGCTCGACAAAGCCGACGAACTCATCCAATCCCGCTTCGTCGAGATGTTTGGTGACCAATCATGGGATGAGGATACTTTGAAGTCACGGTGTATGGTGATCACAGGCAATACTCCGTCAAGAAAACATTCTGAATATTATGGTAATAATTTGGAATGGATAAAGACGGATAATATTACGGCAATAGGTGTTAAAGAGGCTAAGGAAAGATTGTCTATCGCTGGTCGTACTGTTGCAAAAATAGTGCCGCCCAATAGCTTATTGATGGTATGTATTGCTGGCAGTGTCAAGAGTATTGGCCGTGTTTCTATTGTAGATCGTGAAGTTGCTTTTAATCAGCAGATTAATGCTATTGTTCCTTGTGAGGATGTTTCTTCGATTTATTTATTGTGGGCATTGCGAAATAGTAAGAAAAAACTTCTAAGAGAAATCAATATGCAAGTTAAAGGAATCATTAAGAAAAGTTCCCTAGAACAGTTAAGAATAGCTTTCCCGCCCCTCGCCCTCCAAAACGAGTTCGCCGAGTTCGTCACGCAGGTCGAGTCCCTTAAGTCCGCCACCCGTCAGCAGCTCGACCGTCTCAACACCCTCTACGACAGCCTAGCCCAACGCTACTTCGCCGAATAACAACGGTGGCGTCGATTCCATGTTCACGGGAACGATGGTCGACGCCACGGTAATAGTTATCAGAGTTTTGACGGCTTCCATGCAAGCAGCTGTTTGGTTTTGTTTTTGTCGTTGATATGACGCGAAATGGTGAAGTCCAGATCTGCATCAAGTTGATATTTCCGAGTGGTCTCGGGGAAACGCGACTGTGCTGTTTTCAGAGCATGTATCAGAAGCTCGCTTTGTGTTGCGTCGATAAGCTCGTCATTGACTTCACTCAGCAGAACCAACTCCTGACTGGTGCAGCTATTCATAAGGAACGATATATACCCGTTTACGTCTTCGAGCAGTGCATCGGAAAGATCTTTCCAATATTGGTTGAGGCTGTACCTTGTCTATCCTTTCGTACTTGCCCGTACGAATCCGATAATATGATGATCTAGTACAAGGGAGTCTCGCATCAAGCCAAGAGGAGGGTGACATGCCGATTGTAAGCATGTTCTTCGGCATCGTCGTGCGTATGTATGCCGATGATCACAATCCGCCACACATGCATGTGGAATTCCAAGGGCGGAGTCATGTCATTTCTTGATTATCTGTGTGAGGTAACTGAAGTGCGGCCATTGGATGGCTACAAGCTCCATGTGACATGTTCGGATGGTGCTTCAGGAATCTTCGATATGACGAAATACCTTGATCAAGGTGCGTTCCAAGCATTGCGAGATCCTAGCATGTTCCGCAGCGTGCGGCTTGTCGCCGGTGCTCCGACCTGGTCAAACGGCATGGACATAGCCCCCGAACGGATTCGCTCGGATATGAAGGTTGCCTAGAACAATCTTTTCGATCTGCATCATCGTGCGGGAAAACAATGTGCCACGGATTACACAGGCAAAGGAGTCAGGTGATGGCAAACTTCTCGTTCCTCATCGGGCAGAGCAATTATGAGATGTTCGCCGATGCGTGTCTGGAGGCGGAGCGGGCGATGTCGCTGTCGCCCACCATCAGCGCATTGGCGGCTCGCCGCGCGTTCGAGCTCGCCGTCAAATGGGTGTACGCCGCTGACGACACCATCAAGCCTCCATACAAAGGCAACCTGCATTCACTTGTCCACGAACCCACCTTCCGCGACGCGCTCGCAGACAACCACCTGTGGGAATCCTTGCAATACATCATCACGGCCGGCAATATGGCCGCCCATCGCAATGCGCAGCTCAAGCCCGAAGACGCGTTGTTCTCCCTGAAGATTCTTTTCCTGTTCATCCAATGGATCGACTACAGCTACGGCAGCCGTTACACCAAGCGTGTCTTCGATTCCAAACAGGTTCCCGCAGTCAGCCATGCACTCGCGGCCAAGCAACGCAAAGCCCGGGAAGACGCCGCCCGCAAGGAATACGAGGCGCAACTCGGTGAGCAGACCGCGCACATCGCACAACTCGAAGAGCGGATCCGCGCGTTAAGCGACCAGCTGGCCGCCCGCAAGGCCGAACAGCCGGCCATGCCGCAGCTTCCCGCCGACGAGTACAGCGAATACGAGACGCGCAAACGGTTCATCGACCTTGACCTGCAATTGGTCGGCTGGAACATGCAGCGCGACGTCATCGAAGAGTATACGGTCACCGGTATGGAAGGAAATCCGGGACAACAAGGTCGCATCGATTACCTGCTCAATGGACGCGACGGCAAACCACTCGCCATCATCGAAGCGAAGCGTACCGCCTACGATCCGGCGAAAGGCCTGCAGCAGTCCAGACTGTATGCCGATTGTCTCGAACGACAATTCGGCTACCGTCCGCTTATCTTCCTCTCCAACGGCTACCACACGTATTTTGTGGACGACGACAACGGCTCATACCGTGAAGTCGGCGAAGTGTTCGCCCAGGACGACCTGCAACGCATCATCGACCGGCGCCGCAACGCCATCGACCCGTCCACCGTCCCCGTCAACCGTTCTGTCGCGGGCGGTGACGGCCGCTATTACCAGCTCGAAGCCATCCAAGCCGTGTGCGAGAACCTCAACCAAGGGCAACGCCGCAGCCTGCTCGTCATGGCCACCGGCACCGGCAAGACGCGAGTCTCCGCAGCGCTCGCCGACGTACTCATGCGCGCCGGACTTGTCAAGAACGTGCTGTTCCTCGCCGACCGCGTCGAACTCGTCTCACAGGCGAATAGCGCATATGGCGAATACTATCCCAACTGGTCCGTATGCAACTTATGCGAGAACAAACACGATACAGATGCGCGCGTGGTCTTCTCCACCTACCAGACCATGATCAACTCCATAGACACGGAAGCCGGAGCGGACGGCAAACCTGCGTTCTCGGCCGGACACTTCGACCTGATCATCGTGGATGAGGCGCATCGGTCGATCTTCAAGAAATACCGGGTGATCTTCGAGCATTTCGACGCGATCATGGTCGGGCTCACCGCCACGCCGCGCAACGAAGTGGATCGCAACACCTACGATTTCTTCCACGTCGAACAAGGTGTGCCTACATACGTGTACGAATACGTGACCGCGCTCAAAGACCATGTGCTTGTGCCGTACCAGAACATCGAAGCCAAAACGAAGTTCATGGACGAAGGCATCACCTACGACGAGCTGTCTGAAGAAGACAAGGCCCGTTACGAGGAGGACTTCGGCGACGGCACCGACGAAGACGACGGCAAGGCCGATATTCCTGATCATATCGATGCGGACGCGCTCAACAAGTATGTGATGAATCCGAAGACCGTCGATATCGTATTGCAGGACCTGCACGATCACGGCATCCGAACCGACGGCGGCGAGCGGCTCGGCAAAACCATCATCTTCGCGGCCAACCAACTGCATGCCCGCTATATCGTCGAACGGTATGCACGGCTCTATCCGAAGGAATCATCCAACGGATTCATCAAAGCCGTGCTGCACAGCGAGGACTATGCGCACAGCATCATCAGCGAATTCAAACACAAACCGAATCCGGTCATCACCGTATCCGTCGACATGATGGACACCGGCGTCGACGTGCCCGAAGTCGTCAATCTCGTGTTCTTCAAGAAAGTGCGTTCCAAAATCAAGTTCTGGCAGATGATCGGCCGAGGCACCAGACTGTGCCCGGAACTCGACTGCGTGGACGGCGACGAGGAACACTTCGGCAAACGATATTTCAAGATCTTCGACTACTGCGGCAACTTCGCGTTCTTCCGCGAACAGACAAACGTCGTAGAAGACAAGTCGGCCGCCTCGGTGAGCGAGCGCATCTTCGCGCGTAAAGCCGAACTCATCCACGCCTTCCAATCAGGCGCATACCTTGACGACCAGCAGATAGCCCAGTGGCGCGAAACGCTGGTAGACGATGTGTGCGGCCAAATCAACGGCTGGGATGCGAACAAGGTTGCGGTACGGCTCAAGCGCGAATACGTCGAACGGTACCGCAACCGCGACGTGTTCACGGCATTGGACGATCTCAACGTGCGAGAACTCGCCACGGAACTTGCCCCGCTGGCCCATTATGACGAAGACGACATATACGCGCTGCGATTCGATGCGCTCATGTACGGGTTCATGGTGGCCCGTGCAACGGGTGCGGCCAGTGCGACATACGCGACGAAAGTCAGGGCGCTCGCCGCACGTCTCTATGATCGAATGACCATACCGCAGGTAAACAGTCAAAAGGAGCTGATCGCCTCGCTCGCTCACGATGAAGAGCACCTGTCTGGAATGTCCGTGGCCGAACTGGAACAGGTGCGACTCCAGTTGCGTGGCGTCGTCCGCTTTATCGCGGATTCCGGCGCGCGCAGAATCATCGTCACCGACCTGACCGATCCGCTCATCGAGCGCACGGAAAACCTGCCGTTCGACATCACCGAGCATTTTGAGGATTACAAGCTCAAGGTCAATCGATATGTCAACGAGCACAGGGAAGATGGCGTAATCCGCAAGCTGCGGCATAACGAGCCGCTGGATGTCGACGATTACAGCGAGCTCGAGAGCATACTGGTCCGCCAACTTGGCTCGCGAATCGAATACGAGACCTCATACGGCTCGCTGCCGTTCGGGCTGTTGGTCCGGCGCATCGCCAAGCTCGATCATCAGGCGGCGATGGATGCGTTCGCGGATTTCATCAACACCCATACGCTGAATCAGGCGCAGATCAATTTCCTGCACACGGTGGTGGATTACGTCGAACGCAACGGCTATCTCGAACCCGAGCAACTGACCAAGCCGCCGTTCGACAGGCCACGGCCGATGATGAAACTGTTCGACGCCAAGCAAATGGGTGATCTCGTGTTGTGCATCCGCAAGGTCAAGCAGAACGCCATGCTGCCGGGCGACGCCGATACCATGCGGATGTAGAGGAGGGGCGCATGTCCGCGAACACCGAGGACCGCAGGGCGCTGGAGGAACTCGCCGCCGAGCCGCTCGCCGAACGGATCGGCTACTACCGCAAGCCGTTCATGGTGCTGTGGGCGGCCATCCAGGAGGCGTCCAGCGAACTGGTCGAGGACTACGGCCTCAGCCAGGATATGGCCCAGCTATGGGTAGCCGAACAGATGCGTCAGGTGTCGGACTCGCTGGTCGATCGGCTCGCCGAGAAGGCCGTGGCGCGTGGGGCGAGCAAGTCGAACGTGGCACGGGCGGCGGGGGCGAGCCCGGCAAACGCGGAACGCCGGTTCCCGAGACTGAAAGACGATGGCGCCCGAACGCAGGAGCGGCTCCTCATCGACGATGTGCTCGACACGTTGGAATAGCCGATCGCAAGGCAGCTCCCTCGCGGACGACGCGATGCACGGATGCCGGGGCGACTGAGGGCACGGAATCGGATTGCCGACGCGAGGATTGCGGAATCGAGTGCCCCTGCGCCTACGCTTGCCGCCGAAATGCAGGCGAAATTCCGTCGGCAGTCGCTTCAAGGCGGTAGTCTGAACAATGTTCGAGTTATTAGAAGGAGTACCAAGGTGAGCAATACCTTTGCGACCTTGCCGGTCATGGCGGGCGAGGACGTCCCGGCCGGCCCCGTCGACCCGATTTTCAACCGTCTGCTCAAGGACCGCATCATCTGGATGGGCGAAGAGGTCAAGGACGATATGGCCAACCGCATTTGCGCCCAGCTGCTGATGCTGGCGGCGGAGGATCCGAAGAAGGACATCTGGCTGTACATCAACTCTCCGGGCGGCTCCATCACCGCCGGCATGGCCATCTACGACACCATGCAGCTCATCGAGCCGGATGTGGCGACCGTAGGCCTCGGCATGTGCGCATCCATGGGCCAGTTCCTGCTGAGCTCCGGCACCAAGGGCAAGCGTTACCTGACCTCGCACGCCCGTGTGCTCATGCACCAGCCTTCCGGCGGCATCGGCGGCACCGCCACCGACGTGCGCATCAACGCCGAACTCATCATGGACATGAAGAAGACCATGAGCGAGCTGACAGCCGAACAGACCGGCCACACCGTCGAGGAGATCTACCGCGACAACGAGTACGACCACTGGTTCACCGCGCAGGAAGCCCTCGAATACGGTTTCGTGGACAAGCTCGTGACCACGCCGGACACCATCGGAAACAAGGGGGAGTGAGACTCATGGCAAGTGAAGAAGCGAAGTTCGCGGCCCGCGCCGACCGTCTGGCCGGGCGCTCCGGCGTGGCCGGTTTCATGCCCGCCGCCGCCCGCGCTCAGGCGTTTGCCGCCGCGCCCGCCCAGATGCCGACGAACCGTTACATCATGCCGCAGTTCGTGGAGAAGACCCCGTACGGCATGAAGACCCAGGATGCATACTCCCGCCTGTTCGAGGACCGCATCATCTTCCTCGGCGTGCAGGTGGACGACGCCTCCGCCGACGACGTGATGGCCCAGCTTCTGGTTTTGGAATCCCAGGACCCGAACCGTGACGTGATGATGTACATCAATTCTCCCGGCGGTTCGATGACCGCCATGACCGCCATCTACGACACGATGCAGTACATCAAGCCCGACGTGCAGACCGTCTGCCTTGGTCAGGCCGCCTCCGCCGCCGCTATCCTGCTGGCCTCCGGCACTAAGGGCAAGCGTCTGATGCTGCCGAACGCCCGCGTGCTCATCCACCAGCCGGCCATCGACCAGGGATTCGGCAAGGCCACGGAGATCGAGATCCAGGCCAAGGAGATGCTGCGCATGCGCGAATGGCTGGAGGAGACCCTCGCCAAGCACACCGGTCAGGATGTGGAGAAGATCCGCCGCGACATCGAGGTGGACACCTTCCTGACCGCTTCTGAAGCCAAGGAATACGGCATCGTGGACGAGGTGCTGGAACACCGCCGGTAATCGGGCGTGAACCAGAGAAGGCGCACTTCGTGCCTTTCGAATATGGGCATTGCAATACCCTCGGCCTGTGTCGGCCGGGGGTATTGTGTTAGAAAACGGCGAGAACGACGCCTGTGCCATGCGATGGTTCCGGTGTCGTCGTGGTCATACGACGTCGAACAGCGTGTACAGACGGCGAAGGAGCATTATGGGGCGTGTAGTGAGCTATAACGACGACGTACCGCGTTGCACGTTCTGCGGTAAGACCGAGCGCCAGGTCAAGAAACTCGTGGCCGGCCCGAATGCCTCCATCTGCGATGAATGCATCGCGCTGTGTGTGGATATCATCGCGGAGGAGCGTGTCAAGGACGCCGAAGTCAATGCGTTGCAACTGCCCAAACCGGCTCAGATCTTCGAATATCTGAACAGGTATGTGGTGGGGCAGAATGACGCGAAACGAACACTGTCCGTGGCTGTCTACAACCATTACAAACGCGTCAATATGGAACTTGAGGACGATGCCCTCCGTCTGGACGGTTCGGAGCGCGCTCATGCGGGCGTACGGCGGAAAGGCGTCAACGATGCCCGCGATCCGTTGGCGGATGTCGAAGTGGCGAAATCCAACATCCTGCTGCTCGGTCCCACCGGCGTGGGCAAGACCTATCTGGCGCAATCATTGGCGAGGGTGATGAACGTGCCGTTCGTGATCACCGATGCCACCACGTTGACCGAAGCCGGATACGTCGGCGATGACGTGGAGACCATTCTCCAGCGACTGCTGCAGGCCGCTGACGGAGACGTCGGCAGGGCGCAGCATGGCATCATCTATATCGACGAGATCGACAAGATCGCCCGTAAATCGGGGGAGAACACATCCATCACCCGTGATGTGTCAGGCGAAGGCGTGCAGCAAGCTCTGCTCAAGATTCTGGAGGGCACCATAGCGTCCGTGCCACTGGAAGGCAGTCGCAAGCACAAGGAACAGGACACCGTGCAGATGGACACGCGCGGCATCCTGTTCATCTGCGGTGGGGCGTTCATCGGCCTGACGGACATCATTCGCAAGCGGCTGGGGCGGCGTGAAACCGGATTCGGCACGAATTGGCATAATGCCGATCTGGACGATGCGCAATTGCTGGAACAGGTCAATGCGGATGATCTTGCCGAATTCGGTTTGCTTCCGGAATTCATCGGTCGCCTTCCGGTGACCAGTGTGCTGCGGGAACTGGATGCGGACGATCTTGTCGCAGTGCTGACGACCCCCGCGAACGCCTTGGTGAAACAATACCGCAAATTGTTCGCAGTGGACGGGGTCGACCTGGCATTCACCGAAGAGGCTATTCGAGCCATCGCCGAAACCGCCATCAGCCAGGGCATAGGTGCAAGGGGATTGCGCACCATCATCGAACGGACGCTGCAGGATACGATGTTCCGCATTCCCAGTCTCGAAGACGTGCGTCAGGTGATCGTCGACAAGGCGAGCGTGCTTGGAGAGGGAAGCCCAAAGCTCTTGCAGACCGCCATGCAGCCGGATGATGCCGGTCGACTTCGAGAGGCGTGATCGGGTCGTTTCGGAGACGGAAAAGCGGAAAACCGTTGGTATGACGCGGTTCCGCGTATGTGTCACGATGCGACACGCCGAGTTGCGAGATGGCAAGAAGTGGGTATTATATATCGAGTTGTTTGAACGACAACATGCGCCGGTAGCCCAGCGGATTAGAGCAGCTGACTACGGATCAGCAGGTCGCAGGTTCGAATCCTGTCCGGCGCACTCCCGAACCACGGGGATAACAGTGGTATGCGCCGGTAGCCCAGCGGATTAGAGCAGCTGACTACGGATCAGCAGGTCGCAGGTTCGAATCCTGTCCGGCGCACGATAAAGCCCCGAAAGCGTATGCTTCCGGGGCTTTTCCAATGAAGGTCCATGTTCGGCATGCGGGTCTGCGGATATGCGGCGTGCGGCTACGATGATGTGGGTTTGCGGTTGGTCATCAAGGATGACCATCAGCGTAGTGGAAGGACGGAGTGCGGTGGCGCAGGAGCGGTTGGCCCGATATGATTTCGATACCATTCTCGAACGGCATGGATCCACGTCGTATAAATGGCATGAGATCGCCGAGCAGATGGGGCCGGACAGCGCCGACGTGGTGCCGCTGTCGGTCGCGGATATGGAGTTCAAGCCCGCTCCTGAAATCATGCAGGCCTTGGTCGAGTCCGCCTCCCGTGACGTGTTCGGGTACGACTACGTCACCGACGAATACTTCGACGCACTGATCGGCTGGATGAAACGCCGTCACGGCTTCGATGTGAAGCCGGAGTGGGTGAGCCTTTCCGATGGCGTGATGCCCGCAGTCAACACTGCGTTGCGCGCGGTGACCCATCCGGGGGATAAGGTCATCATCCAGCGCCCTGTCTATTACCCGTTCACCATGGCCTGTGAGCACAACGGTCTGACCATTCTCGACAACGAGCTGATACTGGATGAGCGATCCGGCCGCTACGTCATCGATTTCGATGATCTTGAAACCAAGGCATCCGATCCCAGATGCACCGCCATGCTGGTATGCAATCCGCACAATCCGGTAGGCCGCGTCTGGACGGCCGACGAGCTGCGTCGCATCGGCGACATCTGCCGGGACCATGATGTGGTGGTACTGTGCGACGAGATCCATGCCGACTTCACGTATCCCGGACACCAGGTCACGATGTTCTCCACGCTCGGGTCCGCATATGCCGACAACGTGATCGAATTCACCGCGCCGTCCAAGACGTTCAACCTCGCCGGTCTGCTGTGCTCCAACGTGATCATTCCCAATGCCGGGCTCAAGCGACGGTTCGATACGGCCGCCGAGAACATCGGCGGGTTGAATGTCGGCCATTTCGGCATGGTGGCGTGCCAGGCGGCATACCAGCACGCCGAATGCTGGCTGGACCAACTCATGGTCGTGCTCGAACGCAATCTGGGACTTCTGCGCGCGTTCGCCGGACGTGTCGACGGTATACGGCTCATCGAGCCCGAAGGCACCTATCTGGCTTGGCTTGATTGCCGGGGGCTGGGATTCGACTCACCTGAAGCCCTGTGCACGTTCATGCACGTGCGCGGACGCGTCTGGCTCGACGAAGGCTCCATCTTCGGCGCATCCGGCGACTACTTCGAACGCATCAACCTGGCCTGTCCGACCGCACTGCTCGAACGTGTGCTCGACCGGCTCGAGACGGCGTTGTCCGAGCGATAGCCGACGATGGTCGTTTGTTCTCCGCTCAGCCCGGGGTGGAACGTCCGTAGCCATTTCGTAATATGGAAGGACGTACGAACATACTGGGGCGAGCACTCAGCCAACCATATTCGACCGGACTGATCAAGATGCCGATACCACGCCGGTTTCCCTGAAACACCGCGGTCTGTGTGCAACGGTTGTTGTCGTTAGGTGATGAAGAGCAAGGAGCATGAGATGGTGACGAAGACTTCGCAATGGCGGCTATGGAACTCCATCAAACGACTCGCCGCCTCGGACCGCGTCTCCGGACTGATCATGCTCGGCTTCGCGCTGGTCGGACTCATAGCGGCCAATCTTCCGTTGACCTATCACCTGTTCGAAACAATCGCGGAAACGCAGATCGGCATACCTTACACCAACATCGATCTGCCTATCGGCCATTGGGCCCAGGACGGTCTGCTCACGATATTCTTCCTGACCGTGGGACTCGAACTCAAACAGGAGCTCACCACCGGTTCGCTGTCCAATCCCAAGGCCGCAGCCGTGCCGATGCTGTGCGCTGCAGGAGGCATGCTGGTACCGCCGATACTGTTCGTTATCGTGTCCGCACTGTTCTCCCAGTACGGCCCCGGCGGCGTGGGCAATGTGGTGCTTCCCAGCACCGGCAGCATCATCCCGTTCGGCGAACTGGTCCATGGCTGGGCGGTGCCCACGGCAACGGATATCGCGTTCTCGCTGGCCGTGCTGGCCTTGTTCGCCAAAGGGCTTCCGGGATCGATCCGTGCGTTCCTCATGACGCTCGCCACGGTGGATGATCTGCTGGCCATCATCCTAATCGCGGTGTTCTTCTCGTCGCTCAATGATTGGTACTGGTTTGTTGGTATCGCGGCCTGCACGGCCGTATGGGCCATACTTGTCCGTATGAAGCGAGTGCCGTGGATTGCGGCCGGTGTCGTCGGTATCCTGGCATGGGTGATGATGTTCGAAGCCGGTGTGCATCCCACGCTCGCCGGCGTGCTGGTGGGACTGTTCACTCCTTCCCGTGAAATGCACGGCGAGTCCTCGCCGCGCGCCGAACGATATGCCTCCAAGCTGCAGCCGTTCTCCGCACTGCTTGCCCTGCCGATCTTCGCGTTGTTCGCCACTGGCGTGCATTTCGCGGAACTGACCCCTGAGCTTATGCTCTCTCCTCTGGTCATCGCCCTCATCGTGGCCTTGGTCGCCGGCAAGCCCCTCGGTATCATCGGCACGGCGTGGATCGCGACGCATCTCGGCGGATTGAACATGGCAAAAGGACTGAAGGTACGGGATCTGGTGCCTGCCGCCTGCGCCTGCGGCATCGGTTTCACCGTCTCCTTCCTCATCGCCTCGCTGGCGTACACCAATGCCGAATTGTCGGCGGAAGCCCGATTCGGCGTATTGGTCGGCTCGCTCATTTCCGCACTGGTTGCAGGTATACTGTTGCATCGTCAATCGAAGCAGTTCGCGCTGAGGGCTGCAGGCAAGGCCACCGGTTCCGACGCGGCACCTGCCAAAGACGCCGCCGGCCATACGTTCGAAGAACATGCGGGTATGCTGGCCGACGGTACGCAAAGCGTGACGATGGAGGCATTCACGCCCGAGGAAATCGCGCAGATGCGGGCGGAACGCCTGCATCAATCGCAGAAGCGCGACGAGGGCCTGAACACATTCAAGGAGATCATCAGATGGCCAAGAAGCAAAAGAAGGCCAAGAAAGCCGAAGACAGGAAAAACGCCGAGGAGACACTGATCGTCGAGACGGGCGACGCCGCTCCCGTCGACACTGTCGCCTCAGTCGACTCGGATGACGCCTCCCCGTTGGGAGACACCTATCACCGCGGGCCGGTGATTCTTCGCGGACAGATGATTCCGTCCGACAACACGACGGCCAATCTGCTCAAACCAGATCAGGATACCGACTGGCTGCATATGGATCCCTGGCGTGTGCTGCGGATCCAATCCGAGTTCGTGGACGGATTCGGTGCGCTGGCCGAGCTTGGCCCAGCCGTGGCCATTTTCGGCTCGGCACGAACCGCGCGCACCGAGCCTGCGTACAAGGCCGCACGTCGCATGGGCAGCCTGATAGCCAAGAAGAACATAGCGGTCATCACCGGCGGCGGCCCCGGCATCATGGAAGCGGCGAACAGGGGAGCGGCGCTCGCCGGCGGCAAGTCGGTGGGACTCGGCATCGAGCTGCCTCACGAACAGGGATTGAACCAATGGGTGAATCTCGGCATGAGCTTCCGCTACTTCTTCGTCAGGAAAACCATGTTCGTGAAATATTCCTCCGGAGTAATAGTCTGCCCGGGAGGGTTCGGCACATTGGATGAGATGTTCGAACTATTGACCTTGGTGCAGACCCACAAGGTGGCCGACATGCCCGTCGTATTGTACGACAAAGCCTACTGGCAAGGGCTTTTCGACTGGTTGAACGGTACGGTGAAGGAGCATGGGATGATCTCCTCCATCGATCCCCATCTGGTCGCCATGAGCGACGATCCCGACGAGGCCGTGGACATGGTCACCAAGGGGCTGTGAATCAGGATTGCGTCACAGCCGCGCTACCGTTTGCAGGCGATCAGCAGGCCGGTGCCATCCGGTGTTAGCGTGGACTCGAAGTCGCCGTTGTCCTCCACTGTGGCGATCAGCTCACGCATGGCGGTGGCTTTGGCACTGCGGTCGGCGGCGTTCAGCACGCCGCCCTGATCGCCGGCTGTGGCAAGAACATCGGTGAACGCGATGATGCCGCGCGAGCGCAGCAGGCGTGATGCCTGATTGAATGCGGCGGCATAATTCGCGGCGTCGCCGGCGACCACGATGAAATCATAGTCGTTGGCGTTGAGTCTGGGCAGGAATACGTGCGCCGGCGCATTGACCGCGCGCAACGACGTGTCGGTGACATCCTGCAGATCGGCAAACGCCTTGCGAATCATCGCGATGCCCTGGGCGGTGGAGTCCACTGCGGTGAGCTGGCCGCCGCCATTGAGCGCCTCCACCAATTGCACGGTTTCCACTACGGAACCGGTGCCGATGGCGATCACCGAGGAAGCGCCGGTCAGATGGACCAGCATAGCCAGCAACTGTGCCTGCGCGGCGGAACCTTGTGGCTGTCCTGCCTGTTCGGCTTTGGCCCGTACTGCGGAAACAATCGCAGTCTGCCGTTCCAATGCATGCTCTTCGGCGAACTCCCACGCTTTGGCGAGATTCGTGTACTGTGTTTTATCCATTGCAGTCACCTTTTGATGATGTAGTCTGTCTGGCCGCGACCCTGTTTTGCGCCAATATGGGGGGATGCATGCGTCCTATCGTTCGCGGACCTTGGCCACGATCTGCCACATCTCCTCCCCGACATCGATGCCGCGAGGGCAGTGACGGGAGCATGCGCGTACGGACTGACATGCGGCCACGCCATCCGCCGTGTCGATGGCATCCATGCGTTCCATGGCCTTGGAATCGCGGGAATCATTGATGAACCGTGACGCCCAGACCAAAGCGGCGGGGCCGATGAAGGCGTCGCCGCCTGCGAATACCGGGCAGGAGCCTTCGCATACGCCACACGCGATGCAGTTGCTCAGCGTCTCGTATTTGGCGAGTTGTTCGGGATGTTGGAGGTATTCGAATGCGTCCACCTTGCCTTCGGCGGTCGTGGCGAGCACGCCGTCGGCCTGAAGATATGGAGTGAGTTTGCGGATCTGATCGAGCATCGGGTCGATGTCCGCGATGAGATCACGCTGTGGCGGGAAGCCCGGCAGGGGAGCGAGTTCGATGACTCCCAGTGATTGGGTCTTGGCGTCGGCGGCTTGTGCGCCTTCCACGGAGGTGTTCTCGTCGTCGCCGTTCCCGACATGGCGGAAGCCTTCATCGTCCACTTGCGGCAGCGTGCCGGGCTGCTTGGCCCAATCGCGAATGGCCGCCGTGCACAGGAGCGTGGGGGTGCCGTTGATCGCCACCGCGTCCGATCCGCACATGCCGTGTCCGCAGGAGTATCGGAATGCAAGCGTGGGGTCGAGCGTGCGCTTGATGGTGAGCAGGCAATCCAGAACGGTGTCTTCGGGCCGTGCGGGAATCGTGTATTCCTGCACCCACTGCCTGCCTCGCGGACGGCGACGTGCCGAAGCGCTTGCGCCCCCGCCGAAAGGAGAGCTCTTACGGGCGAACGGGCTGCCGCCACGTGCGTTTTCTGCGCGTTCGGCGCGTGGCGTGAACCGGTGCACGTGCAGGGTAACCGTTGTTGTGTTCGCCTCAGCCATTCATCTGCCTCCATGAAGTCACTAATCAGCCAATTTATTGTGCCACAAGCCCTAGGCGGCGTGGCGCGTGTGATCAGGGGCGTGCCATATGGGACACGCCCCTGATCCGATGGTGTGCCTCGACGCCAGTATGCCGAATAGCGGTCGTGCCGGCCGCACTGACAGAACCAGCCGTTGATTGACCGCCTAGGAGCAGTCTCAAGCAATTACAAGACAGACCCCTGAATCAGTATTCACGGCTCTGTGGCGGGTAATCAGTGATGGTCACCGGTTTGAACGCCACTGCGCCATTTCGGGCGACCATGGAGTGCGCGAGGAAGCGCTCGTCATCGCGCTGCGGAAAATCAAGGCGCCGCATTGAGCCGCGGGACTCTTCACGCGCATCGGAGGCCTTCAGCACCGATTCGGCAAGCTCAATGAGGTGACGTACTTCCCAGATGGCGGTGATTTCCTGATTGAATGTGGCGGTCTTGTCGTGTGCATGCAGCGTCTCGGCGGCGGGTTTGATCGCCGTATCAAGCTGATACAGCGCAGTTCGAATGGTATCGGCGCTGCAGCGTACCGCCAGAGCCTGTTCCATGATTGAGCCGAGTTTTGCCATGAGCTGGTATGCGTTGCCGTCGGATACGGGGGATGCCTCGGCATCTGCGGAAGACTCGAGAGCTCCCTGAAGCATTGAGGTGAAATCATCCTGACGCATGGATGCCGTCCGGTCGACTGCCGCGGCCAACGGCTCATCGTCGGCATCGTCGTTCATGGGCGAGGCCACCGGCGCCGCTGCGATGCGTGCGGCCAGCGCGCGACCGGCGCGAGTGCCGAACAGGCATGCGTCCAGCAGGGAATTGCCGCCCAGACGGTTTGCGCCATGTACGGAAACGCAGGAGCATTCGCCTGCCGCGAACAGGCCTTCGACCACATGCGAAGCGCCGTCACACCAACGATACACCTCACCGTCCGTGGTGATGGGGATGCCTCCCATGGTGTAATGCGCGGTGGGTTTGATCGGCACCGGATCCTTGGCCGGATCGAGATTCGCGTACTGTTCGATGGTCTCCACCACCTGCGGCAGAGCCTGCTTCATACGGTCCGAGTCGATGCCGGTCATATCCAGCCAGACACAATCCTTCGGACCATCCGGGTCTTTGGGATCGGCGACACCTCGGCCGGCGTCGATCTCCGCCATGATCGAACGGGATACCACATCGCGGGCCGCGAGGTCCTTATGCTCGGGCGCATAGCGTTCCATGAACGCCTCACCGTCGGCATTGCGCAGGATACCGCCTTCCGCGCGTGCCGCCTCGGAAAGCAGGATGCCGGTATGCGCGAGCCCGGTGGGATGGAACTGCACGAACTCGATGTCCTCAAGCTGCAGGCCTGCGGACAACGCCAATGCCATGCCGTCTCCGGTCAGATCCCAGGAATTGGATGTGGTGTGGAACAGACGTCCTGCGCCGCCGGTGGCGATCAGCACATTGCGCGCGTGAATGGCGTGCAGCTTGCCGGCATGGGTGTCCAATGCCACGATGCCGGCCGCGCGCTCGCCATCCTCGCTGAGGACCAGATCGGTCACATACCATTCCTCAGCGAATTCGACGCCCTGTGCCACGCACTGCTGCCAGAGCGTGTGAAGAATCTGATGGCCGATGCGATCGGCGGCGTAGGCGGCTCGCTTGACCGGTTCGCCGCCGAAATCACGGGTGTGTCCGCCGAAACGACGTTGAGCGATATGCCCATCTTCGGTTCGGGAGAATGCCACTCCCTGACGTTCGAGGTTGATGACGGTCTCGGGCGCGTATTCCGCCAACAATCTGGCAGCGTCCTGGTCAACCAGCCAGTCGCCGCCCTTGATGGTGTCGTAGTAATGCCAATGCCAGTCATCGTTCTCGATATTGCCCAGACTGGCCGCGATACCGCCTTCGGCCGAACCGGTGTGCGAGCGCAGAGGCTGCAGCTTGGAGACCATCAGGATCTTCGGGCTCACGCCCTGCTCCGTAAGCTCGGCGATCGCCGGGGACCGCAGCAATCCCAGCGCCGCCGACAGGCCGGCAGCTCCTGCGCCGACGATAACCGCATCATACATATCTTCCAGACGTTTCGGACTCATGGGTTCGATTCTTGCACACCCGCCGAACAGTGTCCTCTCCTGCCTAATCGAGGCATGCGCCGGGTCAGTCCACGATGGTGCTGAACACCACCTCATCGGCCTGCCTGCGAATGATGCCGCTCAGTTCCATGGCGCCAACGAGCTCCAGAACCGTGCCGATATCGGATATCTCGTTCGGCACCTGCTGCCGTGCCATCTTCAGCAGGGCGTCCGGAGTGGCTATCAGATGGCGTTTATGGCATTCCTTGATCAGTGAGGCCAACACGCGTTGAGGTTCGGGCAGGGCGTTGAGGTGGATGGATCTCGGTCCATCTGCGGATGCCGCCGTCACGGTCCGCAGGTCGGATGACGCTGCGGATGGCGAGCCCGGTTTGCGGGTATGCCTAGAGGCCGGCTCGGCGTGGACCTGTCGCAGGGTCGGTTGCGGTGCGGTCGCTTCAGAGTGCGCGGCATGTTCCGTGCTGGGATGATGAGCTTCATGGCAGATGCTTTCCACGTCGGTTGCCGCACACAGCAGTGCGGCCCGGTTTTCACTGATGATCCTGTTGCAGCCGGCGTTGGCCGGTTGGTTGATGTCCCCCGGAGCCGCATACACTTCGCGCATGAGCTCGTACGCCCAGCCTGCGGTGTTCAAGGCGCCCGAACGCAGACGTGCCTGCGCCACCACCACAGTCGAGGACAACGCGGCGATGATGCGGTTACGCAGCAGGAATCGACGTGCTTCGGGAATGGTGTTCGGGCACAGTTCGCTGATCAGCGCCCCCGACTGCGTTTCGATGCGTTCGAACAGGGAACGATTCCGTGTGGGGCCCATATGGTTCAGACCTCCGGCGAATACCGCCACGGTGCGTCCTACGGTGTGTGACCTTCGCCCATGGAAGGCGTTCAATGCGCCCCAGTGCGCGGCGGCGTCCGTGCCCATGGCTCCTCCCGAAACCACCGTATGCCCCAATGCCGCCGCCTGCTCGGCCAACGTATGCGCCACATAGCGTCCGTATTCCGTGACATCGCGTGAGCCGACGATTCCCACCGGCTTGGGGCAACTGGTCAGCGCCTGCGGGTCGCCTTTGCCCCATAGGCACAATGGCGGTGCCCAATCCGATTTGAGCGCCAGATCTTCGAGCTGCCCCGGCCAGTAGGGGCTGTCGGGGCCGATCAGCCATTGGGTGCCGTCCACGGTGAACCAATCGGCGATGCGCACAGGGTCATCGGACGGCATGTCCTGCATGCGGTTGTGCCAGCCCGCCAACGCGGTATGGAATGTTTTCATCACCGAGGCCTGGGGCTTGCGCCCCCAGCGGACCAGACCTTGGGTGAAGGCCAGGTCGAGCTTGCCCAGGGCGGCGGCGCATTGGGAGGAAGGGTTCTTCGGATGTGATTCCCTGAGCAGGTGCCAAACGGTTGCAGCGTCTCCTACGCCTTTGAGCAGGGCGTACATCATCGCGTCGGCGTCATCCAGACAGAAGGTCAGCGCCGCGCGATACATGGCGTCCGCGGAGGGGACATACAGCGAGCTTCCGCTGTTCTGGTCGTTCCTGTCGTCCTGTATACCCTGATTGTTCATGACATCCTCGTTCTCAATCCGATGCCCTGGTGGACATCCTGTTCCGTGGGACTGGTGCGCCCGGCCAGATCGGCCAACGTCCATGCCAGCCTCATGGCCCGGTCCGCGCCGCGCAAGGTAAGCTGGTGATTGGCCAAGGCGCGATTCACCAGCTCCACCGCCCTGAGTGACGTGTTGGCGTGAAGCCATTTGCCGGAAGCCTGTGCGTTGCACGACCAGCCGAATGGTTTGAACCGTTCCGCAGCCGCATGTCGCGCCTGCACGACGCGTGCGCGAATCGTGTGGCTAGGTTCGCCGGCGCTTTCGTGCTGCTGGGCAATGCGGGACACAGGCGGGACCGTGATCTGGATGTCCACGCGGTCGAGAATCGGTCCGGAAAGACGCGAGAAATAACGCATACGCTCCTTCTCCTTGCAGGTGCATCGTTCGCCGGTGCCGTAGTAATACCCGCACGGACAGGGGTTGGCCGCCATGATGAGCTGGAAGTCGGCCGGATAATATGTGCTGCCTTTGGACCTGGTCAATGACACATACCCGGATTCCAATGGTTCGCGTAGGGTCTGCAATGCCCGGGACGAGAATTCGGGCGCCTCATCGAGGAACAGGATGCCCCGATGGGCGCGCGTGATGGCGCCCGGTGCGGCGATGCCGCTGCCTCCACCCACCAGCGAGGCGGTCGAAGCGGTATGGTGGGGCGCCTCGAACGGCGGCACGTCAGTGATGCCATAGTGCGGCAATGTGCCGCATAACGAGCGGATCGAAGCCACTTCCAGCTGCGCTTGTTCGTCCAATGGGCTCATGATGCCGGGGATGCGTGACGCGAGCATCGTCTTGCCTGCTCCCGGCGGGCCCGTCATGATGAGGTTATGTCCTCCCGCAGCGGCCACCTGCAGCGCCCATTTTGCATGCTCTTGGCCGAGGACCTCGCTCATGTCTCCTGGCTCGTCTGCGACCACAAGGGCATGGTCGTCGCTTATATCCTCTCCGCCGATGCTGGACTCCGGCAGACGGTAGACGGCATTGCCGCCCATCAGCTCGATGAGTTCGCCGACATGGCGTATGCCGATGACGTCCATGCCTTCGATCATCTGCGCCTCATCAAGATTGCGGTACGGCACGATGACCTTGTTCGACCCGCGTTCCCTGGCGTGCAGCATGATGGGCAGCAACCCGTGGATCGGCAGCACGGAGCCATCGAGATTGACCTCGCCGAGCACGATCGTGTCCTCCAGACAGGAGGCTCCGATGGCTCCGGAAGCGCATAGGACGCTGGCCGCGATAGCCAGATCATGCGAGGAACCCCGTTTCGGCACTGCAGCGGGGCTCATGTTCACCGTCACCCTGGTCTGCGGCCAGGAGAATCCGCTGGCCTGACATGCGGATTTCACCCGTTCCCTCGCCTCGGACAACGATGTGTCCGGCAGTCCGATGATGGAGAAATACGGTAGTCCTGGGCTGATGAACGCCTGCACCTGCACGATAAAGGCCTTCAGTCCGATGAGTCCCACGGACAGCGTGCTGCCGATGGCCATGATGGTCTCCTTCTATGTTCTTTGCTCGTGATCTATTGCCATGCCAATGGGGTCAGAAGGCGTTCACGATATGGCCGACCTTCGGCTGGCCCATATCCATGAGGATGGTGATCACATCAAAACGGACGCCCGCATGCGGTATGCGATTGCGGCGGTCGATGAGCCATGCGGCTGCAGCGCGGCGCAGATTGACCTGTTTGCTCCGGGTCACCGCCTCCTGGGGTGTGCCGTAATAGGCGCTATGGCGAGATTTCACCTCTACGAACACCACCATGCGTTCGGGTGTGATTGCCACGATGTCCAGCTCGCCGTATCGTGTGCGCCAATTGCGGCTGAGGATATGCCATCCTTTGGATTCGAGCCATAGGGCGACATACTGTTCTCCCAGCTCGCCGAACTGTCTGGCCGTCAGAAGAGGATTCGCCATGTCCTGGGCGAGACTGTCCGATTCATGGTCGCTTCCGTGCTGGAAGGGCGGCTCATCCGGGGCGGAAACCGGCATGGGGCGACGGAGACGGGAAGATGCGGGATCGCCGCGGTGCGTGACCGGCGTATCGCTGTGTCCTGTGATCTGCATTGATGCTGAATTGCTCATGAATCCACTGTGCGGGTTGCGATATGCGCAGCGCAAGGCCGACCGGCGAATGTGGATACTATGACGCGGTTTGGAGTGTTGTGGATAACGTGTGGATGGAATCCGGGTTATCCACAGTTTGTTAGGGCGGTATGCCGATTGTCGTCCGACGGATGACGTGGCGATTCCGTTGCGGCCGCATATTGGTGTTACCGTGAAAGCAGCGTTGCAGGGCTTGCCGCAAAGGAGGGGGAGATGGCCGAAACGGTTCGTCCTATCGTGACCATCGGATTGCTGGACAACGACGAGTTTTCGCTGGCCTTTCTGGAACGCGCCATCAGTGAGCTGATGCCGGAGGCGCGCGTGCTGTGGAAGACCGTCTCCGGACGGGATGCGGTCGCGCGGTGCCTCGATGCGCAACGGAGTCCGAATGTGCTGCTCACCGACATGTCGATGGACGAGCTGTCCGGTCTGGTGGTGTGCAGGACGATTCGCGTTCAGACCGCGCGTGTGATGATCCTGGCCGTCACCTCGTTCTCCCTGGCTGTGTATGCGTCCAAGGCCGCCGAAGCCGGCGCTCAAGGAATCGTACCCAAATCCGTCGAGGCGCCGATTGTTGACGCTATTCGCGCTGTGGCGGCGGGCGGTACTTGGGGCGAGGGGTTCCAGACTTCGTCGGAGGCCCACCGGCGTCTGTCCGGCCGGCGTCTGCCGCGACAGTTCCTACTCTCCGACAGGGAGGCCGAGGCCATGAATCTGTGTTCGCGGGGGCTGGGAACCGAACAGATCGCCGGGGAGATGCAGGTGAGCGTCTCCACGGCCAAGACCTATCTCACCCGTGCAATCCACAAGCTGGGCGTCAATTCACGGGGACAGGCCGTGGCCCTGTGGACAGGTGCGGCGGAGGATGAACGATGAACGCCGTCGCGGAGCACGCGGTGCGCGAGAGCCATAGCGAGAACCGTAGCGGGAGCCGTGGAGGCGACCATGCTGAAGAGCCCGACGGGAGCCGTGGAGGGGAGGAGGGCCGTGCCGCGCGCCGCGTCGGAAACTGCGCTGGGAACCTCGCCATGAGGAGTGCCGCATTCGTGTCGCGATGGTTCCGCACACATTGGTTCCGTGTAGCCATGGCCCTGTTCATTCTTGCAGCCACGCTTATCGAATGGGCTGCGATTCCGCCGGTCTACCCGCTGAACTTCCTGTTCTCCGGTATATCCGTGGTGGGCATCGTCCTTTCACCGTTCATGCCGCGCACGTCCGGATGGATGATCATCGCCACGGTGCTCGGCCGTCTGTTCGTGCTTGATCTTTCCGGGCCGAACCCGCTGTGGGCCGCGTATCTGGCGCTCGCAATCATCGGATACAACAGTGCCATTCCAGTGGCAATTGGCGCGCTTGTCACCGTTTCGCTCGCCGAATGCGTGCCGGTGGCTCTCAACACGTTCAACGCCATATCCGCCACATGGGTGGGCATGGTCAACTACATCGGCATGTTCACCCTCGCCACCATGGCCGGCATGTCCTTCCGGTGGCGCAAGCAACGCGACGAGATACGCGACCATGCGATGGCGTTGGAACGCAGGCAATGGCAGGCCGACACCTTGAGACGCAACACACGACTGGCCTCGCGCATCCACGATTCGGCCAGCGGGGGACTCTCGTACATCGCTCTGACCGCGCAACGACAGCTGCGGAGGACGCCCGACGACCCCGCCCACGCCACTGAGCGGCGGGACTGGGAATTCGTCAACACTCAGGCTCTCGGCGTACTTGACGAGATTCATCACGTCATCGACCTGTTGGAGGAGGTCGCACCCGGGCAATCGGCGGGGCCGACCGGCCCGCCGGAATCCGTGGAATCGGCGCGGCCGGACCATACTGTGGGCATAGCGACGATTATGCAGGCCGTCGGTGCTGGCAGGGAGCGTTTGGCACGCCTTGGATTCCATGGCACTTTCGAGATACGCGGCGAACTGCCGGACGATTGCGCCGACGAATCGGTCCGGGAAGCGGCCAACCTCATCGGCGAGCTCACGGCGAATATCGGCCGTCATCTCGATCCGGCCACAGGCGGCTACTACTGCGTGGTGACGTTGGGACACGACACCATCGAAATCATGGAGACCAATCCGTTGCGACAGTTGCGCGACGCCGAACATGGTGACGGCGAGGCGAGGGGGCGTGGCGAGAACCGCGCAGGCGTCGTCGCCGGCGTGGGCTCCGACACCGCCGACGAACCCGATGATCGCGGGGGAATGGCCGTTTCCGATGGCAACGTTGATTTCAGCGCCGGCATCCCCTCGCACGGCAGCGGGCTCATGATGCACCGCCGCATCATCGCCGGGCTCGGCGGCGTGCTCAACGACAGCGCCGAGGACGGTGATTGGGTGCTGTACGCGCGCATCCCTACGCGGCCGGCCGGGGATTCGCTCGGCAGATCGGATTCGGGGACGGCCTCGGAACGGAACGGCGCATTACATCCCGAGGGGCGTGCCCTCGCGCGGTCGGAGCGTGATTCCGGGAGCCCATCATGAATACCGACGTACGGCGGCGGGTCGTCGCGATTGCCGCCACCGCGCTGCTGGTGATCGTTGCGATCGGCGCCATCATCTGGGCCATGCTGTTGCCCGAGCCATGGCGCGACGTGCCATACAACGCGACGAACGGCACGGACGCGCAGTCGTCGTTCGGAAGCGAGCACCCGGAATTCACCGGGCCGGACAAATACGATCTGCTCAACGCATGGAACAACCTGCATACCGGGCTCGGCCGCGAAGTGCTCGAGGATGGCGTGGTGACAGACGACGAACTTGCGGAGGTACGCACGGCGTATAACGAATGCCTGTCCGTGTACGGGCTTCAGGCGCAGCCGGTCGACGGCGGCGAGGGCGAGGTGATCGTTACGGTTCGGGGTTCGATCGACAGTCAGGAGAAGAACGAGATCATCCGTCAGTGCGGCGTCGAATCCGATTACGTGACGCTGCGCGACGTGGCGTCCAAGGACGGCGGCCATCCCTCGCTCAGCGTCGAGATGCCTGGCTTGTGAAACCGGTTGCGGTGTGACGCCGGCTTGCCGCGAAATCGCGTCATCCATGGGATTACACATGGGCGTGACGTTCCGCGAACGATTGCATAGCATGGCGGCAACGGCGTGATGATGCCGTTCCGACGGCGAAGGAGCTGACATGCATGATTCGTGTTCATTCGGGATTCCTGGCGCGTCCGGCACTCCCGGAGCTTCCGGTGCGGGGCGTGCATGGCTGACGGCGGCGTGCGTGGCCGCCGTAATGCTATGCGCGCTGACTGCCTGCGCCGGTCCGTTGTCCGGCGGCCCGGACTCCGAAGGAACCGAAGGAACTATGGAGACGGCTGGCGGATATGACCTCAACGCGCACTATGCCGCTGAGCTGGGGCAAGCCCGCCGGACGTTGCAGGATGATGGCGCCGACTTCGCGGTGGGGATTCTCGAAGACGGCGTGATCACGCAATCCGAGCTTGCCGAGCTCAACGATCACGTGCTCCAATGTCTGGGCGATCTGGGTCACGACACGGATTCGATCACGATGGGGGAGCTGGGGGAGATAAGCTCGCGGCCGCCCAGCGGGGCATCCCAGGCGGAGTCGGCGGCGTGGGGTGGCACGTTCAATCAGGATGTGAAGACCTGCTCGACGCGCGACGGGGCACAGACCATATGGCAGCTGGCCAGCGCCGCCGAGATCAATCCGGACAACGACGGCAAGGATGCGCGGCAGATTATCATCGATTGTTATGTGCGGCAGGGGTTGGTGAGCGAATCGTATTCGATTGATGACTACGATCGTGACAGCCGTGCGGGCGCCGGGCCGTTCGATGCAGGCAAGCGCGCCGATGCAGACTTCCGACAGAAGGTCGAGGCATGCGGGTGACTGAATGGTGGTTTGGGCATGCCGGGCCGCTTGCTGCCCGCATAAGCCGCATGGCGTAGGGAACTACCCACCATGTATTGGTTAGTCTCGTAATTGGTCGAGTGGTCCTGGCCCCCTCTGACGAGGGGGCTGTCGGCGAAGCTGACTGGGGGAGAGAACAAGCTGAATTCCTCAATTATTTACGAGACAGACCAGTAGGGGCGGGGAATGGCGGAATTCCTGGGAAACCGAAAATCCACTCCCACACGGTGGGACGGATGTTACCTTACTGCCGCGGATCCATGTTGCATTGGGTGAGTATGTCGGTGCTGCGCTCGCTGTAGTACCGGCCGCCCGGCTCGACGAATTGGCGTTGGAATTCCCAATTCTCGTCGCCGCTCGCGTTGACCTCGGGGATATTCTCCGCAGTGAACTCATCGCCGACCACGCCCTTGCGTTTGAGACAGTCGGCCAGATCCTGACGAGCCTCTTCGTCGCTGCGATTGCGCAGATCGCCATTCGGATCGCCGGCGACCGCGTTGTACAGCGCCGTAATCCACCGGGAGCCCGATGATGCATCGCAGGTGCCGTCCGCCTCACCGTATCGCGCATTCTCGGCGTCGGTCAGTTCGCCCGACATCTGGCTGCTGCCGTCCGGATTGACGTAATCGAGCGCGAACCCGGCGTCCTTCATGCACGACGCATACCGGTTGACCGCCTCGGTGGCCTCGGCCTCGGTAATCCGCCCATCTCGCAGCACGTCCTGCGCGAACGTGTTGCCCTGTTGACCCGCGTCATCGTAATTTCGCTGGAAATCCTCGGCCCACGGGCCGGAGAACGTGGGTTCGGCGGCTTGAGGAGTGGTATCGGTACCCGGTACGCCTCCGCAGCCGGACAGCGTCAACATCAACATGAAGGACATGATGGACGTGCGAATTGCGTAGGTTGTGCTGCGTTTCATCAGTGCCGTCCTTTGGTCTGGGCCTTGGGTCTTTGGTCTGGGCATTTGGTTTTGGCACGGCGGGTGAATGTCACGGATGCCGTTCAGCCGTTCGCACAGTGTCTTTGTGACCTCGTTGTCCGTAAATCCAAGGTATGACAGATGGGACCGTTTCGCGAGAACTCGCGTAAGCCAGCGGATGACAGACATCGGATGATTTCGGAATGGCCGGATGCCGATGGCTACTCCGGCTCCTTCTGACGGTGTCCGATGATGAAAGCGGCGGTAAGTACGCGTCTCGACGAAGGTCTCGCGTACTTACCGCCTGTTTTGGGAGCATAAGGGACCGTATGTACGCGTCTGTCTCGTGATGGCGCGTACATACAGCCCCTTGTCAACAACTTCCACGGCAACAGACACACGGCAAAAGACGCTGGCGGACCAGCAACAACGGTCTGAAAGCCGATCTGTGTAACCTCACCGACTACACGGCGATTGCGATCCACGCGGGAAGCGTGCCTAAGCTGAATCATGACGAGGAAGTCCACGATGATTGGTGGGGATGACGATGAACACGAACGGATATGGCGGCGTCGCGCGGCGGATGATCGCGGCCGGCGTGCTGGTGCCGTTGTGCTTGGCGATGGCGGCCTGTTCCGGTCCGGGACAGGGTGGCGGCGCGGCGAACGCCGAAGGCAAGACACCGTCGAACGCTGCGGCGACCGTCTGCAAGGCGCCTGACTTCCAAGGCCCGTACGCGGCCGAATTCAAGCTCAATTGGGAGCAATCCAAGACCGAACTGGGCAAACGCATCCTCGAGGACTGCCGGGTCACCGACGCGGAGCTTACGGAGGTTTTCGACGCGCAGAACAAGTGCCTTGCGCCGTACGGTCTGGTCTCCACCAAGGGACAGCTTTCCCAGGTGCGGGCAAGCAGTCTGAGCAAGGATGAGATGAATCAGAAGAACACTGAATGCGCCGCCGAGACCGACCTGTGGAACGTCGAGTCCATGTATGATGCGCTGCAAAGTAACCCGGACAACCTCGACGTCGGTGCCAGGCAGCGCGCGATATACCAGTGTCTCAAGCAGCGCGGCCTGCTGCCCAAGCCCATCACCGAGCGGGAGTTCCTCGATCTGGAGGTCACCGGTGCGGAAGGGCTGAGCGAGGAGCAGATCGTCGAAAAGACCCGGAAATGGAACGAGTTCTACCGCGTCTATATGGAACGCAACGATGACGGCAGCCCGAACCCGGACTACGACGCCGCCAAGGCGAAGCAATTCTGGGAATGCCAGACCGACGCGCTGAGCCAGCAGTAGGCGCAACACGCAACATACATACGAATCCATTAGGCAAGGAGGCCATCATGCAGGGAAATACGGCAACGACGATTCGTCAACGGCTGCGCCACGCGATTGTGCTGATCGGGGCGGCGACGCTGGCATGCGTGATGTTCGCCGGATGTGGACAGGTCGCGGACGTCAACGGACCGTCCAAGGCCGCCGACACGACCGGCATCGGCGGCGAGCCGACCTTCTCCGGGCCGTACGCCGCGGAATTCAAGAAGGAATACGACCAGGCGCCCACCGATCTGGCCAGGAACATCCTCAAGGACGGCAAGATCACCGAAGCCGAGGTGCAGGAGGTCTACGACGACTACAACAAGTGCCTCGAACCCTATGGGCTACAGGCCACTTGGACGTTGGACCGGGGCGAGGCGGTCGGCCAGTATCGCGGATCGATGTCCGACGACGAGCAGTTCAAGGTCATGGACGAGTGCCATGCCAAGACCGGCTCGGGTGACATCTCCAGCCTGTACGCGGCCATGAATACGAACCCGGACAACATCGACCAGGAGGCCATGGCACGCAAGACATACCAATGCTATGCCAAGCACGATCTGCTGCCGAGCCCCATCAGCGAAGACGAGTACATGAGCACGATGAACACCGCGAACGTGACCGACAACAGCCAGTTCGAGGCCAATCTCCGACGTTGGCATGAGTTCTTCAGCGAGTACATGAGCACCACTTTCGACGGTCAGTCCAACCCGGACTACAAATACGATGCGAATTCGCCACAGGGCCAGCAGTTCTGGGCGTGCGGACAGGACCCGCTGCATCAGTAGCGGCAGGAACATGTCGTCTTTCGGATGACAACGGTATTGGGAAGCGGCCGGAACCGGCAATACGCTGAAATCAGCCAAGGCATGCGCGAGGCCTGTTCTTCCTGGTTTTCCGGGCGTAGGACGGCGTAGGACGGTACAAGGCGTGGGCGCAAATCGTGGGACACAAGGCAAGGAGGCCGACATGAAGCGGAAAGGCGCAGCGAGGGATCGCAAGGAACTGCGGGCCGCGCGTAATGGGGTGGCGGTCTCCATCGTGGTACTGCTCGCCTTGGTGATATTCGCGGTGGGTCTTGGCGGCGGGTTCCTCCTCACCCGCTCCAAGATCCCGCCGTCCCTGGTCTCCAGCACCGAGGCCACAACGGTGAAGGTGGCCTCCGCCCAGTTCGACGACGCGCGTTCCGTGACGCTGGCCGTCTCCCTCGGCGAATCATCTACCGTCACCTCGCCGGTATCGGGCACCATCACCGGCACCTCCATCGGTACAGGTACCGTCATCGGCTCCGGCGGCACGGTGTTCGACGTGGACGCCAAGCCAGTTCTCGCCCTGCACACCGACGTGCCGTTGTACCGCACGCTGACCAGCGGCACCCGCGGGCCCGACGCGGCCGGCCTCAACGCCGCGCTGCGCCGTCTCGGTTACGGCGCGCCCGACTCCGATTGGATGACGTGGGACACCATCGCCGCCTACAACGCGCTCGCCGACAGCAAGGGAGCCGCCCGCATCACCGCCGACTCAGGCTGGTCCATCGGCCCGGAATCGTTCGTCTGGCTGCCCGCCGACTCGGTGACGGTCAAGCAATCCTCGATCGCCGTGGGGCGGCAGATCACGGCGGGTGCAAACCTGTTCACCACGGCCGCGATCCCGCTCAAGGCGACGCTGCCGACGTCCGCCACCGATCTGGTGGCCGGCGAACGCACACTCGTCATCGGCGAGCAGACGTTCGCCGTGCCGGCCGGAACCGTCGAACTCACCGATCCCGCGATGCTCGCGGCGATCGGCGGATCCGTGGCCTTCCGTCTGGCGTCGATGAGCGGGGATTCCGGCGGTGCGACAGCCGGTGGCGCCGGGGGAACGGGTGCCGTTGTCGGGGCATCCGGGACGGGTGGTGGCACACTCAGCGTGTCCTACGATTGGAGACTCGCTCAGCCGCTGACCGCGCTCACCGTGCCACCCTCCGCGGTCTACGACGCCTCGGGCGGACTCGGATGCGTGAGTGTGGACGCCAAGCCGGTGAAAGTGTCCATCATCGCCTCACAGCTCGGCAAGACCATGGTCAGCGTCGGCGATGGGCAGCAGTTCGACCACGTGGATGTGACCCCGCGCACCGCCCAACACTGCGATGCCGAAGCCGATTCCGCCTCAGGGCAGGACGGGCAGTGAGATGATTTGGAGGAGGCGGAGGAACCCTTTGGCGAAGGGTACGTTGCGTGGAACTGATTCCGGAGAGCCGGATCGCAGCACGTCTGTGCAGTCGGATTCGAAGGCTGATTCGAGGCTGGATTCGCGGCCTGATACCCAATCGGGTGTAGCATCCTCCTGTTCATCGGTTGTGCCGGCGGCTTCCTCGACACCGGTTTCCTCGGCATCGGTCTCCTCACGGGAAGGGCATGGTGAAGGCCGTCGTGTGATCCTCACCGATGTAGGCCACAGTTTCGACCGTACCGGCGAGGACATGCTGTTCCGTCACCTGACCATGACGCTACTTCCCAAACACGTCTATGCGCTCACCGGGCCGTCCGGATCGGGCAAATCCACGTTGCTGTCCATCATCGCCGGATGGGTGGAACCGGTGGCGGGCACGGTGGAGCGCGTCGATTGCGGACGCGTGTGCTGGGTGCTGCAGAACCCCCACGGCGTAGCCCGGCGCACCGCGCTCGATCATGTGGCCCTGCCGTTCATCGCGCGCGGCGAGCGGCGGAGAGATGCCGAAACCCATGCCATGGCCCTGTTGGAGGCTTTTGGCTTGGATGAACTGGCCGCGAAGCCTTTTCGTGACCTGTCGGGCGGTGAAGCGCAACGGTTGATGCTCGCGCGCGGCGTGGCTTCACACGCCGGGCTGCTGCTCGTGGACGAGCCGACCGCGCAACTTGACCTCAATACGGCGGCCACGGTCAACGAGCACCTGCACAACCTGTCGATGAGCGGGGCGATTGTCGTCGTGGCCACGCATGACCCGCGCACGCGGGACGCCTGCACCGACCTCATCGACCTGCGCGACTGGCAAAGCGAGGAGGTGCATCATGACGCAGCTGCAGCGTGAAGCCAAGATCGCGCGCATGCGACTTGTCGGCATGCTGGGGGAGGCGTGGCGCGACCTGATCAGCGGCACCAGTCATGCATGTGCGCTGGCGGTGGGACTTGCATGCCTGATTCTCCTGCTGGTCGGTGCTGATTGGCTGACTATCGCCTCCATTCAGCGACAGACCGATGAATACGTGGCAGCCGGCGGCTCGACATGGGTAATGGAATACAACAATCACATCGATGGCGCCGCCTGCGACCGGCTTGCCTCATTGGATGGTGTCGAAGCGGCTGGCGCTGTACGACAGACCGACCAGAAGCTGGTGTTCGCGGCCCTGCCATCCACAGGAGTGCCCTTGATGGAGATCACGCCGGGGGCGCGTAGGGTGTTCGCTTTGAGCACTACAGGCACGAGCGCCGACGACCTGTCCGGTGGAGGGGAGCAGGTCTCGGTTTCGAAGGACGCCGATACCGAGACCGCATCGGAAGACGGTGAGGAAGGCGTGATGCTCTCGGCCGAAGCGGCCAAGCCGTTCGCCGCCGCGGCGGGCAGTGTCCTGGCATTGCGGGACGGGCGCAACGTACAGGTGTCCGGGGTGTTCGAGTGGCCGGACGACGGTCGCAAGTCAGGATTCTCGTATGTTGCGTTGGCTCCGGTGCCCGCCAACTCGTCGGAATCATTCAGCCAGTGTTGGGTGCGCACCTGGCCCGAGACCAAGGACATCGAATCGTTGCTGCGCATGACGGGCATCGGTTCCGGCATGGATGCCACGCAGGAACGTCCTCAGATCGCCAAGCTCAACATGAGCAAAGGCAGCGCACTGGACAGTGCGTCCCTGTTCCGCGTGAGACTGACCGCCTACACGCCGTGGATCGCTTTGGTGGCCGCGATGGCATTGGGATTCATCGCCACATGGACGCGCAGACTCGAGATGGCTTCCGCGTTGCATTGCGGGGTTCCGAAAACCGCGCTGTTGATGCAGATCGTGTTGGAGACGATCGTATGGGCGACCGCTGCAGTGCTGTTGACCAGTCCATTGTGGGCATGGGTATGGTTGCAGAACGGGGATGCGGAGGCCGCGGCGCTCGCCGACACGATGCTTCGGGTTCCGGTCGCTGCAGTGGTGGGCGTGCTGTCGGGCGCGGGGGTCGCGGTGATGCTCACACGGGAAAGCCACTTGCTCAGGTACTTCAAGAACCGGTAGGCCGCGTCACGGTGCAGGCCTTAGCGCACCAGATCGGTGAGCTCGCCGAGGTTGAGCTCGAAACTGACCCCACGGTCCTCGAAGTGTGGCTGGTCACGGGTGCTTGCCATCGCATGGCGCACGAATTCGCCGGCGATCCGCGCGGATTCCGCCAGACCGCGGCCCGCCATCACCGCCCCGCACAGTGCGGATGCGAAGACGTCGCCGGTGCCGTGGATCATGTACGGCAGTTTGAGGTGCTTCAGCTCGATCTTGCCTGCAGCGCCGTCCGATGCCGAAGCCACATAATTGACGATACGGTCATCGCCATGGTCGATGCCCTTGAGCACCACGTTCTTGGCACCCAACTCAAGCAGCGCATCCAGCAAACCATTCACCTGATCGTCGTTCAGATCCTGGCCTTGGTAGTCGCGATGGGTGAGGATGCATGCTTCGGTGAGATTCGGCATCAGGACATCGGCGCCGGTCGCCAACGCCCCCATCGCCTCGCATAGTTCGGGCGTATACGTGGTGTACGTCCGTCCGCCGTCTCCCATCACCGGGTCGACCAGCCGCAGGGCGGCAGGGTAGTCGCTGTACAGCCTCTGGATGATCGCCACCTGCTCCGGTGAGCCAAGGAACCCCGAATACACGGCGTCGAGCTCCACATCCTCGGCCTGCCAGGCGTCGAGATATCCGGAAAGGATATCCGTGGTGTCGTGGAACGTGAACACCTGATACTTGGTGTGCGCGGAGAACAGGGCGGTGGGGACCGGGCACACGTCGCATCCGGCCGCGGAGAGGATCGGTATCGCCGCGGTCAGCGAGCATTTGCCATAGCCGCACATATCGTGTACGGCGGCAACGCGCGGGATGTACTTCGGGTCACGTTCATACAAGGTCACGTCGGTCATGGTCCAGGTCTTCCGATGATGTTGCTGCATGCGATCTCGTCCGCATTACAGCCCAGACGAAAAGTCTGATGAAGAACCGCGGACAACAGTGACGAGCGTAGTCCACGGTGATGCCGCTTCGGCGTGTCGCGGGATTGCCGGAGGGTATTTCGGCGGTGTGAAGGGTGGGTGAACGCCAAGGATTCCAACGGCTGATAAGGGTCTATAGGCAACCCCGATAACGTCTGGCTTGCGCCGCGCTATCCGCCGCGCGTACCTTCATAACCAACACCTCGCCAACCGCCGAATACGGCAGGCGGGTGGCAAGGAAAAGAACCTCGCGACCGACGACAAGGAGCACATCATGGCCGAGAACAAGAAGTACCGTTTTGAAACCCTGCAGCTGCACGTGGGCCAGGAGCAGGCCGATCCGGCCACCGACTCCCGCGCAGTGCCGATCTACGCCACCACCAGCTACGTCTTCCACAACTTCGACCACGCCGAGGCCCGCTTCGGCCTTGCAGACCCGGGCAACATCTACGGCCGTCTGACCAACTCCACCCAGGGTGTCTTCGAGGACCGCATCGCCGCCCTTGAAGGCGGCACCGCCGGCATCGCCGTCGCCTCCGGCGCGGCCGCCGTCGAGTACGCCGTGCGCAACATCACCCAGTCCGGTGACCACATCGTCTCCTCCAAGAACATCTACGGCGGCACCTTCAACCTGCTCAAGCACACCCTGCCGCGCGACGGCATCACCACCACCTTCGTCGATCCTGAGGTCCCGCAGAACTTCGAGGACGCCATCCAGGAGAACACCAAGCTCGTCTACTTCGAGACCTTCGGCAACCCGAACGCCGATTTGCCGGACTTCGAGGCCATCTCCGCCATCGCCCACAAGCATCATCTGCCGGTGATCGTAGACAACACCTTCGCCACCCCGTACCTGTTCCGTCCGCTCGAGCACGGCGCCGACGTCGTGGTCGAATCCGCCACCAAGTTCATCGGCGGCCACGGCACCACGCTGGGCGGCGTGGTCGTCGAAGGCGGCAACTTCAACTGGGCTGAGGTTCCGGGCAAGTTCCCGACCCTCACCGAGCCGGATCCGTCCTACCACGGCCTCAACTTCTACGAGGCTCTGGGCGGCGCCGCCTTCGTGACCCGCATCCGCGCCATCCTGCTGCGCGACACCGGCGCCACCCTGTCCCCGTTCGCCGCCTTCTTGCTGCTGCAGGGCACCGAGACCTTGTCCCTGCGCGTCGAGCGTCACGTCGAGAACGCGCTGAAGGTCGTCGAATACCTGCAGACCGTGCCGGAAGTCGAGTCCGTCTCCCACCCGTCCATCGAAGGTCGCCGCGACCACGAGCTGTACAAGAAGTACTTCCCGAACGGCGCCGGCTCCATCTTCACCTTCGACATCAAGGGTGGTAAGGACGCGGCCCGTGTCTTCATCGACAACCTGCACCTGTTCTCCCTGCTGGCCAACGTCGCTGACGTGAAGTCCCTCGTCATCCACCCGGCCTCCACCACGCACTCCCAGGAGACTCTGGAGGAGCTCGAGGACCAGGGCATCCACCAGGGCACCATCCGCCTGTCCATCGGCACCGAGAACATCGAGGACATCCTCGACGACCTCAAGGGTGGCTTCGAAGCCGTCCGTGCCTCCGGTCTTGCCAAGTGAGTAGGAGGTAGAGGCGATAAGGAAGCCGTCAATTCCGATTGAAGGGCATGATGCTTATGGGGTGCATCATGGATGAGCGGAATTGAAATGGGGGAGTGAAAGCCCGCGCTGAGTCATGCAGCGCGGGCTTTCCGTTTGCCGTGTGACGATGAATCCGGCGGACGGTCACTCCGACGACTGTTGTGGCAGTCAATGACAGGCAATGGGAGCAGTAACGACCGGCTGCCAGAACCCGACGGAAAAGACAGGCATAGTCCTCAAGGATGAGGATAGCGACCATGGAATTCAGTCCTGCGCACGATGTGAGGCGCATTCTCCTCTTCATACAGTGGGAATCATCATCCGGATATCACAGTTCCGGTCACAAGAAGAGGAGAGACGATCATGACTGTCGGCAATTCGCCTGTAGATTCGCAATCCATGCAGCTTCCATCCAGAGGCATAGCCATTCAAGCCGTAGACCTCGTCAAGGATTACGGCTCCGGAGCAAATGCGGTGCATGCGTTGCGCGATGTGAACGTGAGCTTCGAGCGCGGGCGCTTCACCGCCATCATGGGACCATCCGGTTCCGGCAAGTCCACGTTGATGCACACACTGGCCGGACTGGACTCCGCCACCTCGGGGCGCATTCTGTTCGGAGGCAAGGACCTGACCCGTATGAACGACAAACAGCTCACCCTGCTGCGTCGCAACAAGATCGGGTTCATCTTCCAGAGCTTCAACCTGCTGCCCATGTTCACCGCCGAGCAGAACATTCTCATGCCGCTGACCCTTGCCGGTGCCAAAGCCGACCGGGAATGGTTCAACCTGCTGGTGGAGACCCTGGGGCTTAAGCAGCGACTGAGCCACCGTCCCAATGAACTGTCCGGCGGACAGCAGCAGCGCGTGGCCATCGCAAGGGCCCTCATCACCAAGCCCAGCCTCGTCTTCGCCGACGAGCCCACCGGCAACCTCGATTCCGTCTCCAGCGCCGAAGTGCTCGGATTCCTCAAGCAGTCGGTCAATGAGCTCGACCAGACCATCGTCATGGTCACGCACGACGCCGTGGCCGCATCGTACGCCGACCGGGCCATCGTATTCGCCGATGGACGCATCGTGGCCGATGAGCCGCATCCCACCGCCGAAGCCATGAACAACCTGCTCATGGCCGAACGCGAACGGGCTACGCGCGCCGCGCTGGCGTCCGATGCACACGACCGTTTCGTAAGGGCGGATGTATTCGCCGACAGTGACGCCGAACCCTCCGCGAAGCGTCACTCAAGCCACCGCCGTGCCGCTGTGACCGCACGTCACGCCGCTTGAGAGGGGGAGTCACGAATCATGTTCGACATCACCTTGAAACTCATGCGCAAGAACGGCAGGATGCTCATTCCCGCCGGCATCGCCATCCTGATCGGCACCGCGTTCATCGCCGCCACGTTCCTGTTCTCGAACACGATGGGCGACTCGCTCGTCCACCAGCAGACCGCGCTATACGGTGGGGCGAACTATGTGGTGACGACCGACTCCGAAGCATTGAAGAACGCCACTGAAGACGAGCAGAACAAGGCGTACGCCACTACCGTCGCCGACTTCCAGCTTGACCAGTTGCGCACCATCGACGGGGTCGAGGACGTACGAGTCGATGCGACCGTGCCCAGATTGACCGTCGCCAAGGGCGACCGGCACGTCACCGGCATCGCCATCGGCACCGCGAAGAGCCTCTCGCTGCTGCCGGTCACCGTTTCGGACGGCAACCAGCCAATCGACAACGACGAGATCGCCCTGCCGAGGTCCGTCGCCGAGCAGCTCGGCGTGGGCGTGGGTGATACGGTCACGGTGAATTCCCCGGCTGCTCAGGCGGCGATCGAGGGGGATGCCGCTGTTGCTGGCGCCGCCGATGATGCTGACGCCTCTGCCGGCGGGGCCTCGACGGCTGGCGGCGCCAACAGCTCCGCAATGACGGTGCGCGTAACCGGCCTGACCGACGATCCGAACGGCGCGTACTCCTATTACGGCGGCGCGTCCGTCCTGTCGAACAACGTGCTGGCCACCATGTCCGGCGCGGCGGAATTCAACGACGTCGCCGCCAATACGCTCTACCTCGACCTCGCCGGTGCCGGAGAAGGCCGGGAAGGTGATGCCAAGGCGCAGGCCGCCGCCGAACGCGTCGCCAAGCTGATGCCGGAATACTACGTCGTCATGAGCCGCGCGGACATCGACAAGGATGCGTTGCAAAATCTCGACGCGGACGGCGGGCTCAGCATCACCACCGTGTTCCTCCTGAGCTTCGGCATTCTGGCAATGGTCGTGGCCGCGCTGGTGATCGCCAACACGTTCCAGGTGCTGGTGGCGCAACGCCGCCGTACTCTGGCGCTGCTGCGCACAATCGGCGCCCAGAAGGGGCAGCTGTACGCTTCCGTGCTGCTCGAGGCAGGTGTGCTCGGATTGGTCGCCTCACTGCTCGGCGTGGCGCTGGGTATCGGCATCATTGCCGGCCTGTGCGCTTCGGGACTCATGGGCGGCGACGAGTTGAGGGCCAGGCTGATCCTCAGCTGGCAGGCGTTCGTGGTGCCCATCGCGTTTGGCGTGGTGATGACCGTGCTCGCCTCGCTCGGCTCCGCGCGTGCCGCCACCGCCGTGACGCCGCTCGAGGCGCTGCGCCCCATCGAACTGACGGACACACGCCGGGCAGGCGTGGTACGGGCCGTCTTCTCGGGCATCCTTGTGGTTGCCGGCGTGGCACTCGCCGTGTTCGCCGCATGGCAGATGCACGAGTCGCTTGTCGGGCATGACGCGCTTATCGAGCGGTATGCGGTCGTCCTGCTCATGGCCATCGCCGGATGCGCGCTGGTCTTCTTGGGACTGGTGCTGTCCGCCGCGTTTTGGCTGCCGCTGCTCATGCGCGGCGTGGGATCGGTCGTCTCGTTGGCAGGCCCCAGCGCGAGAATCGCCAACGCGAACATCCAGAAGAACCCGCGTCGTGTGGCGGCCACCGGTGCCGCGCTGCTCATCGGCGTCACGCTTGTGTCCACCATCGCCACCGGTGCCGCCAGCGGCAAGCAGACCATGGAAGTGGCCTTGGACCAGCGCTACAGCGTGGACATGATCGCCGCCGGCAACGACATGACCGACAAGCAGGCCACGGACGCCGCCGAGGCCAAGGGCGTGGCCGCCTCCCTCTACGCGCCCACCACCGTGCGGTACGTCACTACGAAGGACGGCAAGGAGCTGTCCGTGATGCTCGTCGGAGTCAAGGACACTGCCGCGCTCGCGAAGGTGATGAAGGCCGATCTGAGCGGTGTCTCGATCGGGTCGGGCGACGTGCTGCTGCCGACGATCAACGCCATGGATGGCAAGAAGGTCGGTTTCGACAGTTCCGTCGTCTTCCGGGAGAATCCGGCCGGCGTCGAGACCGATACCGAGACCGGTGCCGCCGGCCGCAAGCCGATCACCCTCAAGCCCCAGCAGGCCGACTACCGCCGCGTCTCCTCCGACTACGGCGCGGTGGCGTTCGTCAACGCCGAGCATTTCACCGATGGCGACCTCGAAACCGCCGGCCACATGCTGCTCATGCGCGTGGATGCGGACGCTGCCGGCATCACGATGAACGACGTGCTCACCAACGTGCAGCAGGCGTTCTCGGCAGCCCCGGGTGTGAGCGTGTCCGGACCGGTGGCCGAACGTTCGATGTGGGAGACCACGATCGACAGCATGATGGCCCTGCTGGTGGGATTGATTGCCGTGGCTGTGCTTATCGCGCTCGTGGGCGTGGCGAACACGCTGTCACTCTCCGTGATCGAGCGCACCCGCGAATCCGCCACGCTGCGCGCCATCGGCATGACTCGCGGACAGCTGCGGCGCTCACTCGCGGCCGAGGCGCTGCTGCTCTCGCTCGTCTCCGGCGTGGCGGGCGTGGCGCTGGGCACACTGTTCGGCTGGCTCGGCTCCTACATGGTGTTCAGCCTGTACGCCACCGTGGCGTTGCCGTTCGACTGGGCCACCAACGGACTGGTGCTTGGTGTTGCGGCGCTTGCCGCGTTGCTCGCGAGTATCGCGCCGGCCCGTCGCGCGGTCAGTGTGCCGCCGGTGGTCGCATTGGCCGAAGCCTAGTGGCTTGGCCGCAGCGCTGACAGGTGATTTGTACAGCGGTTCATAGCTGCACGATTGGTTCCCTTTTCTGAGAGGGGCCAATACATGCAATTGAGGGGAGTACCCGTAAGGCGGGCGCTCCCCTCAATCAGCTTCGTTGGCAGCCGTTTCCAGGAAAAGTAACGAGTGGGTCCGCTACACCAAACCGTTGTCGTAGGCGAAGACCACGGCCTGGACGCGGTCTCGGGCGTGGATCTTGGACAGGATGTGCGCCACGTGTGTTTTCACCGTGGGCAAGGAGATGAACAGTCTGTCCGCGATCTCCTGATTGCTCAGTCCGTGGGCGACCTCGACGAGCACCTCGCGTTCGCGATCGGTGAGCAGGCCCAGCTCCGGGTCGGTGTAGAACGGCTGATTCGCGGTGCCTCCGGTCTTCGCATAACCGGCGCCGACGACGGCACTGGAAGGTATATCGTCTGACGATTCATGCTGTGCATACCCGTCCTGAACCATCTTCTCGATGAGCCGCTTCGTGGCGGACGGCGCGATAATCGCATTGCCTTGGAATACTGTACGAATCGAATTGAGCAGTGTCTCCGGCTCGGTATCCTTTAGCAGGAACCCCGAAGCGCCGGCGTTGATGGCCGCCATCACATACTCGTCCAAATCGAACGTGGTCAGGATGATCACCCTGATGGGCCGTTTGCCATCGCCTGAGTCGCTTGCCGAAGCGATGCGACGTGTTGCTTCGATGCCGTCCATGCCGGGCATGCGCACATCCATCAGCACCACATCCGGTTGGAGGGATTGCGTCAACTGCACGGCGTCCGTGCCGTCGGACGCCTGCCCGACCACTTCCATATCCGGCTGCGAGCCGATGACCATGGCGAATCCGGCGCGCACCAATTCCTGATCGTCCGCGATGATCACGCGAATGCTTCCGCTCTCATTCATGATTCCCACTGTATCCGGTTCGCGTCATCTTCTGCTGCACATCAACCCTGAATCATCCCTGAAAGCACCGGAGGAAACGTTGCATTCAAGGATGATTCAATGACACAAGGATGACGCAGGGATGATTCATTGTCAGTGGGATTGCAGGGCGGCAATCATGACGGTTTCCCTCGGATGCTGAAGTCTTATCGGATATCATTCATATCCGCATGCTTCGTCTGGGCCTGTTGGCGCTGCAGCAATTGGTCATCCACCGATCCGAGCGGCCGCAATTGCAACGGCGCCGGCGAGCCTGCATGCTGTTCGTCGCTGAACCCGGTCTCCCGCAGCACCGTCAACAGTTCGCGCATGTGCGCCAGCGCGGCGCGTCCTCGTGCACCTATCGCGGTGAACAGTGCGGCGATCTGCATGCCATCAGGTGCCGGCGAACTGTTGAGCGCGGCGATTCCTTCAGCAGTCTGCGCGATCACCGACTCCAATGTGGCCAATACCTCGGCCTGCATGGCGGCGCCTATGCGCTCCCGTTCCAGATTCGCGGCCAACACCTTCTGACGTTCCTGCTCCGCGCGCAACGCTTCCTCGCGCTGCTGCAGCACCAGCGCGTTCGCACCCCTCGACCGCACCCAGCGGGCGGATGCGATGCAGGCGAACCCAGCGAGCATCACCATCCCGCCAGGAGCCAATCCGCCGAACACAATGGTCCAGATTTCGGACGAATACCGGTCGGGCATGACCATTTGCGCCAACACGCGCACCGTACTGGTGCCGCTGCGCCCTGCCATCAGTTTGATGCCGTACAGCCAGGAATCGGCCACGAGTGCAACGCTCACCCAACGCCATGCCTGCTCCCGCCCGTACAGTACAGCGGAATACACGGATACCAAGGCGAACACGTTCACCGCCAAAGCGGCATTCGACATGATGGATGGCGGCAACAGCAGCTGCATGCCTGACAGAAGAGCTACCACGAGAGCGCTGGTCTCGGGGAAACGCCGGCGGAACGCCAGCGGTGCCAGCAGCACGATGGTCAGCAGTGTCGCCAGAGTGTGTTCGGCCGGGTCCCATATGCCATCGTTGGCCAGCACCTGCAGATCGTAATATGTGGATGAATGGAACAGCACTACCAGAATCACGGTGCCGAGGATGTCCATCAGCAGATAATGCCGCTGCGTCCAACGTGCCAACCTGCCGATCCAATTGAGGTCGGAGACATCGCCCTGGTCGAACGAGCGGGAGCGCAATGACGCGGCTGTCCGCTTCAGCCATTGGATGAAGCGCCGTGACCATCGAGGCAGACGGCTGTCGATGTCTCGATCAAGGGAATCTGATGCCGTGTGCCGGGTATCGGTGCCGGCAAGACGATCCGATCCATCCGCACGGGCAGGAGAGCCTGAGCCGATGGGGGAATCCTCTCCGTTGGAGGAGTCCGTGCCGATGATTCCGGTCTGCAATGGGACAACGGCGTTCAGCGCGAAGCCGCCGTTCGGCCGTGGTCCTGCGGTGACATTGCCGCCCAACGCCTCGATGCGTTCGCGCATCCCCATGAGCCCGTAGCCCGGTGCATGTCCGTCCTCGGTCGCTTGAGCGCCGCGTCCATCATCGGTGATGGCGATGGTGACATCGGTCGGGGTCCATGACTCATCGATGCGGACATGGGCGCCTGCGCCGGCGTATTTGCGGGCATTGGTCAGTCCTTCCTGCACCACGCGGAACAACGCTTCGCCTGCGTGATCGGGGAGCCGTTCCTCCTGCACCGTGCCGGAGACGGTTCGTGACACGTGCATTGAAGCATTGAATGACTTATTGAGCAGTATCGGGATATCCGCGTATCCTTGCGGCGTTTCGGCGGTGCCGAATACGTCGAACAGCCGTCGCATATCATGCTGGGCACGTGTCGCCTCGCTCCGGATGGTCGCCATGGTGGTCCTGGCGACGGTGATGTCGTTCGCACCGGCATATCGACCGCCGTCAGCCTGAACGATGATCGTGGACAGGGTGTGCGCCACCACGTCATGCATGTCGCGTGCGATGCGCGCCCGCTCGGCCAGCGCGGCGATACGGGCCTCCTCGGCCTTTCGGGCCTCAAGGGCCTCGTTCCGCTGCCTCATGGCGTCAAGCGTGGTCCGGCGAGCCCGCTGCCAGAACGCCATGATGATCACGCTGACCATGCATACGCCGATCGCCGCGGCTCCGGTGCCGCCTTCGATGGCGACAGCGGCACCGCAGCCATATCTCATGGACTGCGCTGTGGAATCGTAGCCTGGACACGCCGGAAGAAACAGTGCGTGAGGCAGCCAGCTCTCCCAATCGACCTTAAGCGACCATGGAGCGGCGGGGAACATAGGCCCCAGCATGAACGCCACACCCCACACCAGGCCGGCGAATACGGTCGTCGCGCAAGCGGCCGTCACGAACCGTATCGTATGTGCTGCCTTGCCGTACAGCAGCACCGAATACAGCATGATGGGGGCGAAGAAGTCGCTGAAGACTATTGCCGGACCGAAAACCAGGTGCGCGAAGGTCAACGCCACATACATCCAGGCGGCATATTCCGGCCAGACACGGCGTAGAATAAGCGGCACCGCCGCAGGAAGGCTCCACAGCACGGTGATCGCCGTCGTGGAATTGAACAGCAGGCCGGGGCCGGAATCTATGCTGGTTGCCATCAGCGTGATCAAAGACATCAGGCCCACAGCCAGCATGACGTCGTATACGAGTGTGTGGCCGGTCGCCCGGCCCAATCCCGGCAAGGCGTCCCACCATCTGCGCAAGCGTGTGAACCATTCCATAATCCGCAAGCGTAACGCGTCCGAAAGCCTGCCGATATCAGCCATCGGACTGATTTGTGGGCTAGAGTCGTGAGCTATGACATTGCTTTGCAAATACTATGTGCCAGGTCTCGCCATGGAGGACCATTCCATTGATGTGCCGTTGGATTGGGCGGGGAAGACTCCCGGCGAATCCTTCGACGGCGAGACGATCAAACTGTTCTACCGTGTGGTCACCACACCCGAGCATGTGCATGACGATCTGCCGCTGCTGATCTTCCTGCAGGGCGGCCCGGGAGGTGCCGGTCCTCGTCTGAACAGCCCGGCCTCTGACGGCTGGATCGAGGAGGCCACCAAGCATTTCCGCGTAATCCTGCCCGACCAGCGCGGCACCGGGCGTTCCTCGCGCGTCGATACCCATGCCATGGCGCGCATCGCCGCCGCATATGAGGGTGATGCGGCCGGTACGGCCCGCGCCCAGGCCGATTTCCTCAAGAAGTTCCTCGCCGACTCGATCGTGCGTGACTTCGAACACCTTCGCCTGACCGAATTCGACGGACGCAAATGGGTCACCATGGGGCAAAGCTATGGCGGATTCCTGACCTTGACCTATCTCTCCCTGTTCCCGGCTGGAGTGATCGCCAGCTTCACGACCGGGGGCATCCCTCATGTTCCGGCAGACGCCACTGAGGTCTACGAGCACACGTTCCCGCGCATGGCCCGCAAGACGGCACAGTTCTACGAGCGCTATCCTCAGGACAGGGAGCGTGTGGAGACGTTGGCGGACAAACTGCCGACTGTGGCGGACGTCACCGAATTCACCAACACATTGCATGATTCGGTACTCGGCTCGATGGCCGAAACCGATATCGATCACCGGCTTGGACTGATCGCAGGCATGGCCGCCCACGGCTTCCCACTGCTACCCAACGGCGACCCGCTGACCGTGGAACGGCTGCAGTGCCTGGGCTCCGATTTCGGCATGAAGCCCAGCTTCGAACGGGTGCATTGGATTCTTGACGATGTCTTCCTGACCAGCGATGGCTCCTCATGCGCCGACGCCGACCTTTCCGACGAATTCCTCGCCAAGGTGATGAACGCCACCGCATCACGTCCGCTGTACTGGCCGTTGCAGGAGTTCATCTACGCCAACGGTGAGATGGACGAGCCCATCCGCTGGGCCGCGCAGCGCGTGCGCGACCGTCACCCTGAGTTCGGCACCGAGACCCGGCCGCTGAACTTCACCGGCGAAGCGATGTTCCCATGGATGTTCGAACAGGAGTCCACATTGCGCCCATTCAAACCGGCCATGGACGTACTGATGGAGGACACGCGGTTCGGCGTCATCTACGACGAGGATCAGCTGGCGCGCAACGAGGTGCCGTTGCAGGCTGCCGTCTACTTCGACGACATGTACGTCGATTCCGGCATGCAGCTCGACACCTTGAGCCGTGTGGGCAACAGCCATTACTGGACCACCAACGAGTTCGAACACGATGGTCTGCACGGCTCCGTGGTATTCAAGCATCTATGGGACGAGGCCCTGAACAGGGGCGATCTCGAGGAACTGTTCTGACCTCTCAGCAAGGTTTTCAGTTGGCTTCAATGTGATGACTCCCGTTCATGCGAGGGGAGTCGGGAGCGGAACGAAAGGAATCTTCATGACGAATAATCTCACCATCGGTTTCATCGGATACGGCAACATGGCACAGGCCATCGCCCAAGGCATGGTGGACGCCGGTGTGGTGCGCGGCCATCAGATCGTGGCCTGCGCCGCCCATTACGACAAGCTCGAGAAGAATGCGGCGAAGCTCGGCGTCCGTCCGCTGCACAGCGCCGTCGAAGTGGCCGTGGCCGCCGATGTGGTGGTCATCGCCATCAAGCCCTACCAGATCGAATCGGTCGTCAAACCGTTGTCCCGTGAACTTGGCAAGCCAGGCAAGCTCGTCGTATCCATCGCCGCCGGCTGGGACCTGAGGAAATATCAGGATCTGTTCGCCGCCGAAGACGGCGACTCCGCGGACTCTCCGGACATCCACCTCCAGTGCACTATTCCGAATACGCCGATGGCAGTGGGCAAGGGCGTGCTGGTCACCGAATCGGCGAATACGCTGACCGATGCCGAAACCGAGACCTTCGAGCAGCTGTTCGGCCCGATCAGCCTCATCGAGCGAGTCGACTCCGCACATATGAACATCGCCATGGTGGTCGCCGGCTGCGCGCCCGCCTTCACCGACATGTACATCGAGGCCCTGGCAGATGCCGGTGTGCAGTACGGACTGCAGCGTGCCACCGCCTACCGCCTGGCCGCCAAGATGGTCGAGGGCGTGGGTGCACTGTATATGGCCACGGGGACGCATCCAGGTGCCATGAAGGACGCCGTCTGCTCGCCTGGGGGTACCACCATCCGCGGTGTCGCCCAATTGGAGAAGGACGGCTTCCGCGGTTCCGTCATCGACGCGGTCGACGCCATCGTCGGCTGAACGGGTACCATCACAGCTAAGCTAGGGAACCATGTCTCTTACTATCGGAATCGTCGGACTGCCGAACGTCGGCAAGTCCACCATGTTCAATGCCCTGACCCGCAACAATGTGCTCGCTGAGAACTACCCGTTCGCCACCATCGAGCCGAACACCGGCATCGTGCCGTTGCCGGACAAGCGTCTGCCCGTGCTCGCCAAGCTGGTCAACACCGAGAAGATCGTGCCCGCCACGGTGACCTTCGTGGATATCGCCGGCATCGTCAAGGGCGCATCCGAGGGCGAGGGCCTGGGCAACAAGTTCCTGGCCAACATCCGTGAGGCCGACGCGATCTGCGAGGTCGTGCGCGCCTTCGTGGACGATGACATCGTGCACGTCAATGGCAAGGTCGACCCGGCCGACGACATCGACACCATCAACACCGAGCTGATTCTCGCCGACCTGCAGACCATCGAGAACGCGCTGCCGAAGCTCGAGAAGGATCTGCGCGGCAAGAAGATCGAGCCGGCATACATGGACGCTGTCAAGAAGGCCAAGGAGATCCTCGAGGCCGGCGAGACGCTGGACAAGGCCGTGCGCGAGGGCCGCTTCGACAAGGACTCCGTCTACGACCTGCATCTGATGACCGCCAAGCCATTCATCTACGTGTTCAACGTGGATGATGACGAGCTGCAGAACAAGGAGCTGCAGGCCAAGCTCGCCGCGTCCGTGGCGCCCGCACCGGCCGTGTTCCTCAACGCGCAGTTCGAGGCCGACCTCACCGAGCTCGATGAGGCGGACGCCCGCGAGATGCTGGCGGATGCCGGTTTGAGCGAGTCCGGCCTCGACCAGCTGGCTCGCGTGGGCTTCGACATCCTCGGACTGCAGACCTTCCTGACCGCGGGAGTCAAGGAGGTGCGCGCCTGGCAGATCCACAAGGGTTGGACTGCCCCGCAGGCAGCCGGCGTGATCCACACCGACTTCGAGAAGGGCTTCATCAAGGCCGACATCGTCTCCTATGACGATTTCGTGGCCGCCGAAGGCTCCATGGTCAAGATCAAGGAGGAGGGCAAGCTCCGTCAGGAGGGCCGCGACTACGTGATGCAGGACGGCGACATCGTCGAGTTCAAGTTCAACGTGTCGAAATAGGGGGTGACGCCCCTGCAAAACGGCGGAATTCCAACGTTTTCCGAGGTCTCGGGGCTTGGAATTCCGCCGTTTTTCGATTATTGGAAAATGGCCGATTATGGCCCGTATCTGGCCGTTTGTGGCCAGGATAGAGTGCCAATAGAGTGCCGATGGCGTGTACCTCACTTCCTTCATTTCGGAAACCCCGGAGGCGTGGTTCCAGCCCGACCTGTCTGATACCGTAGTCCCGAATCGTCAGGATACGTCACGTGTTATCAGGGAATGGGATTGTGAAAAAGAGCCTACTGTCCATTGCGGCGGGAGCCTTCGTGCTTGGTGCCGCGGAATTCGTCATGATGGGCATTCTGCCTGAAACAGCTGCGGCCATGCATGTCTCCATTCCGACCGCAGGGCATTTCATCTCCGCTTACGCTATCGGCGTGTGCATCGGCGTCACCATGCTTGTTTTCGGCCGCAAGAGCAGTCCGAAGCATCTGGTGATCCTATTCATGGTCCTCGCCCTGATCGGCAATGCGATGAGTGCTTTGGCTCCGAACGCCACCGTCCTTGTCATCGCGCGATTCATCGCCGGCCTGCCTCACGGCGCTTTCTTCGGCACCGGCACCGTCATCGCCAAGGCGCTTGCCGACAAGGGGAAGGAAGGCAAAGCGGTGTCCGTAATGGTCACCGGCCAGACCATCGCGAATATGTTCGGCGTTCCCGCCGGTACGTTGCTTGCCGAATATCTTGATTGGCGTCTGGCCTTCTCCATTCTGGCCATCGGTGCCGGATTGACCATAGTGCTTACGCTGGCATGGATGCCCCTTATCGCCGCCGTGCCCGATGCCGGGCTTGCCGGACAATTCCGTTTTCTCGCCAAACCCGGTCCCTGGCTGGTGCTTGGCGCCGTATTCGTCGGTAATTCCGGTGTGTTCTGCTGGTGGAGCTACGTCTCTCCGTGGCTTCAGAAAACCGGCGGATACGAATCGCGGTTTGTACCGCTGCTCATGATGCTTGCCGGTTTTGGCATGGTGGTCGGCGGGCTCGCCGGCGGACATTTGGCTGATCGATGGCTTCATTCGGTGACTGCCGCAGTGGGACAGTCGATTTCCGCCGCGGGCTTGCTGATGGTGTTCCTTGTTCCAGGCAATCTTGCGACATGCGCCTTGCTTACCTTCTGGATTGCGTTTGGCTTGTTCTTCATCAACGGTCCGCAGATGCTGCTCATGGCCGATGCCGGAAAGGGAGGCGGCGAGCTCATCGGCGGTGCCGCGGTGCAGATCGGATTCAACGGAGGCAATGCCGTCGGCTCGTTGGTAGGAGGCATGGCGTTGAACGCATCGGGCATGGATTATCACATTACTGGACTTGCCGGCCTGCCATTCACTGTGGCCGCGGTGCTGCTGCTGATCGCGTTCGCTGTGCGTTTCGAGAGCAAGGAGACGCTTCGAGTCGATGCATGACTCGCCAGTAGGTGCGGAATCAGGCCGGCTCGGTCGGGAACCACACTCGGATACCGTGTGGTGTTACGAGCGGCCGTTGCATAAGACACCGTGAATATGCTGGGGATGGCGGTTTTGAAGCAATTGTCAGGTGACACTGTTTCCGGATCCATATCCCAGTTCGAACTGACATAATCGGTCCTGACCGCATAGGTCGGATAATGAATACGGCCAAAGTCAAAGCAACGGACGAATCGAGTATGAATATGGATAGTATCGACTGGACGAACATCGACCTCAGCAATCTGGACTTGTCTGCGTTGGATCGGTTGGCGCTCTGGTACGGGCAGCTTCCAGGCGCAGTGCAGACCCTGCTGACAGTGGTGGTCGGGGTGATTGTGGCCGCGGTGGTGTTCAGGATCGTAGTCAGCATCATCAAAGGCGTATTGGTCTCCATCGTCGTCGCCGTGCTGGCGTTCCTGCTGACGACGGTGCCGGGCAATATGCTGCTCAACCAGGCCTATGACCGTGTCGAGCAGCAGATCTCCACGAGCCTCAATCAGTGACTGAACCTGTGGTGACGCCGATGACTTGCGATGATCATTGAACGGGGCATGTGCCTGATATGACGCCGGCAGTGGCATAATCGGGCGTATGCGTATTGTGATTCAACGGGTCAGCCACGCCAGCGTGGACGTCGTCAACGAACTGGGTACAATCGACCCCACATTCGAGCCGCAGCAGATCGGCCCGGGATACATGATCCTGGTTGGCGTCTCCGATGCCGACGGAGACGCCGAAATCGCCTGGCTCGCCCACAAGGTGCTCAACCTGCGTGTCTTCGAGGACGAACAAGGCAAAATGAACCGTTCCCTCCAGGACATCGGCGGAGAAATCCTGTCGATCTCACAATTCACCTTGTATGGTGACGTGCATAAGGGCAATCGGCCGAGTTTCGTCAAGGCCGGCAAGCCGGAACATGCGGACCTTGTATGGATCAAATTCAACGAGGCGTTGCGTTCCGGGGGAGTGTCGGTCAGGGAAGGCCGTTTCGGCGCGCATATGCGCGTGGGGCTGGTCAACGATGGTCCGGTGACCATCGTGGTCGATACCGATACTGACATGCCGCACAAACGCGAAAGCCGGTAGAGCGCAACAATGCGCGATAAGGCGAGAACACCGACGAACAACGAGCCGGCCGATACCGCGTAATCGCAGTATCGGCCGGCTCGTTGTCTTCAGCGGTCATCCAGTCTTCGGGAGTGCGCCATATGCCGCATCAATTGGGTGTCCCAATAGCAATCGATGGACATCGCCGAATGTCTCCCTCAGCGTTCGGTTCTCGCTAGGTCCTCAATCAGTCGTAGATCGGGGTGCGGCGCTCCCGGGTGATATGGCGATGCTTGACGATGCGCTTGCCTCCCACGCCCGGCTTGCCGTCCGGCCCCCACGGGCCACGCGCTTCGGCCTTGAGCTGGGTCAGATGGTGCTTCATCGCCAGCAGCATGATGTGCGTGTCCTCAAGGCCCAGATGGCGTTCTGCGTCATCTTCGCGCAACGCGCCTTGCCGCTTGGCATAGGCGTCGAGCGTGTTGTCTCCGTCCGGATGTCCTTCGCACGGAATCGAACCCTCATCCCACAGGCGGCTCATCGGTAGTGTGTCGATGATGGTCACATGGCCGTTACGGTAGGCCTCGGCATAGCCTGCAACGTTCAGCATGAAGAAACTGTGTTCGAAGGTGGCCATGTGCGCCACGAATGGCTGCGAGGTCAGGCGCTTCAACAGGTCTGCTTGGGCTTCGGGGTCCTCGTCGAACAACGGGTATTCGTCACCCACGCGTGTGCTGACATCGATGCCGGTGAGCTGGATGATGAACGGGTTGCCATGCCGTGCGGCCTCGGGGGTCACGCCGAACGAGAAGCGATGCTGGTCATAGGCGTCGCCGCCCTGATAGTAATCCTTGTCATACGTGTAATCGACAGGCGCGTCGGCCGGGCGCGGGGACTTCATATTCATGTATTCAAAGCCCACGTCGATGATGTACGTGCGGTACGGTTCGGTGCCGTTCGTCTCCAGATCGATGCCCATGACCTTGTCCACGTCGCGGCCCGGCAGGAATACGGCACGCCAATATTCCTTCTCCTCAGCCGACTGTCGTGCGGCGACATGCTCGGCGGCTGCGTGGCGGAAACGAGCGAAGCGGGGCTCCGAGACGGCGGTCTCGGCGGCTGCGATCTGACCGACGTCGGGAACCGCTGGATTGTCGTCGTTGATGACCGGCTGCGCCTCGACGAGATAATCCGGGCTGCCGGCATCGGAACTGGAGTCGGCGGGCGCGGACTCATCCGGACCGGCTTCCACCGATCCATATTTCACCTCATCGGCGTCGAACAGGGCCATCTGGCGATGATGGCGAGCGGCGTCACGGGCCGCGCGATCCGCCTTGCGCTGCTCGGCGCGTGCGTTGACGATCTCGGCGGTGCGATCCTGGATGTCGTCCACGACCACGCCATCCTTGGCCGCCGTCAGTACCGGAACGGTCACGCGTTCGCGTTCCTCGTCAGCCACGGTCCACAGACCTTCGACGACGCCACGGTCGCGCAGCAGTACGATCTGGTCGTTCAGACGCCGATTGGCGTACGCCAGCGCGCGCGGCAGCTCGTAGGTCTTGATATGACGGCTGAAGTCGCGCATGAACACCATGCTCATCTTCGCGAGAATCGCTTCAAGCCTGTCGCGGATCTCGAGATCCGCCTTCAGCATATCGTGCACATTCGAACCGGCTCCCGGTTCCAAATCCTCAGGCTCGGCCACGCCGATGCCATGTTCCAGATCGAGCGAACGCACCCAATCCCAATCGATATCCTTGTTATCTGCATCCTTCAACATGATGTATGACCACTGGCTGATGCTCTCCTTGGCGGAGCTGAGCCACGAACGGTCGATATGTGAGTTATTCCCCATGGTTTCCTATCGTAGTGCGTTTCCGTTTCGACGTCGGTCATCATGGTTGGTGCGCAATCAAGATGAGGCTGAACGCCAAGTGAATTCTTGGGTTCAGCTCGGAGAAGAACACTGTGCTTGCCCCGCGTTTCGGCTACGGTAATGGTCAATGTGTGTTGAGAAACGAGGGACAATCGTATGAGCATGCCGCTCGATTTGTATGTGATTCGGCATGGTGAGTCCGAAGCCAATGTCATCGTCCAGGCAGGTGATCGTGGCGACAACTCGCTGTATACGCAGGACAACGTCACTGTGCCTGACCGCTCCTGGCGACTGACCGCCATAGGACGTAAGCAGGCCGATTGCATCGGGCGCTGGATCGTTGCACAGCAGCAGCTGTTCGACCGTTACATGGTTTCGCCGTATGTGCGCACGCGTGAGACCGCCGCCACCATGGCCCTTCCGAAGGCCAAGTGGGAGGAGAACCGGGTGATTCGCGAACGCTCCTGGGGTGAGATCAACACCATCACCAAGGACGAGTTCAAAACCAATTACGCCCGCAATTGGATGTTCAAGAACACCGATCCGCTGTATTGGCGTCCGCCGGCGGGTGAGTCCATCGCCGATGTGGCCGAGGACCGCGTGCACAATGTGCTCAATTCCCTGAGCCGCAAATCCGATGCGGAGTCGGTGGTCATGGTCACGCACGGCGATTTCATGCTGGCGCTGATGCTCACCATCGAGGACCTCTCCGATGAGGAGTTCCTGCGTCGCGCCGACTCGGATGATTGGAAGATCACCAACTGCACATGCCTGCATTACACGCGACGCGACCCGGAGACCGGCCGCACCTCCAAGCGCGTGCGCTGGGAGCAGACCGCCCGCCCTGTACTGGATGAGGAATCCGGCCGTTGGGAGGTCAAGGTGGAGCCCTGGCGCGAATTCAAGCGTCCGTATCTTTCGAACGGCGATTTGGTGGACGTGGTGCGCTCCGTGGACCCGCATCTGCTCGAATACTACGGCAAGTGACATCTTTTCACGGCCGCCGGTCTCCTCGGCCGCCGGTAGATGTTGACGGTCAGGCCCGGAAACGTGCGTACAAGCTGTATGTTCGCGTCTCAACGTGGACGGCGCGCACATACAGCCTGTTGGCATGGCCGAAAAGACTGTATGTTCGCGCGAGGTTCGTCGGAACGCGAACATACGGTCTGTTTCCACTGGGGAGAGGGCAGGCGGCCCGTGGCCGGCGGACCAGAGTGCGACGAAACGTGTGGGAGTCGTGAACAGGTTACAATGGCTCACGATGCGCGGATGACGGTTGTGTTGTCGCCGCGAGGGAGAACCAAAGGAGTTCATGTATGAAAAATCTGTTCACTTGGTCGCTGCATGGCGACGGCAAGACGCTCCAGCCCGGCGAGGTCGTTGAACCCGACGAACGCCTGACTTGGGTGCGTACTGCAGGCATCGGCGCCCAGCACGTCATTGCCATGTTCGGTGCCACCTTCCTGGTGCCTATCCTCACAGGCTTCGACCCGTCCACCACGCTGTTCTTCACAGCCATGTCCACGGCGTTGTTCCTGCTGATCAACAGGAACGTGCTGCCCAGCTACCTTGGCTCCTCATTCGGATTCATCGCTCCGATCACGGCTGTCACCACCGCCAATAAGGGCATCGCCGTGGCCAGTTTCGGCATCATGGTCACCGGCATCCTGCTGGCGTTGGTGGGTGTGCTGGTGCATTACGCCGGCGCCAAGTGGATCGACATCATCATGCCTCCGGTGGTCAACGGCGCGATCGTGGCCATCATCGGCTTCAACTTGGCACCATCCGTCTGGTCGAACTTCCAGAAGGCGCCGGATACCGCTGTTGTGACCTTGCTCGCCGTATTGCTGGTGGCGGTGTTGTTCAAGGGGCTGCTGGGCCGACTCAATATCCTCGTCGGCGTGCTCATCGGCTACGTGTACGCCTGCTTCCGCGGTCAGGTGGATTTCTCGGCCATTGCCGACGCCGGATGGATCGGATTCCCCAAGTTCCACTTGCCGCAGGCTGATTTCTCCATCCTGCCGATGTTCATCCCGGTGGTGCTCGTGCTGGTGGCTGAAAACGTGGGCCACGTCAAATCCGTGGCGCAGATGACCGGCCGTGATTACGACAATCAGATCGGCACCGCTTTGATGGCGGACGGCCTCGGCACCACGCTCGCCGGTTTCGGCGGCGGCTCCGGCACCACCACCTACGGTGAAAACATCGGTGTGATGGCGGCCACCAAGGTGTACTCCACTGCGGCGTATTGGTGCGCGGCCGCCTTCGCACTGATCCTGTCCCTGTGCCCGAAGTTCGGTGCCGTGATCAACACGATCCCGGCCGGCGTGCTTGGCGGCGTGACGACGTTGCTCTACGGCATGATCGGCATGATCGGCATCCGCATCTGGGTGGAGAACAAGGTCAACTTCGACAAGCCGGTCAATATCATGGTGGCCGCCATCACGATGATCATCGCCATCGGACAGTTCGCCTTCACCGTCTCCGGCATCTCGTTCAATGGCATCGCCATCGGCACCATCGTGATCCTGGTGGCATACCATGGCCTCAAGGCCATTGGCAAGGCCACCGGAACCATCGACAAGGATGATCCGGACATCCTATAGCCGCAGTCGGCCACTGTGCAGCGGGGGTTTGCCTCACAGGAGGCAGACCCCCGCTGTCTGTAAAGTAGAGGCCTTGGGCTAGGCTCGCATGGTTTGCATATTTTACGCGCTACACCAATGCGTACCTATCCATGAAAGGCCACTGTGCCCTATAACGATTTTGATGATGATGCCGATTCTGCCATGAACGGCAATGATGATGCTCGTCCGATTCCGTTCGGAGAGCTCGGCGTACCTGGGCCGATCGTCCGTGAACTCGCCTCGGAAGGCAAGAAGACGGCGTTCCCCATCCAGGCGGATACGCTTCCCGATTCCCTTGACGGTCGGGATATCCTCGGCCGTGGCCGTACCGGTTCCGGCAAGACTCTCGCATTCTCCATTCCTCTGGTGTCCCGTCTGGGCGATTATGACTCCCTTGGGGAAATCGCCATGGAGGAGTTCCGCCGTGAGATCAGACGACGCAAGCAGGAGCGCCTGGAGGAACGGCGTTCCGATGACTTCCTTCCGCATCCGCGTGGTCTGGTGCTGGCTCCCACCCGTGAACTGGCCAATCAGATCAACGACGTGATCGCGCCCCTTGCCCAGATTTATGGCATGGGCACCACCACCGTCTATGGCGGTGTGAAGTACGCCCGGCAGATTCGCGATCTGCGCCAGGGTGCGGATATTGTGGTCGCATGCCCCGGACGGCTTGAGGATCTGCTTCGGCAGAAGGCGTTGACGTTGTCCGGCGTGGAAGTCGTGGTCATCGACGAGGCCGATGAAATGGCGGATATGGGCTTCCTTCCGCCGGTCAAACGACTGCTGGAGCAGGTGCGTCCCGACGCCCAGCACATGCTGTTCTCCGCCACGCTTGATCACGGCGTGGACGAGGTGGTCAACGAGTTCCTCAAGGATCCGAAGGTGCATAGCGTGGATGACGCCACAACCGAACCGGATCTCATGACCCATCATGTGTTCGAGACCACCCGTGCCGACAAACCCGAGCTCGTGCGCACGCTTGCATCCGGTACGGGCCAGCGCATCCTGTTCACCCGCACCAAGTTCCAGACCCAGAAGCTGGCGAAGAGCCTTACCCAGAAAGGCATACCCGCAGCGCAGCTGCACGGCAACCTGAGCCAGAACCAGCGCGACCGCAACCTTGCCGCATTCGAATCCGGCGATGTGCATGTCATGGTGGCCACGGATGTTGCCGCCCGAGGCATCGATGTGTCCGGCGTGGAGCTGGTGGTGCAGGTCGAGCCGCCCGAGGATCCGAAGGCCTTCCTGCATCGCTCCGGGCGTACCGCACGAGCCGGTCGCGCCGGTGACGTCGTGACTCTGGTATTACCGGAACAGCGCCGCAAGACCCGTCGTATGCTGCGCGAGGCCGGCATAGGCGTGAAGCCGCAGGAGGTCACCCACGATTCTCCGGAAGTGATGGAGCTGGTGGGGGAGCCCGCCGAGGTGGTCATGGGCTGGGATCTGGACAAGTCGCAGCCGGCAGGCGGGCGTCGCCGCAATCAAGGCCGTAAGGAATCGCCTCGCATCAGCAAAGAGGAGCGTGAGGCTCGGGCACGCGAGCTCGAGCAGGCGCGCAATGCCGCCAAGAAGGAGCGTAGACGCCGTCGCGCCGCCGAACGGATGGCCAATGTCGCTCCCGGTGAGTTCGCGCAGACGAATGGCCGGTCCTTGTCTCAGGAGTATCACCGCTCGCAGCGTGATGACTACGAATCGCGGGATTCCAAGGAGTCACAGGGCTTCAACGTGAAGCAAGACAGCAGATCGTTCCGCTCCGGCAACCATGCCGGCGGCCATGATGTGAATCCTCGTCGGATGAACCGGGCCGAACGGCGGGCCGGCATGAGCAATCCGGAAGCCGAGCGTCGCGATTATCTGTTCGAACATCCGCAGGAGCGTCCCACTGGCCGGAACGAATCCTCGAATCGTCGCGCAGCGACAAAGAGCAGGACGGGTCGGGGCGAGCACCGTCAATACGGGGATGAACGCCGTCAGAGCAGGAACCGTCGTGAGGCGGACCGGTTCGATTCACGACATGGCGGTGTAGGCGGCAAGCGCATTCATCGCAAGGATGAGAACCGCATCATCACCGACGAGCGCGGTGAGGCGGCGAAGCGTCATGATCGTCGCATGATGGCCAAATACGGTAACGCAGACGGTCCGCGTCGTCGTCATTCCAAGCAGAACAGGTCGAAACGCGCACCCTTCCGATTGGGCGGCACCCGTTCCGGCCGTCGTTGACGAGCGGAACGCATGGCATGAACGGCTGTGGGCGTCTCCTCAAGGGGGTGCCCACAGCCGTTCATGCCATGCTATCGGTCAGCGTTATTCGCTCCGATAACGGTACAGCGTCGTCCCGTCGGCATCGACGATGGTGAACGCCGGAGCACCTTCCACGTCGAGGGAGACGGTCAATGACCGTGTACCGTCGGCGCTGGCCGACCGGTAAGTGAAGCGCTTGTTCTCCAAAGCCAATGCTTCGGTGCGCGCATCCAGCAGCCACGGGTTTCGCCTGCGCAGTGCGATGAGTGACTGATGCAGCCGGTAGATCGGCTCGCCGAGCCGTGACAGTTGGTCGGGGGAGTCGGGGAATTTCGGACGGATGTCGTCATCACCGCCAAGACGTTGTTCCTTGACACCCACATATCCTTGTTCGTCTCCGTAGTAGATGCTCGGCACACCGCCGACCGTCATCAGCACGGCCAAGGCCAGTGCCGCCTTGTGCGGGCCGATCTGTGAGGCGATGCGTGTCACATCATGATTGCCGATGAACGTCTGCGGCACGAATGAGTCCAGGAACGCGTTGTGGCGCTTGAGATTCCAGTCGAGCTCGAAGAAATTGTCCGTTTCGAGCGCGTGCTGGATGGACTTCCAAAGCTCATACTGCGTCACGGAATCCATTGAGGAGTCCTTGACGATTCGTGGATAATCGCCATGAATCACTTCACCGAAGATCCATGCATACGGATGCGCGGCCCTGACCTGCGGCAGTGTCCCCGCCCAGAAGGCGGGCGGCACCGCGTATGCCGCATCAAGACGCCATCCGGCAGCGCCGCGGTCAAGCCAATGGTTCATCACCTGCGCCACATACGCCACCGTTTCCGGCGCATCGTGATCCAGCTCAACCAGATTCCCGTGTCCCTCGAACACATCCAAGACGGGTTCTCCGTCTGCGCCCGTATGGGTGCGAACCACGCCATGCCATGCATCATCCTGTGCTCGGAGACGTCCACGGGCCTCATCCAGAGCGGCTTGCACCGCCGGATGTGTGCGCGCCACGTGATTGAATACACCGTCCAGAATCAGCTGCAATCCCATATCGCGGCATGCTTCGGCCAACCGGTCGAAGGATGCGTTGCCGCCCAATCGCACATCCACATTCATATGGTCAAGCGTGTCATAGCCATGCGAAGCCGATTCGAATATCGGTCCGAGCAGCAGTCCGGAAACCCCCAGATCTCGGACGTAGCCCAGCCAGGGGAGCAGTGCATCAAGTCCTCGGCCATGGAATTCGCGCGGCCCTGACGGCCGGATGTCCGCACCGCAGAATCCCAGCGGATACACCTGCCAGAACACGCCATAGCGCACCCAATCCGGCAGCGTGCGTCCCTCATCAGTACTGATCGTCATCATCGCCTCCCATCGACGCTGTGTCCATTCTCGCATATCGGCCGTAAGTCGGTCGGGCGGGATGCCGAATCCCTTATGACGCCACGGTTCCTGTTACGTAGTCGGTCATCGATGCTCGTTGATCCATCGGATCGCCAGCTGTGTGCGGTTCGTCAGTCCCAGTTTGTCCAGTATGGCGCTGATGCGGTTGCGTACCGTCCCCTCGCTCAGATACAGCGTGGCGGCGATGTCCCGGTTGTCCAGTCCCTTGGCGACCAGCGCCGCGATATCTCGTTCGCGCTCGTTCAGCGCATCGTCAAGTGCGCCTTCGTCCCCGGATGGTGAATCCGCTGCGTATGGCGCGTGGACGCCGCCGGTGAGCTTTCCGAGCACATCCGATCCCATCACCACCTGCCCGGCCATGACGGCTTCGATCGCCGGTTTCACCGCGGACACATCCTGTTTGATGAGGTAGCCTTTGGCGCCGAGTCCCATGGCCTGGGCGATATAGTCCCGATCCGCGAATGTGGTGAGGAACAGGATACGGGCGGCGGGGTCCCTCGCCAGGATCCGCCGCGCGGCGGTGATGCCATCCGTCACTGGCATCTGGATGTCGATGAGCAGCACGTCCGGCCTGCTGGAGGGAGCCTTGAAGTATCCGGCCAGCGCGGCATCCCCGTCGTTGGCGGTCCACAGCACCTCGGCGGTGCCGGTGGCGGTGAGGATCGTCTGCAATGATTGGCAGACGATCGGGTCGTCGTCCACGATTGCGATGGTTGTCATGATTGCCCCGATTCCACATGTGTCCCTGATTGCCATGGGCCTTTCGGTATGGATACGAACACCCGCCAGCCGGTGCCATACGGGCCGCATAGGGAGGTCCCTCCCAAGGACCGGACCCGTGAGTCGATATCCGCCAGCCCCATGCCGCGATACGTTTCGGCATCATGCCGTGTCGCCATGACAGGGTCGGAGAAAGGAGCTGGGGCCTCGCCCGGCTTCGCGGGCCCGGGATCCTGCACGACCAGCTGCCATAACGCCGGCATGTCGCGCAGCGTCACGGTCGCCTCGCACGCCTCGCTGTGATGTACCACGTTGGCCAGCGCCTCGCGGATCGCCGTGGCGAAGCAGCGTGTCACCGGAGCGGGGGCAGACTCGATGCCATTGACCAAGCCGACCGTGAATCCGGGGCTGATGCCGTCGAACGACCGGACCGCTGCACTGATCTGCGCAGCGAAATCGGTGCCGTCGTCCTCCAGGTCGTGCACTGATCTGCGAACCATCGTCATGGCCTCGTCCAAGGTTTCGGACAATGCCGTGAACCCTTGGGCCGATGCTTTCTCGCCCATCGCCTCGGCCACCGTGCGGCTTGCCTGTGTCTGCATGATCGCACGGGTGAGCAGATGTCCTACGTTGTCGTGTATCTCGCGTGCGATGCGCGTGCGTTCCCCAAGCGTGGCCATACGCACCGACTGGGCGCGTTCCTCTTCGATCTCCGCAAGACGCCGACGGTTCGCGCGCAAGGATTCGCGCGCATGATCCCGCAAATGCCTGATTCGGCGTGACGCATCCTCGGCGCGTCGGGAGTCGGAGCCTAGGGCGAAACCGGCGCATGTCACCAGTGCGAGGAACGCCGAAGCTGCGATTGTACTCGCTGAACCCGTGCTGGCGTCCGCCGCTACACAAACCAGCGGAACGACCCACGTCCATCGGACAAACGGCATCAGACGATGCGCCAAATCCTGTCTGATGCCGTCTGATCGGTTTCGTCCGGAATCGCCTGAATTGAACAAAACCGTCGGCATCACGGTCCGTCCGGCATCATAGGCGGCAAGCGGCAGGAATGAGCGCCATAGAGGAAGGAAGATGCAGGCCAGCGTGAACAACCCCATCGGCAGCCATTTCCATCGGCTTGCGGCAAGCCATTCGGTGATGCTGGTGATGCAGATTGCGGCAAGCATAGCGACGACCAGCATGGCGTCGGCATGCGGATGAAAGTTCAGAGCGAGCAGCATGCCCAATGCCGCCATCAATCCTTTCTCCGCCAATATCCGCATGAGACCTCCGCAGTAGATGCCGTAACTGCACTCAAGCCTACCCGCAACGGCCGCGTTCGTTGATGGACAGGATCGTCGTGCGTCGTGCATGCTGCATGCGTTGCAAGGCACTTGCGGCAAGACATGACAAATGTCATTGCGCGGGGCATGAATCGTGACGTTTGTGGATGGCGTCGACGGTCCGCGCTTGGGATGATGAAGACAACCCGAGAAGGGGATGATTCCAGGAAAGGAGCGGACATGGCGGACGACAGCGCAAACCTCACGGACTCTGTCCCGGCGGCATCGGCGCACTGCGGCGAGGAGACCGCATCTCAGGCCGTGCGGATCGCGGCCATACCGGACGAAGGCACGCCAGCTGCGAACGTGAACGATACCCCGGCCGTCAGCGTCTCGAAACTCGTCAAACACTATGGCGACATGGTGGCGCTCGACTATTTCGACCTCGACGTGCACCAAGGCGAGATCTTCGGTCTGCTCGGCCCGAACGGTTCCGGCAAGACCACGGCGATCAACTGCATCCTTGCGCTGCTCACTTACGATTCGGGCACCATACGCGTCTTTGGCCAGCCGATGACGCCGACCTCATACGACCTCAAACGACGCATCGGCATTGTGCCGCAGAATGTGGCCGTGTTCAACGAGCTGACGGTGGAGGAGAACATCGACTACTTCTGCTCCCTGTATGTGCCGAGGAAAGCCGAACGAGCGCCGCTGGTCGAGGAGGCGGTCGCGTTCGCCGGGCTGCAGGACTTCCGCAGGTTCCGTCCAGGCAAGCTCTCGGGAGGTCTGCTGCGGCGTCTCAACATCGCCTGCGGCATCGCGCACAAGCCCGACCTCATCTTCTTCGACGAGCCGACCGTGGCCGTGGACCCGCAGAGCCGCAACGCGATCCTCGAAGGCATCCAGCGACTCAACAGTGACGGTGCCACCGTAGTGTACACCAGCCACTACATGGAGGAGGTCGAGCGGATCTGCGACCGCATCCTCATCATGGACCACGGCAGGCATCTGGCGCTCGGCACCGCGGACGAACTGAAGGACATGATCGACACCGGCGAACGCATCACCATCGGAACGCTTGACCTCACCGAGGAGACGCTGGCGGCAGTACGCGCGCTTGGCTTCGTCATCGAAGCGGCCTACAACGGGCATGAACTGGACGTGCGATGCCGTCGTGGCGAGCATAACCTCATCGACCTGCTCGGCGTGCTTCGCGCCGCCGGCACGAACGTCGGCCACCTGACCAGCCAGCCGCCCACCCTGAACGACGTGTTCCTCGAACTGACAGGCAAGGCACTGAGGGACTAGGAGGATGCCATGTGGTCCACATTCGTCATGACATTGAAGACGAACCTGCGCGACAGGTCTGCGCTGTTCTGGCTCATCGTCTTCCCGCTTGTGCTTTCCACCCTGTTCGCCGGCATGTTCGGCAATCTCGCGGATAGCTATGAGATCAAGCCGATCGCGATGGCCGTGGTGGAGGATGCGAACTGGAAAGACGCATCCGTAGCGTCCTCGTTCGTCGATGCGCTCTCCGGCAAGACCCGCACGTCCGATGAATCCGAGACGCCAGGTGCTCACGCCGATCCGGGCATCCATCTCATAGACGCCACCGCCGTTGACTCCCTGACCCAGGCGCGCGCCGCGCTCGCAGACGGCACGGCAGACGGATACCTGACCGTGGACTCAGAAGGCGGACTGCGGTTGACGCTGGCTTCCACGGTGGCCGGCAGCGCGAAGGACGCCATGTCGTCCGGTTCATCGAAAGCCGTCGCCATCGCCGCACTCGGCAACGCCATCGGACTGTACAATCGGACCGACGCCGTCACCCGTGATCTCATCGCCGACAATCCGCAGGCGGCTGTGAGCCGCTCGTTCTGGACGTCCTTGGGCGACACCGCAGGCATGACCCGCGAGATCCAGTTGACGAACTTCAAGCCGGACGCAATGGCCCGATACTTCTACGCCTTGCTCGGCATGGCCTGCCTGATGGCCATGGGGTATTCGATCACCGCGGTGACCACGGCCCAGGCGAACCTGTCCGCATTGGGGCTGCGACGCACGGTCGCGCCATTGGGCCGTGGCCGGCAGCTCATGGCCGGATTCCTGGCCAGTTGGCTGTGCGCCGCGACGAGCCTGCTCATCGCCCTGTCCTACATCCGGTATGTCTGCGGCATCGCCCTCGGCGGGCGTGAGCCCGCAGCCGTCATCGCGGTCATCACGGCCTCGTTCATGGCCTGTGCGTTCGGCACGATGATAGGAGCGATCCCCGGGCTCACGCACAGCGTGAAAATGGGACTTACCAGTGCGATCCCATGCGCCCTGTCCCTGTTCTCCGGACTGTATGGCGCATTCGCGATGAGCCTGAGCGAATTGATTACTCGCGACGCGCCAGTGCTTGCACTCATCAACCCCGCCCAGCAGGTGACCAACCTGTTCTACGACATCCTCTATTTCGACAGCTACCGCCCGTTCCTCACCACCTGCGGCATCCTGCTCGCCATGAGCGCCGTCTTCCTCATCGCGGGCGTCATCATGCTCAAGGAGCAACGCTATGAACACCTGTAAGGCCACGATTCGCGTACTGATCGCGCACCGACTCTACATCATCATCTATCTGGTGCTTATCGGCATCATGATGTTCACCATCAGCGCCTTTCAACTGAAATCCGGCACGGAGGCCGGCGACACCTTCGTCCCGGACAAGCCTTCGGTCGCCGTCGTGGACCGCGACGCCGACCGAGGGTATATCGCAGGCTCGTTGCGCGCCTATCTGACACCTGACCATGAACTGGTCGATGTCGAAGACCAGCCGGAGACATTGCAGCGTGCCGTCGCGTCGAACTGGGTCGATCTCATCGTCATCATCCCGCAAGGCTACGCGGACGACATGCTTGCCTCGGTGAAATCCGGTGAAGACACGCCTGCCGTCGAAACGGTGACTAGCTACAGGTCCGGCGCCGGTTCAATGGCCTCCATGAGCGTCAGTGGGTTCCTCTCCATGCTGCGCACGACGCTGATCGGAGGGAATGTGACGGTGGATGCCGCCGACTGGGCCACGCTGTATGGCGCATATGCAGGATCGTCCGATTCCGGCAACGGACAGGCGACGACGTCAAACGGGTCGCTGGACATGCTGCCTGAAGGACGGATTGCTGACCTCGGCCTGAATGATGTATCCGAAGCTGCGGAACGGGTCGAAGCCGTCTCCCGTGACAAGGCCGCAAACCATGCGATTGCAGTCGATCACAGCGACGCCCCCGCCATGCAGCCCGACGCTGCGACAGAGGCCGCCAAAGGTCTCGGCGTCACGATGAAAACCATGCTGTACCCGCTGTTCGTCGCCATGACCGTATGCACGGCGCTGGTATTGGGCGTGTTCAATGCGGGTGAGACCAGACGCCGGCTCTTCGCATCCCCGCAACGCTCCTCGCTGATGGGCGTCGAACGCATGGCCACCATGTGCATGTTCGCGCTGATCGTGGTCGTCATCTACCTTCTGGCCACAGTGGGGCTGATGGCCGGAGCTGGTCTCGACCCGACCCGGATCGATCCCGCCGGGGCGGCGATGACGCTCCTGGCGGCCTGCATCTATGCACTGATGACCGTGGCCTGCGGCTTCCTGCTCGGCGAATGCGGAGGGACCGGCGAGACCATGGCCAACGGGTTCGCCAACGTATTCGGCCTGCTCATCCTGTTCACCTCCGGCGTTGCCTTCCCGCTCGACATGATGCCCGCACCGATGCTCGCCATCGGCCGTATGCTGCCCGGATGGTGGTATTGCGCGGCGATTGACGACGCGCTCGGCATCGGCACCGCTGCGGACAGTGGCGTGAGCGTGACGGGATGGGCTTCTTCGATTGGCATTGTGGCGCTGTTTGCAGTGACATTCGTCTGCATCGGGCTTGCCATCGGCCGTTGGCGGCGCACACGGCCCGTCCCGGTGGGGACGAGCACCACGCAACTCGCCTAGATGAAGCCTTCGCCTCGTCAGTCTTACCGGAGCGACACCGCTCGGTGAACAATACGCCAATTCCGTGCAGACTACGTATCCGGTCACTTATCGTCTAAATCATGATGTTCGGAAAGGTCAGGCCGTCGAGGATGGCGCAGGTTGCTCTGTGTATGCTCGGCGGCTTGACCATCGCATGCGCCGATCAAGCCGCGACCCGGGCCGTCTTCGGACCTTATGATGGCCGGTTCTGGGCGAAGTCGCTCGTCTTGGCTGGCCTGCTGCTCATCGTGTTCATGGCGGGCGAGCGGCTCATTGCCCTGTCGCCGGTCCGAACAGCCAAGTCGGATTCCGTAGCATCGGGCAACGGATGCAGGCCGGCCGTGATACGGGCCATGCAATGCATCTCGCATGCGTCCGCTGCCAGTTGGCTCCGTGAGTTGTTCGAACGATTCGACCGGCTCGGTCTGATCCCACGACTGCTGATATACGGGGCGGTCATAGGTATCTGCTGGATGCCGGTCATCATCATGATGGCTCCCGGCACCATATGGTTCGACACGGGGGACCAGATTGCGCAGTTCTTCGGCATCAGCGCCTATGGACAACCGGCAGGCGCGATATCCTCGCATCATCCGGTGCTCGACACGCTTGTCTTCGGCGGCGCGGCATGGCTGGGCGATACGCTGACCGGAAACTACCAGAACGGTCTGATTGCCTATCTCGCCGTCCAAGTGGCCGCCACCATCCTCGGACTTGCAGCCGCATGCCTGTATGTACGGCATATCGGCTGCGGCCGCGCCTATGGCCTGATGATGCTGGTGTTCTTCTCCGTCTTCCCGGCCTTCCCGATCTTCACGATGTCCATCGTCAAGGACAGCCTGCACATGGTGTTCCTCATCCCATGGCTCATCATGATGGCTGAAACCGTGCGGACCGGGCTCGAGGCGCTGGCGTCGAGACGTTTCCTCGCCGGATTGTTCGTGCTGTCCCTCGGCTGCGCGCTCACCACGATGACCGGGCTGTACATCACCGTGCTCTCCCTGCTGGCACTGCCAGTGGTCGCAGCGACTCGCCGTCGGCGTCTGACGGCGCTTGCCGCTGCGCTGGGCGTGACGTTGCTCGCCGTCGTCATATTCCCCGCAGCCGTGGCCGGGCCGCTCAAGGTGGCCAAGGAGGATTCCAACCAGATTCTCGTCGTGCCGATGCAGATGACTGCACGGTATGCGCTTGACCATCCCCATGACATCACGCCAGACGAACGCAAAGCCGTCGACACGGTCAACCATGTGCCGTTCGATCACATGGCCTCGAGGTACAACCCTTATCTGGCCGACCCGATCATCCAATACTCGCTGCGCGACGCCAACGGCGTGCCCGACTATGCCACGGCTTGGGCGCAGATGGGCCTCAGGCATCCGGATTCCTATCTCATCGCGTTCGCCTCACTCGAATCCGGCTGGTTCTCTTTCCTGCGCACGCCACAGAATTCCACAGCACCGGCGGTGAGCCTCGCCTCGCTCGACCGGGTCGCCGACCAGGCCATCGGCAACCAGATGGACTTGCAGATCTTCAACGCCTACAGCAAGCCGTTCCGGCAGATGCCCGCGTATGCGGAAAACCGGGCCGGTCAGTCCGCCGCCCACGCGTGGTGGAACGCATGGCGCTCCCTCCCAATCATCCGCATACTGACGTTCACCTCCGTTTGGACATTCGTCCTGCCCCTGTTCCTTGTCTATTGCCGTCTCGGCCGTGCCGCCGCGTCCGCTGCGTCCGGCATGCGCGATGGTCGCGCTGTCAGACGGCATTCGTGGTTCCCGTTCGCAGTGCCTCTTGTCTGGTCACTGCTTTCCCTGCTGCCCAATGCAATTTCGATACCTCTCAAACCCACCGCCACCCGGTACATGCTGTGGTCGCTCATCATGGTTCCCCTGCTGATCGGCCTGCTGCGTGCAGATGCGGTACGCCCTGAACGGTTATGGCGGCAGAAAGGGGTCTGACGTCATGAACCGCGGTTTGGTATTCAATCTCATCAGCAATGTCGCCTTCTTCGTCGCCGGATACGCCATCCACTACTTCCTCGGCGGTTTCGCCTCGCCAGCCGATTATGGCGTGGTGGGCACCATCATCACCGTGCTGGACTTCGAGTACCTGTTCGTCAGCAATGGCGCACGCCAATCCCTGGCCCGCAGCATCGCTTCACGGCATTACGACGGGCGCCAGGTGATCGTGCGCACGCTGGTGGTCCAGTTCGCCGTCGTCGCACTGTTCTTCCTCATCGACTTCGCGGGCGCGCCGCTGTTCGGCGTGATGCTCGGCGACGATGCTTTGGCGCGCTATTTCCGTTATGCCGCGTTCCTCGTGCCAGCCAACGGCCTGTATGTCGTGATGCTCGGCATCAACGACGGATTGCAGCGGTTCGGACGCAGCGCGTTCCTTGCCACCTTCTATCCGATGATCAAGCTTGGCACCATTCCGTTGATCATCCTCGCGTTCCCCGATGATCCGGTCATCGGCCTTGAAGTCGGCTACTGTTCGGCGATGATCGTGACCATCGTCATCGGACTCGCCATGCTCGTTCCCATCTGGCGGGTGCTGCCCGCAGGGGAGGGCCACGACTTCACCTGGCGCGCCGCCGCTCACGGTACGCTCTCCTTCTCCTTGTTCTTCATCATGGCCTCATTGGTACTGAGCGCCGATACGCTCGTCGTCAAAGCCGAACTGCCTTCGCAGATGGCCGGCTACTACACCGGCGCGATGAACTTCGGGAAGACCACGTATTACCTGCTCCAGGCGTTCGCCGTCATCATCCTGCCAGTCGTCTCGCGGTTGATCGCACAGGGGGAGCGCGATGCGGCTATCGGCAAGGCCCGCGAACTCCTGCTGCTCGCATTCGCGCTGATTCTTCCGATGGCGGTGACGATTTCCGCCACCAGCACGACGCTGCTGTCCGCCTTCTACTCGCCGCAGTACACGATTGCGGCGTCGGCTCTCTCCTTCCTCGCATTGTCGAGTTTCTTCATGGGCGTCACGGTGATGCTCAACATGCTGCTCAATGCCGAACGCGACGCGCGCTTTTCCGATTGGCTGTCGTTGATCTCGCTGATCGTCGTCGTCACGGCGTTCATCCTCAGCGCACGATGGGGCGGCATCACAGCCATCGCGGCCACCAGCATGACGTGCACATTCCTCCTCATGACGATTTCCTTTGCTGAGGTCAGACTCAGGCTGGGGGATGTGATGTGCTGCAGGACATGGACGGCGATCGGCTGCAACGCGGCGTTGTGGGCGGTTGCATACGGTGTAGGGCGCTTGATGCCGACAAGCAACTTCCTGGTGCTCATGTGCCTTTATGCATTGATGTATGCGGCCTATCTCGCGGTCATCGCGCGGGCCGGCGTCATCGATATACGCATGATTCGAACGCTTGTGACAAACAGAAAAGAGTGATGACGATGCACGTGTTCGTACAGATCCCCTGCCTCAACGAGGCGAAGACACTGCCGATGGTCATGGAGCGGATGCCGAAGTCGATTCCCGGTGTCGACCGGCTCGATGTGATGATCGTAGACGACGGCTGCACGGATGACACCGTAGCGGTGGCACGCGCCCTAGGCATACGGCATATCGTGCATCACAGCGGCACGATGGGACTGGCGCGCGCCTTCCGCGACGGCGTCGATTACGCGTTGAAGCATGGCGCGGACATCGTGGTCAATACGGACGGCGACAACCAGTATCCCAGCGAGCGCATCGGCGATCTGGTGCGTCCTATCATCGAGGGCAAAGCGGATATCGTGGTCGGCGACAGACAGACCGACACCATCAAGGAGTTCGGACCGTTCAAGAAGCTCATGCAACGATTCGGTTCCTGGGTGGTGAACACCGCGGCCGGAGGAACGCATATCCCTGACGCGGCCAGCGGATTCCGAGCCTACTCCAAGCGGGCGCTCATACAGCTCAATATCCTGACCGAATTCAGCTACTGCATGGAGACGATCATCCAGGCCGGTTACAAGCGGATCGCCATCACCTCCATACCGATCGTCACGAATCCGAAAACCCGCAACTCACGCCTCTTCCACAATATTTTCGAGCATATGGGCAAGTCGGCGGGCGCCATCATCCGCAGCTTCCTTATGTTCCGGGCACATACGGTGTTCACCTGGTCGGCTATCGTCCCCGGTCTGCTCGCGGCCATCATCTTCATCCGATATCTCACGTTCTTCTTTGCAGGGCAGGGCAGGGGCATATGCAGTCGCTGCTGCTCGGTGTCATGCTGTTCATCTGGATGGTGATATCGCTGCTGCTGCTCATCATCTCCGAAGTGATGCGCACGCAACGCAAACTCCAGGAGGACCAGCTCGAACGGGTCAAAGAGATCGAGTATTCGCCTGCGGCACGTGCGTTATGGGGCGGAACACAGCATCAGGATGCCGCCGATCCCCAACAATCATGCGCCGAGTGGAAGGCAACCCGATGAGCGTGCTCGGCAGCGGCATGTCATGCCGGCCCTCATGCCAGAAAGAAGCGCACATGGATGCCGCGGCGGCCGGAGCACGGAGACCGGCTTCGCGCGTATGGCTCAAGCCGATCCTTGTCTCATTCGTCGTCATCACGGTGCTGGAACTGTTCGTCTTCAATCTGCCGTTCTGGCAGACCATCGGCTCCACGCCGCAGCAGACCCATGATGACGGGGTAGGGTCGGGCCTGAGCGTCGAGGCAGGCGGGATCGCCGTCGTCACCGATCCGGAGCACGCCTGGCGTGACGTCTCCGCCAACCAGCCCATCGAATACCTGTACATCGACCACGTGCCGTCTGAGCGGCCCTCCCAGAACGACTCGGTGAAGTGGCGGGTCTCCACCATGAAATCCACCGACAGCGGATGGTATGACGCGAACGCCGACGTCGGCTATTCGCCATCCTCCGAATCGTCACGGTATTCGCGGGTCGGAGACGGCTCCACCCATGTCAGACTCCGCTATCAGCAGATGGAGAAAGGCGCGGTGATCCCATACGGCCCCATTACGGCCAATCCGCGTGTGCCTATGCGCTTCAGCGCCCTTCGCCTCGCTCTCGAACTGGCGGCAGCATTGCTCATCATCCTGTTCCGTCCGAATTCGCCGCTCTATCGCATCCGGCTCGCGTTGCGCCGCAGCTCCAGTCTGATACCGGTCGGCATCTGTGCGGTGGCTACGAGCCTGACGCCAATCGCGCTGCTGGTTATGGCATCGCCGCAGGACAGCCCGGAACCCACGTATTGGAACTATTTCGAGTCCTACTCCGCAGTCAACCAATACCAGATGCTCGCCGACGCCATCCTTCACGGCCGAACGTGGCTGGACTACCCGGTGAACGATGCGCTCGCCGGCATGAGCAACCCCTACGATACGAAAGCGCGTATAGCCACGGCGCTCGCGCATCCCGACATTCCCATCTTCTTTGATGTGGCGTTCCATGATGGGCGATACTATTCATACTTCGGCGTCCTGCCGGCGCTGCTGCTGTTCGCGCCATTCAAGGCGATTACCGGCATGGACATGGCCACGAACACAGCCCTCATCATCACGGCGACTCTGGCTTCCGCCGCCGTCGCGCTGCTCGCCATACAGCTGGCTCGTCTGATCGGTCGTCGCCGTGCAGTCTCCCTTGGCGCCGCCTTGTTCGGCATGGTCGCCTTCATGTTCGGTGACGGCATCGCTTTCGTCATCCAATTGGGGTTGTTCTACCAGATACCTCAGGAGATGGCGATCCTGTTCGCCGCTTTGGGATTGTCGCTATGGATCGAGGCCAAACTGCGCGGATTGAATCTGCCCCTGTTGGCGTCGGGGTCGTTGTGCATGGCATTGACCATCGCATGCAGGCCTCAGGTCATCCTTGCCACGCTTATTGCCGTCCCGTTGTTCGGCGATGAGATCATCGGATTATGGAGGCAGAGTTTGCGCGGAGGGGCGGCGCTCATCCGCGAGCTCAAGACTTGGTCGTGCGCGATAGCACCGTATTTGCTGGTCTTCCTGCTCCAGTTCGCCTACAATCAGGCCCGCTTCGGCAAATTCACCGATTTCGGCGCGACCTACAATCTGACCGGCTACGATATGACGCATATGCGTGCGCCGCTTACCCAGTATTTCTCGTTTGTCTTCACCTATCTGATACAGCCTCCCAACATCACCGCGCATTTCCCCTTCATCCAACCGGCGGGGTGCCGTTGACCACGTGGCGCTCCGAACATGCCATGTTCGGCGGATGGTTCCTCACTGCTGCGCCGTTCGCGTTGCTTCTGTTCACCATCGTCGTATGGAGGTTCGCGCTGCATGGCATCCGCGCCAGTGGACTTTTGGCTGGCGTATTCGTGTCCTGGCTGCTCGCCTTCATTGTCGATGCCCGGATCACCGGTCCGGATATCCGGTATGAAATCGATTTTGCGTTCATGCTGATGACTTCGTTCCTTGTGCTGCTGTATGCCGTCGATGGTGTCGTGAATCGACAGGATGCCGCGATGGCCGGAAGCGTGACGGATTCTCGCGGGGATAGCGTCCGGATGGAAGCGGCCCATTGGCGACTCGTAACCCAGAGGCTCACGTTCGGATGGCTGTGCGCGGGGCTTGTGGCGGCGCTGGTATTCCTCTTCTTCAAACAGTTCGCATCGGGGATGAACATGCCTGTGGCGAACTGGTGGGATACCGCATCCTGGTTCCTCTTCATGTAGGCAAGAGGAACCAGGATTCAATTGCTCTTCAGCCGATAGCGCTGGGTCGGATCGTCCTGCAACCTCACCTTGGCGACGCGCCTTTCCCGGATCAGCTCGCGCATCCCTGACGTGGCGGCCAGCGGAGTCAATTGCAGTTCGCGTATGATCTCCTTGATGCTCATCGCCGAATGACGCTCCAGCACGGTCATGATCGCCTTCGAGATGTCGCTGGGCGTGCTGTTCGCGGCCGTCCGATGCTTGGTGATGGTCATGGTGAACGTGTTGATGTCATTGCGTGTGGTCGCCGGTTCGACGCCGGCCTCGCGCAGGCTCGCCGCGATGCGCTGATAGCCATCGCCTCCCTCAGGATTGACGAACCCGCCGTCAGGATACGGAGTGGACTCCAGAAGCGTGAAAAGGAACTGGTTTCGTGTGGAGACGAACGGCACGCCCGTCACCGGATGCGGGTTGGCGAGCACGTCATGCGTTACCGTGCCGTACAGGCCACCCGGATTCGTGATTTCTATACGGTTCGTGAACACATTGATGCGCACCTGTGTGCCGCGGGCATCCGGGGAGTAGTCGCGGTGGGTCAGCGCGTTGGCGATTGCCTCACGCAGCACCACGGGCGGATAATCCGGTTTCTTGGCGCCGATCCAGCGCATCAACGATTCCACCGCATCATTGATCATCACCGGAATAGGGCCGACAATGGTCTTCGCGGCGACCAGTCGTTCGTCGCCGCGGAACACCTCATCACGGTCGATGCCCGGAAACACGGCGATGGAGATGGACAGACGCGGATAATACTTCTGAGGATACCGGCCAAGAGCCAATAGTCCGGCCAATGTGGGCCTCAGCACGCCTCCGACCGTGGCATCGTCGGAATCATCATGCCGGAGCACTTGCAGATCCAGCAGCATACGGGCGTCGTCGCTGCCGGAGAACACATGAGGATGCTGCTCGCGGACACGCGCCAACAGGCCCGATACCAATGCATGGTCAAGGTCGTCGATGGTGGCGCCCGGCACGATATCCAGATCGTAGGTGGGTTGCAGATGCTCTTCGATAAGCCGATCCACCTCATAGGAGGTCATACGCCGGTCGCCGTCACCTGTGCGGATGAACGAACCGCCATGGGGGCCGAGCGCCGTGGTGAAGCATGGCTTGTCACGTGGCAGCATCTCATCGATGCGTGCGAACACCAGATTCGCTCCCTCGAAAGGACAGGTGACAATCACCGGGCGCACCACCGGGGTCATCTTCTCGCATGCCTGGCTCAGCGCCTCCTGCATGGCGCGCGCATCGAAATGATCGACCGGCGCGAAACCCGACTTTTCGGAAAGCCCGAGGATGATCCAGCCGCCTGAGCCGTTCGAGAATGCGGACAGCGTATCCGTGATGGTCGAGGAGATGCGACGCTTGCATTCCTTGACCTCGCATTGCTGCGTGTCGTTGCCAATCATGCGCATCAGCTCGATGAGCTCGGTCATCTTCGCGGTGTAGTCATCGATGGAGTGACGCTCGGTGCCGGCGTCGTCACCGGATATGGCGAGAGATGAGGCGATTGGAGGAATAGCCGACTGGCTGACTGCGTCGGGGATCTGTGTGCGGGGAATCGGGCCATTCGGCATGCCCGTCGGATAGTCGGTCGGCTCTCCGGCCGCGGTGGGGCCGTCAATACGATGCATGTCGTCGGTCATGGCGCGCCTCCTTGGCATGGAAGAACCCGTATTGGCACTATTGTGCCGCAGCTGGCGAGGTGGATGCGAGCGGAGTATTGCCATGCGCCATGCAATTCATCGAGAATTCATACGAGACGTCCCCTATGGCGTGTCGATATAATGGAGGATACGGCGGCGCGGTGGCCGTCAGGAACAGTCAAATGCCATTGATAGGGGAGTGATCATGAGCGACACCAATGAAACCGATACGTTCACGTTCAATGAGAACGACGTCAACGATGTTACGGCGGACGGGCAGCCCGGTGTAACGGAGGATGGCTGTGCCAAGGCGGCCCATTGCCCACTGAAGCGCCACCCAGGCCTATGCGGCAAGGGAGGCAAGTGCCCGGTCAGGAACATCTCCAAGGATGACGCCATCGCCGGGGTCATCACGTTGGCGGGTGTGGCCATCCTGACAGTGGCGACCTACTACATTCAGTTCGTACTCACCAAGGCGGCCGTCAAATCCGCGCTGAAGGAGACCCGCCTGCGCTGAGATCCATATGTCGACCTTGAATCCTGAAGCGCCACGCAACAGGATGATGAGGTGTTATGAGTGATCCCCATTCCCTCGGACGGGAATGGGGATCACTCATCTGTCTACTGCTGCCTGTGCCCGCTGTCGAGAACGGTGTGTTCTGCGGCCATCACGGGTGATAACCGCGGAACGGTCCTGCGACTTGCGGGGAGTCGGTGCTTATGCTTTCTTGCTTCGGGCAGCGAGGCTGTGCCTACTGTTCCTCGCTGCGGGCAGCGAGGCTGTGCCTACTGTTCCTCGCTGCGAGCAGCGAGGAAATGCTCCTCGCTAGGAAGGACGGCGTTGAGGATCACGGCGACCACGAAGGCCACGGCGATGCAGTTCGAGGCGAAGATCTGCTGGAACAGGGCCGGGAAGTGGGCGAAGATGTCGCTCACCTGCGTGAAGCCGATGCCGATGGTCAGCGAAAGCGCAGCAATGGTGATATTGCGCTGGGTGAAGCCCGCCTCGGCGATCATCTGGAAGCCGGAGAGGATGATGTTGCCGAACATCATGATCGTGCAACCGCCGAGCACCGCCTGCGGCAGCGAGTTGAACATCTCCGCGATGGCCGGCACGAAGCTCGCCAGAATCAGAATCAGGCCACCGGAAAGAATGACCTTGCGGTTGACTACCTTGGTCATGGCCACCAGACCGATGTTCTGGGCGAACGAGGTGAGCGGCAGGCATCCGAACAGGCCGGAAACGGAGGAAATCAGACCGTCGCCCGCGATGGCGCCGGCGGTCTCCTTCTCGGTGGGCAGTCGGTTGAGGCCCACCTTGGTCAGGGCGGCGGTGTCGCCGAGCACCTCTACCGAGGAGACGACATAGAGCAACGCAAGGGAGATGATCGCGCCCGGATCGAACACCGGCTTGAACGGCATGAACTGCGGTACGGAGACGATGGCGAGATTCTGGAAGCCCGAGAAATCGACCTTGCCCATGCATACGGCCACCACGTAGCCGACCACGAGACCGAACAGCACGGACAGCTGCTTCAGCGTACCCTTCATCAGCAGCTGGAACGCCAGACACGCCACCAGTGAGACCAGGCCGAGCGTGAGGTTCTCCCACGAACCGAAGTCCTTCGCGCCGGAGCCGCCGCCGAAGCTGGTGGCGCCCACGTTCAGCAGGGAGAAGCCGATGGACGTCACCACGATCGCCGAGACGATCGGCGGCACGAAGCGACGCCAGTACTGGGCGGTCAGGCCCAGCACCAGCTCAAGCAGACCGCCGACCAGCACCGCGCCGACGACCGCGCCATAGCCCTTGTCGGCGCAAATGGCCACCGCAGCCGCCACATAGGTGAAGGAGATGCCGGTGACCATCGGCAGGCGGGAGCCAATGCGCCACGCGCCGTACAGCTGCAGGCAGGTGCCGAGACCCGCCACCAGCAGGCCCGCCTGAATGACGGTGGCCGACTGAGCCGGGGTCATCTTCGCGGCCGAGGCCACGATGAAAATCGGGGCGAGATTCGCCACGAACATGGCCATGACGTGCTGCAGGCCGAATGGAATGCCTTTCCAGAACGAAACCGGCGCATCCAGCGAAGTCAGCGCCTCCATCGAAATGCCTGCCGACTTGGCGGCATCCTTCTTCTCTTCCATATACTCTCTCTTGATTCTCTCGTATGTCAACGAACGCCGGTCCGCTGTCCGGCGAACCGGCGTGTGCCCTCAGTGGCGGAACTCAATCTTGCCGGTCTCGGGGTCCATGGACTCCACGATGGCCAGCGAGTCCACGTCATAACCGTCGGCGCGCAGCTGGTCGCCGCCGCCCTGGAAGCCTTTCTCCACTGCGATGCCGATGCCTTCGACGACCGCGCCGGCCTCCTCGCACAGCTCGATCAGGCCGCGCAGCGCCTTGCCGTTGGCCAGGAAATCATCGATAAGGAGAACATGGTCTCCAGGGTTCAGGTATTTCTTGGAGACGATGACCGGGAACTCCTTCTGCTTGGTGAAGGAGTACACGGTGGTGGTGTACTGGTCGCCATCCAGATTGATGGACTGGGCTTTCTTGGCGAACACCACGGGCACATCGCCGAAATGGCGTGCCGCGCAACAGGCGATGCCGATGCCCGAAGCCTCGATGGTGAGGATCTTGGTGATGGTTTTGCCGGCGAAGTGCCTGGCCCATTCAGCGCCCATGTGGTCGAACAGACGCACATCGCACTGATGGTTCAGAAACGCGTCCACTTTCAGCACATTGCCGGGTTTGACGGTGCCCTCGGCCTGGATTCGCTCCTCGAGTTCCTGCAATGGGTTTACCTCCTTGGCGTCAGATGGAAATAGCTGTTTTCAGATAACTGAAGGATATGGCAAACCAGCTTACGCTGACCGGCGCATATGGTAGATATGAATGTCGCACGAAAGGGGAGTACATGGTGTTCGAGGAACCGGAAGTCATAGCGCGAAGCGCCCAGGAACTCGTAGGGGACCTCAATCCTCAGCAGTCGGAGGCGGTGCAATATCGCGGTCAGGCGCTGCTCATCGGCGCCGGTGCAGGTTCCGGCAAGACCCGTGTGCTCACTCGCCGTATCGCATGGATTCTCAGTCAGTTCGGCGCATGGCCCAGCCAGGTGCTCGCCATCACCTTCACCAACAAGGCAGCCGCCGAGATGCGCGAGCGTCTCGCCACGCTCATCGGACCGGTGGCCCAACGCATGTGGGTGTCCACCTTCCACTCCGCATGCGTGCGGATTCTGAGACGCGACGGCAAATCCATAGGGCTCAAGTCCGGTTTCTCCATCTATGATTCCGCCGACTCCGAGCGGCTGATTAAGATCATCGCCACCGAATTCAATCTGGATATCAAGCGATACACCCCGCGTTCCATCCTCGGGCATATATCCGACCTCAAGAACAATCTGACTGGATGGAAGGAGTATCTGGCGCTGCACGCCCCGGACTTCACCCCCGGACAGCGCGGTTACCAATTCGGCACAGTGGGCGATCTCGAAGCCATCTATGCGGTGATCTATGCGGAATACGAGCACCGTCTGGCGCTCGCCAACGCCGTTGATTTCGATGATCTGATCGGCCGGACCGTGGAGCTGCTGCGCGCCGACCCGACCGTCGCCGAGTACTACCATCATCGGTTCCGCTACATTCTTGTGGATGAGTATCAGGACACCAATCATGCCCAGTATGTGCTCGTACGCGAGCTTGCGGGCGTGGACTCGGGGGATCGGCCGGTGCCGGGAGCGCCGAATGCGGGCAAAACCGGTCCTGCCTGGATTACGGTCGTAGGCGATTCCGATCAGTCGATCTACGCGTTCCGTGGTGCCGACATCCGCAACATACAGGACTTCGAACAGGATTTCCCCAACGCCAAGACCATCATGCTGGAGCAGAACTATCGCTCCACGCAAACCATTCTGGATGCCGCGAACGCGGTGATCAGCAACAACGAGGGACGCAAGCCGAAGAAGCTATGGACGGCGCTCGGCAAAGGCGAGCCCATCGTGGGGTATGCGGCGGATAACGCTCAACAGGAGGCCCAATGGGTGGCCGGGGAAATCGCGCGTCTGCATGCCGAGGAATCCATCGCATACTCGGACATGGCCATCATGTACCGCGCCAACGCGCAGTCCCGGTCGTTGGAGGAGGCGCTGATCAACGCGGGACTGCCGTACCAGCTGGTGGGCGGCACCAAGTTCTACGAACGTCGTGAGATCAAGGATGCCCTGGCCTATCTGCAAGCGTTGGTGAACCCGGACGACGATGTGAACCTGAGGCGTATCCTCAACGTGCCCAAGCGCGGCCTCGGAGACCGTGCGGAAGGCGTGCTGCTCTCCTATGCGCGCGAACACGGCACCAGTTTCTTCTACGCGTTGATGCATGTGGAGCAGATCGACGACGTACCCACCCGGACCGCCACCCTGCTCAAATCGTTCCGCGAATTGATGGGATCACTCTCGCAATTCACCCGTGCCCACGATTCCAAGCCGAGTGAAATCGTGGCTGAGGTCCTTGAACGCTCGGGGCTTCGCGCCGAACTGGAGAAATCCGTCGACCCGCAGGATGCCTCGCGACTGGAAAACCTGTCCCAGTTGCAGTCCACCGCCGCGGAATTCGAGCAGAACACGCCGGACGCCACGCTCTCCCAATTCCTCGAGACCACCGCGCTCGTAGCCGACTCCGACCAGCTGCCCGGTGAGCAGGAGGATTCAGGCAAGGTGACGCTGATGACGTTGCACACCGCCAAGGGTCTCGAATACCCGGTGGTGTTCCTGACCGGCATGGAACAAGGCACCTTCCCGCATTCGCGCTCGATGGAAGACACCACGGAACTGCAGGAGGAACGGCGACTGGCGTATGTGGGCATCACCCGGGCCAAGCGCCGCCTCTATGTGACGCGCGCCGCCGTGCGCTCGCAGTGGGGACAGGCCGCGGACATGATGCCAAGTCAGTTCCTCGACGAAATACCCCAGGAGCTCATTGACTGGAAGCGTAAGGAAGCCGGTGTGGAACGGATGCGTTCGAGCTGGGAATCCGACGGTTTCGCAGACGATTTCGGCGGATGGGATGACGACGATTTCGGTGGCACGACATTCGGTGGCTCCGCCACATTCGGCGGTCGAGGTTCGGTTTCCTCCTACGGGTCGCGGTATGGGTCCTCCTATGGCGGCTCGTCGTGGCATGGCTCCCGTGATGGCGGTTCCACGTATGGCTCTCGTTCCCGGTCTGGCTCATCGTCATACGGCTCCCGGTCAGGCTCATCGGATTCCTTTGGACGATCTCGTGGCGGGAAGGTCACCATACGTCGTGTCGCCCCCAAGTCCTCGGCGGCTGCTGGCGGCAGTGCCGGATCCAAGCTCGGCAAGGACAATGGCCTGTCTATCGCTGATTTTGCCGTGGGGGACATGATCAGCCATGACAAGTTCGGACTGGGGAAGGTCACCGCGCTCGAGGACAAGGGCATCAAATCCGTGATCACCGTCGATTTCGGCTCCGCCGGCGTCAAACGTCTGATGCTTCGTGTGGCGCCTATTGAGAAGCTCTAGCGACCTTCTCAATAGGCGCCCTTCGCGGCAGGCCGCTCACTTCGCCTACGGTCAGCCCGCTGGGCTGCCCGTTTGACGGCTCAGCCAGTGAGAAGCTCTAGCGCTCCGTCTTGCATGTGTCTGAGTGTTGTTGGCCCCCTCTGATGAGGGGGGCTGGCAGCGAAGCTGACTGGGGGAGAGATCTAGATGCAGTACTCAATTATCAGTGAGACAATCTACTAGCGACCTTCTCAATAGGCGCCCTTCGCGGCAGGCCGCATTGTCCATGGGCTGCGCGTAAAATCTTTTTCTTGGTGTCTGCCGAAAGGCGGATGCCGTCTGGAGTCATAGCCCATCAACGGGTCGGCGGCCGGCGTTCGTGAGAATGAAGGTCGCTCGTGAGCGATCACGACGAAGCGTTGGAGAGGCCCGACTCAGCGTCCGGCATCATGCTGAAGCCAGACGTTCCGTTCAAATAACGACAGAAGGAACAATCCAAATGACGAACGTTCAGCGTTCTCGCCGTCAGGTGCGCCTGTCCCGCGCCCTCGGCATCGCACTGACCCCGAAGGCTCAGCGCATTTTCGAAAAGCGTCCGTACGCTCCTGGCGAGCACGGCCGTGACCGCCGCCGCACCGAATCCGATTACGCGGTGCGTATGCGTGAGAAGCAGCGTCTGCGCGCCCAGTACGGCGTGTCCGAGAAGCAGCTTCGCCGCGCTTACGAAGAGGGCACCCGCGTCGCCGGCCAGACCGGTAACGCCATGCTGATCGACCTCGAGTCCCGTCTTGACAACCTGGTGCTGCGTGCCGGCTTCGCCCGCACCACCGCCCAGGCCCGTCAGTTCGTGGTCCACCGTCACATCCTCGTTGACGGCAACATCGTGGATCGCCCGTCCTACCGTGTCAAGCCCGGCCAGACCATTCAGGTCAAGGCCAAGAGCCAGACCATGGTTCCGTTCCAGATCGCTGCCGAAGGCGTGCACCGCGATGTGCTGCCTGCGGTCCCCGGTTACCTCGACGTGAACCTGGCATCCCTGAAGGCCACCCTGACCCGCAAGCCGGCCGTCGAAGAGATCCCGGTCCAGGTCAACATCCAGTACGTGGTCGAATACTACGCCCGCTGATCCGGGCCCCTCTGGTCAACAACAATCCAGGACATACCGCTCGAACCCCGCGCCGAACAGCGCGGGGTTCCTGCGTTTTCGGGCACCTATCCGCAACGATTCTGCCATAACGCGGGTGCAAAGGGCGCAACCGCGCCATCGGAGGTGACGACATGGCTGAATCGTTGCAGCCAAGCGGCACCGGCGCGTAGCATGGTCATCATGATTCTTCATCTGCATCTGGTCCGCCATGGGCAGACCTATTTCAACCGATACAATCGGCTTCAGGGCTGGTCCAACTCGCCGCTGACCGAATCCGGCATCGCCGATGCCGCAAGGGCCGGAGAACGGCTCAAGGGTCTGACCTTTGCCGCCGCATACTGCTCGGATACCACACGCGCGCAGCAGACCGCCGAGACGATTCTGGACATCAACGAGCAGGCTGGCAACGCGCGCCCCGAACTGATTGCGGACATGCATTTCCGTGAACAATTCTATGGCTATTACGAAGGCCTCGACATGTCCATGGCATGGTACGCCGCAGGCGCGCCTCATGGCGCCAAGACCTACAACGAGATCGTGAAGCGTTTCGGCCTTGCCGCGTCCCGTGATTTCCTCAAAGAGGCGGACCCCTTCCATGATGCCGAGTCGGATCAGGAATACTGGGAGCGAGTGGAAGGCGCCTTCCGCCTGATCGCAACGAATCCGCATCTTCGCGACGGCGACGACGTTCTGCAGATCTCTCATGGCAACACCCTGCTCAGTCTGGCGCATCGATTCGGCGGTCCCGATCTGGATCTGAGCGAACGGCCGGCCAACGGTTCGGTGACCGTGATCGAATATGACACCGACAAGCCATTCGCCGACGCCGTGACCATAATGTCGTATGGCAAATAGCCGGTGAAACAACCGGTGTAAACCCGGTGCCGATGTGGGGCTCGAGTGCGGCGGCGTGAAGAAATAGGCAATGAGTGCTACCCTTGTGCGAGTATATGTGACCTCAAGGAGGAAACAATGGGAGTCGGAGAGATCGCTGGCCTGATCGCGGCCATCGCGTTCGCAGTACTGGCCGGTTTCATGATCTATCCGCTGATCAGACTTGGCAAGATGTTTGATCAGATTGCGCAGACCGTCAAGGAGTCCGGTGAACACGCCATCCCCGCACTGGATGAAGGTGTGACCACCGTCAAGCAGGTCAACAAATCGTTGGAGGACGTGAATCGCATTTCCGCGGCCGCCTCCACCACGGCCAACAACGTCGGTGCGCTGACCGATCTGTATGGTTCGTTCCTCGGCAAGCCTGTCATCAAGATCGCATCTGCCGTGTATGCGCTCAAGTCCACCGCCCAGTCTTTCCTGGCCGGACACGCCGGTGCCCAAGCCGGTGATACCGGAAACACTCAGAAGGGGGAGTGATGTTCAAACGCATCTTCTGGGTCGGCGTCGGTGTGGCCATCGGCATCGTGGCAGTCACCAAAGCCCAGGCATATGTCAAGGCCAACACTCCTGATGCGGCCCGGCAGTTCCTGCTTGGCCCCGATCAGAGCAATGTTCCCATGCGGACGCTCGAAGGGCTGGTCAATGAATTCAACACTGCACGCCGGGCCCGTGAGGCTGAGTTGAACAGCCGATACAACGTGCAGGCCGACTGACCGGTCTCAAACGGCATCGCATCGTGAATCCTTCCGACGGTGCCGTTCCGCACAGGTCCGAATCCTTCACCTATCAAGCAAGGTCTTTCCATTTAACCCAAGGCGCACCTGCGTCAGCAACCAACAAGGAGTACATCCCGTCATGCGCACTGCGGAAATCGCAAAGCGATATCTCGATTACTTCGCCAAGCACGACCATCTCGTCGTACCTTCGGCGTCGCTGATCTCCCCGAATCCGACCACGCTGTTCACCATCGCCGGCATGGTGCCGTTCATCCCCTATCTGATGGGTGAGCAGACTCCGCCGAAGCATCGTATGGCATCCAATCAGAAGTGCGTGCGCACCCTCGACATCGACGAGGTGGGCAAGACCACCCGTCACGGCACCTTCTTCCAGATGCTGGGCAACTTCTCCTTCGGTGACTACTTCAAGGAGGAGGCCATCCACTATGCATGGGAGCTGCTGACCACGCCGCAGAGCGAGGGCGGCTACGGTTTCGACCCGGAAAAGCTGTGGATGACCACGTTCACCGACGATGACGAGGCCCGTTCCCTGTGGATCAACGAGGGCGTCGACCCCGAGCACATCCAGAAGATGGGCATGGAAGACAACTTCTGGACCACCGGCGGTCCCGGCCCCGGCGGCCCCTGCTCCGAGATCTACGTCGACCGTGGCCCCGAGTTCGGCAAGGAAGGCGGCCCGATCGCCGACGAGAACCGCTACATCGAGATCTGGGACTTGGTGTTCGAGAACTACGAGGTCGACAACGTCAAGTCCAAGACCGACCTGCATATCGTCGGCGAGCTTGAGAACAAGAACATCGATACCGGCGCAGGCCTGGAACGTCTGGCCTACCTGATGCAGGGCAAGAACAACATCTATGAGACCGATGAGGTCTTCCCGGTCATCGAGGCCGCCGAGCAGCTCTCCGGACTGAAGTACGGTGAGGATGCGGACGCCGACGTGCGCTTCCGCGTCGTGGCCGACCATGTGCGTTCCGCTCTGATGATCATGTCCGACGGCGTACGCCCGTCCAATGTGGGCCGTGGATACGTGCTGCGCCGCCTGCTGCGTCGTACTGTGCGTTCGATGCGCATGCTCGGCGTCACGCAGCCGGTGCTCCCCACCCTCTTCCCGACCTCCAAGACCGCAATGGAGGCCAGCTACCCCGAGCTCAACGACACCTTCCATGAGGTGTCCGAATCCGCATACGGTGAGGAAGACGCGTTCCGCCGCACGCTGGAAACCGGTACCACCATCCTCGACGTGGCCGTGAACAAGGCCAAGAGCGGTTCCTCCGAGCCTGAAGTGAGCGGTGAGGACGCCTTCAAGCTGCACGACACGTACGGTTTCCCGATTGAGCTGACCCTCGAAATGGCCGCCGAACAGGGCGTCAAGGTGGATGAGGGCAAGTTCCGCGAGCTCATGGCCGAGCAGAAGTCCCGCGCCCGCGCCGATGCTCTGAAGAAGCGCCACAACGTGGACCTGTCGGTCTACGACGACTTCAAGAAGACCCTGGCCAAGCCCATCGACTTCCTCGGCTACACCGACATGTCCGCACGGGCCAAGGTCATCGGCATCATGCAGGAGGGCAAGGGATCCGTGCCGGCAGTCACGGGCCCGGCCAACATCGAGGTCATCCTCGACCGCACCCCGTTCTATGCGGAGGCTGGTGGCCAGCTCGCCGATCAGGGTGAGATCCTGTCCGACGATGGTGCCGTGCTCGAGGTCGATGACGTGCAGAAGCCGATCAAGGACCTCATCGTCCACCAGTGCCGTCTGACCGAAGGCACTTTGGTCGTGGGCGCTGAAGTCAACGCCAACATCGATCTGAACCGTCGTGGCGCCATCGCCCGCTCCCACACCGCCACTCACATGGTGCACAAGGCGCTGCGCGAGGAACTTGGCCCGCAGGCCACCCAGCGCGGTTCCGAAGACGCTCCGAACCGTTTGCGCTTCGACTTCCAGTGGTCGAAGGCCCCGGCCAAGTCCGTGATCTCCGCAGTCGAGGAGCGTGTCAACGACAAGCTGCGCGACAACCTCGCCGTGACCACCAAGGAGATGAAGTTCGATGACGCCATCGCGCTCGGCGCGATGCACCTGTTCGGTGAGAAGTACGGCGACATCGTGCGCGTGGTCTCCATCGGCGAGGATGGATGGAGCCGCGAGCTGTGCGGCGGCACCCACGTCGACCATGTCGGCAAGATCGGCATGGTCAACATCCTCTCCGAGGCATCCATCGGTCAGGGCGTGCGTCGTGTCGACGCGGTCGTGGGCCAGGGGGCTTACGACTTCAACGCCCGCGAGCATGCGTTGGTCTCCCAGCTGTCCGACAAGCTGAATGCGCGTCCCGACGAGCTTGCCGAGCGTATCAACACGCTGCTCGCCAAGCTCAAGGAATCCGACCGCCGTCTGGCCGCCATGTATGAAGGGCAGCTTGCAGCAGCCGTACCGGCTCTGGTGGCCGAGGCCAAGGCCTCGAACGCTCCGGTGAAGGCCGCTGTCAAGAACGTCGGTCATTTCGGCACGTTCGACGCATTGCGCAAGACGGTGCTGGATATCCGCGCCCAGCTCGGTGATGACGCTCCTGCGATTGTGGCCCTCGCCGGTGTGAATGAGGATGACAAGCCGATGGTCGCTGTGGCCACCAACGATGCCGCCCGTAAGGCCGGCATCAAGGCCGGCGATCTGGTGCGCGGCGCATCCAAGATCCTCGGCGGTGGCGGCGGCGGCAAGCCGGACTTCGCCCAGGGTGGCGGTGCGGACCCGTCCAAGATCGATGAAGCGCTCGAGGCGTTGAAGCACGAGGCGCAGAAAGCCTGACGCCTGTGGTTTGGCTAGGCGTTGATTTGGGTAATGCCCGGGTCGGACTGGCACTGTCCGACCCGGAGCTGACCTTTGCACACCCGGCCGGCGATATTTACGTTGCCGGTGATTATTTCTATGCCATCGACGACGTGATCGATGTGATTGAGGACGAGCACGTCACCCATGTGGTCGTGGGATTGCCGTTGCAGATGGACGGTACCGAAGGGAAAAGCGCGAAAAAGGCCCGTCGCTGGGCTGCGAATCTGGAAAAGCGCTTGCAGACCTTGCATCCTGATGCGTCGGCGCGGTATCAGGTTCCTCAAGTACTATTCGTTGATGAACGATTGACTACGGTCAGTGCGCATCGCCAGTTATTCGAGGCGAACAAATCCTCGAAGAAGCACAGACCCTTGGTCGATCAGCAGTCGGCAGTGGTGATTTTGCAGACGGCACTCGACCGTGCCGGGAAACAATGAGGTACGGTTTCATGTCAGACAGCATTCATGATTTCTTTGATGAAAACACGCAGTGGGTTGAACATGGAACCGGAGCGGCGCCCGCGGGGGAACCGCCTCAGCCGCCGAAATCTCGCCGTGAGATGCGCAAGCGTCGGCGTCGGCGTCATAATCGGGCCATTGGAACAATCATCGCGGTCGTTGTCGTCATAGCGCTTGTGGCATGTGGCCTCTATTTCGGCATCGAGAAGCTGCATGAGATCCGTGACAGCAACAGTCAAGCCAATACCGCCATTGAGGATTATCCTGGTCCTGGATATGGGGAAGTGTCCTTTACCGTTGAAGAAGGTCAAGGAGCGGTGGAGATTGCCGATGGCCTGTTGAAGGCGGAAGTCATCAAATCCGCCGAAGCCTTCACCAGTTTGGTCAGCGCGAATGATTCCAAACTGTATCCCGGAACCTTCACGCTGAAGAAGCACATGGCCGCCTCGCAGGCGCTTTCCATCCTCACCGATGCCTCAAAGGCGGCGGGCTTCCTGGAAGTCAGGCCGGGCGAGCGGCTCAGCGCGGTCATCGCCGATGCCGTCACGTTGTCCGGCTTCGCGCAGAGCGATTTCGATGCCATTGTCAACGCCAAGGGAGAGGGTATTCTGCCGGCGGAGGCGAACGGCAGTTTTGAAGGGTGGCTTGAGCCCGGCACATACAACGTCAAGTCGATGGGCAGCGCATCGGATATCCTCAAGGCCATGGTCGATAAGCGCATCGCCAAACTCGATGAATTGGGTGTTCCTTCCGGAACCGACCGCGAACGTGTGATGATCATCGCATCCATTGCCGAGGCCGAGGTGAACAAGGCCGACTATTACGCCAAGGTGACGCGGGTCATCGAGAACCGTCTGGCGCAGGGAATGTCATTGGGCATGGATTCCACAGTGGCATACGGCAACAATGTCCAACCCGCGGATGTGACCACGACAATGCTCGAAGACGGGTCGAATCCGTATAACACCTACAAAATCGCCGGCTTGCCGCCTACTCCCATCAGCAATCCCGGCGACAACGCCATCCAGGCAGCATTGAAGCCGGAATCAGGTGACTGGCTGTACTTCTGCACGGTGAACCTTGACACCGGCGAGACCAAGTTCGCCGTCACCGCCGAGGAACATGACAAGAACGTCGCCGAACTGCGTCAGTGGCAAGCCGAAAACGGCCAATAACGTTGCATGTGGGTTAGAGGAGAATCCTTATGCTCTTTTCTATCCCGACGACTTCTATCCGATGACCATATGAGCGACAATCGCCAGAACGGCCCCGAGCGCGATCACCGGCACATACGGCACCTTGCCGGCATGATCCGATGCGGAGCGTCGAGAGTCGAAACGCAGCCACAGCATGATCCAGCCGATTCCCAACACTCCCATGGCGAGCCACCAGACCACCACTGGGAGCAGTCCGAGCATGCCTACGGCCAAGCCCGCGGGCACCAATGCAGTCACGTCACCGAATCCCAGTGATTTAGGCACGAGCAATGCCAGGGCGAGCTGGATCACGCAGCACAGGGCGGTGAACAGGACCGCCTGCAACAGGACGAACAGGTCGTTGGACATCACGCCATACACGAATACGGCAATCATCTGAAGCAGCGAGCCGGCACCCACCCAAGGCAACGGCACCCGTCTCGTGCGTATGTCCACAATGGACAACGCAAGCTCACATAGCAGACCGGGAAGAGTGAACAGGTACGGCATGGCTTACCATTATCCCCTAGTTATTGACCAATGAACGAGAGGGATTGCTATGTTGCGCTGGCAGACGGCGGGGGAGTCTCATGGAGAGGCTCTGGTGGCCATGATCGAAGGACTGCCCGCTGGCATCCGTATCAGCACCGATGATATCGTCTCAGCCTTGGCGCGTCGGCGTCTGGGATACGGGCGCGGCGCACGCATGAAATTCGAGCAGGACAAGGTGCGTCTCCTGACGGGTGTGCGCCATGGATTGACACTTGGCTCCCCGGTGGCCATCGAGATCGCCAACACCGAATGGCCGAAGTGGACCGAAGTGATGAGCGCCGACGCACTCGATCATGAATTGCCTCGGGAGGGACGCAACGCGCCTTTGAGCCGCCCGCGCCCTGGCCATGCCGATCTCACCGGTATGCGCAAGTACGGATTCGATGACGCGCGTCCGGTGCTGGAACGCTCCAGCGCGCGCGAAACCGCGTCTCGTGTGGCATTGGGTGAGGTGGCCAGCCAGTTCCTTGATCAGGCGTTCGGCATCCGCACGGTGTCGCATGTCGTGGCGCTCGGTGGCGTGCACGTCGATGCCGATGCACCGTTGCCCACTCCCGATGATGTCGCCGCTTTGGATGCGTCTCCGGTGCGTACCCTCGACAAGGACGCGGAAAGCCGTATCATCGAACGCATTGACGAGGCGAAGCGTGCTGCGGATACGCTCGGCGGTGTGGTGGAAGTGCTTGCCTACGGCGTGCCGGCAGGTATCGGCACCTATGTGGAATCCGATCGCAGGCTTGACGCGGCACTGGCCGGTGCGATCATGGGCATTCAGGCGTTCAAGGGCGTGGAGATTGGCGATGGCTTCCTCGAAGCCGAACGCCCCGGATCCCAGGCGCATGATGAGATCGTCGTCAACGCAGACGGGCGCATCGGCCGTCTGTCCAACCGTGCCGGCGGCATCGAAGGCGGCATGTCCAACGGACAGGTGATTCGTGTACGCGGTGCCATGAAGCCCATCCCCTCCATTCCGAAGGCCTTGCGTACTGTGGACGTGCTTACCGGCGAGGCCGCGAAGGCCATCAACCAGCGTTCCGACAGCACCGCGGTTCCTGCGGCGGCCGTTGTCGCAGAGGCGATGGTCCGTCTGACCATCGCCCAGTACGCACTAGATAAGTTCGGCGGCGACAGCGTCGAGGAGACACGTCGCAACATGGAGGCATACCTTGCCTCGTGGCCTGAGCATATGCGCTGATTCGTGGGAGAGCTGAATATGTCATCACGCCCCTACGCAGTGATCATCGGCATGATGGGTGCGGGCAAGACCCGTGTCGGCAAGGAAGTCGCCCATATGCTGCGGCTCCCGTTCATCGATGCCGATATCGAGATCGAGCACGAGGTCGGCATGAAGATCCCCGATTATTTCGACCGATACGGTGAACCGGCCTTTCGCGAGGTCGAAGCGGATGTCATCGCCGACGTGCTTGCGGATTTCGAAGGTGTGTTCTCCCTCGGAGGGGGAGCACCTATGACGCCATCCACCCAACGGGAACTCGCCTCGTACATCAGACATGGCGGCAAGGTCGTCTATTTGGACGCCGATCCGCGTGAGGCCATGGAACGCGCCAATCGCGGTGGCGGCAGGCCGATGCTCAACGGCGACGCCAACGCCCGTTGGAAGAAGCTCCACGCACAACGTGACCCGGTATTCCGCGAGGTATCCAACGTCCATGTGCATACCCATGGTCTGACGCCGCAAGGTGCCGCCAAGAAAGTGATAGATATGGTTTCCCAACGAGCAGTTCATGTTGAAGGTGCAGCTATCGATCCATACGATGTGGTCATCGGTGAAGGTGCGATGAACCGATTGGCGGATGTGCTGGGTCCAAAGCCGGCCAAGATCGCGCTCATCCACACGCAACCTGTGCAACGGCATTCCGATCGGGCGCGTACGCTGTTGCGTCAAGGCGGCTATGAGGTATCGGATATCGTGATTCCCGATGCGGAACCGGGCAAGACCATCACAGTGGCGAACGGCATATGGGAACGGCTGGGTGACGAAGGGTTCACTCGCTCCGATGCCGTGGTGGGCCTCGGGGGAGGTGCAGCCACTGATTTGGCGGGCTTCGTGGCAGCAACTTGGATGCGCGGCATCCGATACGTCAATTGCCCGACCTCGCTGCTGGCCATGGTCGATGCCTCCACGGGAGGCAAGACCGGCATCAATACGCAGCAGGGCAAGAATCTGGTAGGTTCCTTCTATACGCCGGCCGGCGTGCTGGCGGACACCACCACATTGTCCTCTCTGCCCAACGACATCTTCATTGAAGGACTCGGCGAGGTAGCGAAATCCGGTTTCATCCGCGATCCCGAGATTCTTCATATCTTGGAGCGGCATGCGGATGAACTCCGGCTTTTCGATGGACAGGCTTTTTTGGGCTCCCCGCTTGAAGAGACCGTGGCGGAGCTCATTGAACGTACTGTTCGGGTGAAGGCCTACCATGTCTCCTCCGATTTGAAGGAAAAGGGACTGCGCGAATTCCTCAACTATGGGCATACGCTGGGCCATGCCATCGAAAAGCTGGAGCACTTCCGCTGGCGTCATGGCAATGCCGTGGCCGTGGGCATGGTGTATGCCGCGGAGCTGGCTCATCTGCTGGGGTACATCGATCAGGATCTGGTCGATTACCATCGTGCGTTGCTCTCCGCGTTGGGATTGCCGATCTCGTGGAATGGCGGCTCGTTCGAGGACGTGCTTGCATTGATGCATCGCGACAAGAAGGCTCGCGGCAACAAGTTGCGCTTTGTGGTGCTTGATTCCATCGGCCATGTAGTGCATCTAGACAATCCGCCCGCCGATGCCGTAGAAGAAGCCTTCCGTCGCATCCAACACTGACGGTGTGGTGGTGCTGATGCGTCGATATCATGGTCGCATCAGCACCTCGCCCTCATTGTTTCGCATTATCGTTTCGTATCATTGATTGATGGCATCGGCGTCATTGGGATGTCATTGGTACTGTCTCCCTCTGCCGAGGGAGGTGCCCCGAAGGGGCGGAGGGAGAGAATAACATGTCCACTGAATTCACCAAGGTCATCGTCGTCAACGGTCCGAATCTCGGACGTCTCGGAGTGCGTCAGCCCGATGTCTATGGCCGTCAGGACCTCGAGGAACTGCGTCGCCTGTGCACGCAGTGGGGCGCTGAACTGGGTCTTGAAGTCGAGGTGCGCCAGACCGACAATGAGGCCGAGATGGTGCATTGGATGCATCAGGCCGCCGACGAGAAGACGCCGGTGGTGATGAATCCCGCGGCCTTCACACACTACTCGTACGCGCTCGCCGACGCAGCCCACATGGTCGGCGACGCGGGTCTGCCATTGATGGAGGTCCACATTTCCAACCCCTCGGCGCGCGACGAATTCCGCAAGCGTTCCGTGATTTCCCCAGTCGCCACCGGCACCATCACGGGAATGGGCTTCTACGGCTACAAACTGGCGCTCGAGGCTGTCGCTCACATCATCGGTCAGTGAGCGTGTCTGCTGAATCATGTGCATCGATTGTTCTTCCTTGGTGAGCTTGGACGATGGTTTGTGGATGGCGCATGTGTGTGTGGCTTGTGGGCGGCCAGGGGCGAACACGCCGGGTCACGTGCGGATGATACAGTGAAATTCCATGGTTAGAAGAACACATGGCAATTCCCAAGAGCACGTTACCAAGCATATTTTCGTTACCGGTGGCGTTGTTTCCTCCCTCGGCAAGGGCCTGACCGCATCTTCCCTCGGACGTCTGCTGCGCAGCCGTGGCATTCACGTGCTGCAGCAGAAGCTTGATCCGTACATCAATGTGGACCCCGGCACGATGAACCCGTTCCAGCACGGTGAGGTGTACGTGACAGAGGATGGTGCGGAGACCGATCTCGACATCGGCCACTACGAACGCTTCCTCGATGTGTTCCTGAGTCAGAAGGCGAACGTCACCACCGGCCAGATCTATCAGGAGGTGCTGCGCAAGGAGCGCGCCGGCGAATACCTCGGCCAGTGCGTGCAGGTCATCCCGCACATCACCAACGAAATCAAGTCCCGCATGCGCGCCCAGGCATCCGATGACGTCGATGTGATCATCACCGAGATCGGCGGCACTGTGGGCGACATCGAATCCCAGCCCTTCCTGGAGGCGGCCCGTGAGGTGCGCCGCGACCTCGGCCCGGAGAACTGCATGTTCGTGCACGTCTCCCTGGTGCCCTACATCTCCGCGGCGCATGAGCTCAAGACCAAGCCGACCCAGCACTCCGTGATGATGCTGCGTCAATTGGGCATCTCCCCGGACGCGCTGGTGCTGCGTTCCGACCGTCCGCTCAACAAGTCCATCAAGGACAAGATCTCCCTGATGTGCGACGTGGACGAGGAAGGTGTGGTCAACTGCGTGGACGCGCCGAGCATCTACGATGTGCCGAAGATCCTCTTCAACGAGGGGCTCGATGCGTATGTGGTGCGTGAGCTCGGTCTGCCGTTCCACGACGTCGACTGGGACGAATGGGCCGACCTGCTCGAGCGCGTCCATCACCCCAAGCATGAGGTGAATATCGCCATTGTCGGCAAGTATATCGACCTGCCGGACGCCTACCTGTCGGTCACCGAGGCCATCAAGGCCGGCGGCTTCGCCAACTGGGCCAAGGTCAACGTCAAGTGGGTCGCCGCAGACCGTTGCGAGACCACCGAAGGTGCGGCCGCAGCCCTCGACAACATCGATGGCATCGTGATTCCCGGTGGCTTCGGCATCCGTGGCATCGAAGGCAAGATCGGAGCGCTGAAGTTCGCCCGTGAGAACGGCCTTCCGGCACTCGGTCTGTGCCTTGGCCTGCAGTCCATGGTCATCGAATACGCCCGCCACGTGCTGGGCATCGAGGACGCCAACTCCACCGAGTTCGAGCCTGATTGCGCCAATCCGGTAATCGCCACCATGGAGGAGCAGAAGGACATTGTGGCCGGTAAGGGTGATATGGGCCACACCATGCGTCTGGGCTCCTATCCGGCTGAGCTGGAGGAGGGCTCCCTGGTCGCTGAGTTGTACGGTACAACGCACGTCACCGAACGCCATCGTCACCGTTACGAGGTCAACGTGGCCTACAAGGACCGGCTGCGCGAAGGCGGCCTGCGCATCTCCGGCCAAAGCCCGGACGGCGAGCTCACCGAGTTCGTCGAGCTTCCGCAGGATGTGCATCCGTTCTACGTGGCCACCCAGGCCCACCCGGAGTTCAAGTCCCGTCCGACCAAGCCGCATCCGTTGTTCGCCGGTCTGGTGAAGGCCGCGCTCGACCACAAGGAAGCTCGCAGCTGAACGGCTGAACACCATTGGCGTAACGCTATGTTGCAAAAACTCTCACTGGGTGCCACCAGCGAGAGTTTTTGCATATATGTGAGCAAGGTCATATGCGCTGAAGGTGGAGAAGAGGCCGATGCCTCTGCATGTTCACGGGGATAGGGCATAATGGCGTCAAGTGCATAAGCACGGGGAACAACCAACGAGAGAGTGTGTAATAGTCACATGACCGATAACTTTGGACAGCCGGTGGGCATATCGCAGCCCGGTATCGCCAAGTCTGTGAGCGATGGTGAGACGACGGCGGTCTTCGCGCCTTTTGACGTCGTGCAGCCACCGGTGAACGGCGTTGCGGAGCATGCCATCCGCGTCAAGCCGCGGAAGCGCCACGTCTGGCCGTGGATTGTGCTGGGTGTCGTGGCGGTGCTGGGCGCAGTATGCGGTGGTGGGTTCTGGTTCTTCCAATCGCACGCTCTTCCCGGCGCCACCCTGTGGGGCAATCCGGTCATGGGGCAGAGCAAGAGCCATATCGCCGCACAGATCGATGATGCGGTGAGCAACACCACGGTGACCGCTTCCTATGAAGGCAAGACCGCCAAAATCTCCCTCAAGGATCTCGGGCTGAGTGTTGATTCCGATGCGATAGCCTCCGATGTGGTCAACGCCAAGCGCGATAGTGCATGGTGGCAGCAGTATGCGTTTTGGGTCAAGAAGAACGTGGATGTAGCTCCTGCTAGCGTCTCGGCTGCGAATAGCACCACCTTGAACTCCAAGCTCGGCGTCGATGAGGTCAAGCCCATCGATGCTTCGGTGAATCTCAACGCGGATAAGAACGCCTTCGATGTGGTGCCTGGCCAGCCGGGCAAGGGCCTGGACGCCAAGCCTGTGGCTGAAGCCGCAGTGGCTTCGATCAAATCGCTCGGCAATGATTCCTCCCCAACCGTAGAGGTCTCATTGAAGAGCACGGATCCACAGATCACCGACACCGTCGCGAATGACGCCAAGTCCACACTTGACAATCTCATCAAGAACCCGGTGGCTATCAAGATCGGCGACCATCAGATTGCTTCCGTCGATGCACGGGCGTTGGCTGCATCCATGCGTGTCGATGCCAACAAGAACGGCAAGCTCGCTTCCGGGGAGACCCGCAACGGATACGTGGTGTTCGATGCGAACAAGATTCAGCAGTATTACGATCAGTCAATCAAGCCCACTTTCCAGACCAGCCGGGAAGACCGTGAGGTCATCGTCAACAATGACGGCGACGAACTGAAGGTCATCAAGGAAGGCCATGACGGTGTCACCATCACCACCGGTGCCGATGGCAGTGTTGGCAACGATGCGGTCGAGGCTCTTGCCAAGGGAAGCGGCTCTGTAAGCGTCGAGGGCACTGTGGATCCAATGCAGACCAAGAAGACCAAACGTCACGTTGTTGTGGATCTGTCCGACCGTCTCGTCCATGTATACGAAAACGATCAGGAGATCAAGACCTTCCATGCATCTGTGGGCGAGGACAACAATCCGACCACGGGCGTGTGCGAAGGCGATCTGTGCACCCCTACCGGTGATTTCAAGGTCTGGCTCAAGTATCCGACCCAGGACATGAGCGGCAGCGTCAAGCTCTCCGACGGCAGCACCTCGACTTGGAACGTCAAGGGCGTGGGCGATGTCAACTACTTCTCCAAGGACGGCTGCGCCATCCACCGTATCGCCAAGTCAAGCTTCACCAGCGACGCCACCATCGCCGGCATGAACAACATCTCCCACGGTTGCGTGGGCATCGGATGGGATGTGTCCGATTGGTTCTACGATTGGTGTCTGATGGGCACCAGCGTGCACGTGCAACTGTGATCGGCTGAATTCATTTCCGCAAAGGCTGTCTCGCAGAGGAAGCTGGAAGGATCTGACTATTCTGAACATCGAATACGGGGCTTGTCATGTCCGTCCATGACGAGCCCCTTGTCATACTCGCGCGTCATGTGCCGCACATCACGTCAGCGCACAGCCAATATGCAGTGTGGGCAGTGGTGTTTAGACACGGGTTCTGTTAGGTTTACGTAGGATATTGAGCAACAAGGAAGGCAGGATGGTGAGCGAAAACACAGCGCCAAACGCCGCCGCTGACGTGGAGATGAGCCAGTACGTGGCCGACCGTTCACGCGTCAACGAGGAAAAGATCAAAAAGGACGACGAGATCATCAGCCAGTTCGGCGATTACAGCTATGGCTGGCACGATTCCGATGCAGCCGGTGAGGCAGCCAAACGAGGCATCGACGAGAATGTGGTCCGAGCCATCAGCGCCGACAAGGGAGAGCCTCAGTGGATGCTCGATATGCGACTGCGCGGCTTCAAGGCTTTTCTGGACAAGCCCATGCCCAAGTGGGGCGTGGATCTGTCCGGCTTCAACGCGGACGATTTCAAGTACTACGTCAAGCCCATTGACAAGCAGGCCAAGACCTGGGAGGAACTGCCCGACGACATCCGCAGCACATATGACCGTCTCGGCATTCCCGAGGCTGAAAAGAAGCGTCTGGTCTCAGGCGTGGCGGCGCAGTACGAGTCCGAGGTGATCTACAACTCCATCCAGGAGGATCTGAAGAACAAGGGCGTGATCTTCGTCGACACCGATACTGCGGTGCGCGAATACCCCGACCTCGTGCGCAAGTATTTCGGCACTGTCGTACCTCCGGAGGACAACAAGTTCGGTGCCCTGAACACTGCCGCATGGTCGGGAGGCTCGTTCGTCTATGTGCCGAAGGGCGTGCATGTCGACATCCCGCTGCAGGCCTACTTCCGTATCAACACCCCCGCCATGGGCCAGTTCGAACGTACGTTGATCATCGCCGATGAAGGCTCCTACGTGCATTACGTGGAAGGCTGCACCGCACCGATCTGGTCCGAGGATTCATTGCACGCCGCCATCGTCGAGATCATCGTCGAGAAGCATGCACGCGTGCGCTACACCACCGTGCAGAACTGGTCCAACAACGTGTACAACCTCGTCACCCAGCGTGCCTATGTACGCGAGGGCGGCACGATGGAATGGGTGGATGGCAACATCGGCTCCAAGGCCACCATGAAATACCCGGCCTGCATCCTCGCCGAGCCGTATGCGAAGGCCTCCACCATGTCGCTTGGTTTCGCCGGCAAGGGCCAGTATCAGGACACCGGTGCGAAGATGATTCATCTCGCCCCGCACACCAGTTCCACCATCGTGGCGAAGTCCATCTCCCGCGGTGGAGGTCGCTCCGCCTATCGCGGTCTCGTCAAGATTGTCAAGGGCGCGGAAGGCTCGTCCAACTCCACGGTGTGTGACGCACTGCTCGTCGACGATTTCTCCCGCTCGGACACCTACCCGCATGTGGATGTGCGTGAGGATGACGTCTCCATGGCGCATGAGGCCACCGTTTCGAAGATCTCCGAAGACCAGCTCTTCTACCTGATGAGTCGAGGACTCACCGAAGAGGAGGCGCAGGGCATGATCGTACGCGGCTTCGTGGAGCCGATCAGCCGCGAGTTGCCGATGGAATACGCGCTTGAACTCAACAGACTTGTGGAACTTCAGATGGAAGGATCGGTGGGCTGATAGCAATGGCCGATACAACAACACCCGTCAAGGAAATCAACATTCCGGTGGCGGATCCCAATGACCCGTATGCGGTTCCGGCGGCCATGCCGTCCTCGGTCGACCACGCCGTCCGCTCGTTCGACGCGAACGACTACCCTGAACCCGACCGCAAGCAGGATGAATGGCGATACACGCCCATCGAACGCATCAGCGAGTTCTTCAACGTGTTCAAGCCGTCAGGCGAAACACAGATCGAAGTCTCGATGATTGATGGATCGCCGCTGGCCGAAGGCATCAAGCTTACGCAGACGAAGCTCGGTGAAGGCCTGTCCGGCACGGTGTCCAAACCGAATGACCGAGTCTCCGCCGTGGAATGGGAATCCGGTGCCACCGCCACCATTCTTGAATTGGAAGGTGAGATCGCCCAGCCGGTGCTGGTCAAGGTGCATGGCGCGGGGGAGGACCTCGATGCGTTCCATCTGGTGATCGCCGCGGCCGACCGTGCGCATGCCGATGTTGTCATCGAGCATGACGGCGATGCGCGTCTGGCCGAAGGCGTTGAAATCACCACGGGCAAAGATTCCCATGTTTCCACCACCTTCATTCAGGAATGGGCGAAAACCGCCAAGCATGTGGGCAACCATCGCATCCACGTAGGCGAGGGCGCGTCCCTGCGCCATTCCGTGGTGACATTGAGCGGCGACATCGTGCGCATCCGCATGGACCAGGATTTCGGTGGCGAGCAGGGCGACCTCAACATGCTCGGCATCTACTTCGTCGATCCCGGCGAGCATATCGAGCACCGCACGATGGTGGTTCACAACCATCCCGACTGCAAGTCACGCGTCGTGTACAAGGGTGCCTTGGATGGCAAGGGCGCGCACTCCACATGGGTGGGCAACGCGCTTATCCAGCCCACAGCGCCCGGCACTGATTCCTACGAGCTCAACCGCAACCTCGTGCTGACGCCGGGAGCCATCGCCGATTCCGAACCGAACCTCGAGATTGAGAACGGCAACATCATCGGTGCAGGCCACGCCTCCTCGGTCGGCCGTTTCGATGATGAGGAGCTGTTCTACCTCGAGTCCCGCGGCATTCCCGAAGCCGATGCCCGCAAGCTCGTGGTACGAGGCTTCTTCGGCGAACTCGTGGAGGAGATCGGCATCCCCGCCATCTCCGAGCATCTGATGGATGTCATCGATCGCCGCCTCGCACGTGGCGAGAACAAAGCCGTGGCGCAGGTCCTAGAAGACAAGTAAGCCCCCGGCCGCAAGTTACGAACACACGTTATTAGGAGCACAACATGTCAACACTCGAAATCAAGGATCTTCACGTTCATGTGGAGACCAAGGAAGGCACCAAGCAGATTCTCAAGGGTGCCACCCTGACCGTCCACTCCGGTGAGACGCATGCCATCATGGGACCGAACGGTTCCGGCAAGTCCACATTGGCGTACACGCTCGCCGGCCATCCCAAGTATGTGGTTGATTCCGGCGAAGCGCTGCTCGACGGACAGGACATCCTCAAAATGACCCCGGATGAGCGCGCCAAGGCAGGCCTGTTCCTGGCCATGCAGTATCCGGTGGAGGTGCCGGGCGTCTCCATGACCAACTTCCTGCGGACCGCGAAGACCGAGATCGATGGTGAGGCGCCGGGCATCCGTCAGTGGGCCAAGGATCTGTCCGAAGCCATGAAGCGTCTCAAGATGGATCCGAAGTTCGCCACCCGTTCGGTCAATGAAGGCTTCTCCGGCGGTGAGAAGAAGCGCGCCGAAGTGCTGCAGCTCGAACTGCTCAAGCCGAAGTTCGCCATCCTCGACGAGACCGATTCGGGCCTCGACGTCGACGCCCTGCGCATCGTATCCGAAGGTGTGAACCGTGCCAAGGAAGCCAACCAGTTCGGCATTCTCATGGTCACGCACTACACGCGCATCCTGAAGTACATCAAGCCGGACATCGTGCATGTGTTCGCTGATGGCCACTTCGTCAAGACCGGCGGTCCGGAGCTGGCCGACGAGCTTGAAGAGCATGGTTACGACGCCTACCTGCCTGAAGGTGCCGATTCCGAATCCGCGCTGGCCTAGCCTGATATTGCACTCTGACCGCACGTTCCCTACGGAAATATCGTTACGATGAGTGGGTCAGTATAAACGGAACGGGAAAGCACAGCACAACGAAGGGGAATGATAATGGTTGATTTTGAGGCGATTCGGGGTGAGTTCCCGATTCTGGACCAGCGGATCCATGGGCACCCGCTGGTGTATCTGGATTCCGCGGCGACCTCGCAGAAGCCGAATGCGGTGATTGACGCCGAGGCCGATTTCTATCGCACCATCAACGCCGGCGTGCACCGCGGCGCACACGAGTTGGCCGCCCGCAGCACGATGGCCTTCGAGGAGGCCCGCGCCAAGGTCGCCAAGCTGGTCGGCGCGAACGCCGCCGAAGGCGAGGAGGAGATCGTGGTCACCGGTGGTGCCACCGCAGGTTTGAACCTGTTGGCCACCGCTTTCGGCAATGCATCTCTCGGGCGCGGGGGAGAGGCGGCGAAGTGCTTCGCTCTGAAGCCCGGTGACGAGATCGTCGTCTCTCGTGCGGAGCATCATTCCGTGCTGCTCCCGTTCCAGGAACTGGCTTACCGCACTGGGGCTGCGTTCAAGTGGATCGATCTGACCGAGGATGGTCGCGTGCGCACCGACAATCTCGATGAGGTCATCACCGAGCGCACCAAGGTGGTCGCCGTCACCCATGTGGGCAATACGACCGGTGCCATCACCGATGTCGCGCCCATCATCAAGCGCGCGCACGCCGTGGGTGCCGTGTTCATTCTGGACGCATGCCAGTCCGTGCCTCATCTCAAAGTCGATTTCCATGCGTTGGATGTCGATTTTGCGGCATGGAGCGCACACAAGATGTACGGCCCGACCGGCGTCGGCTTCCTGTACGGCAAGCGCGAACTGCTCGAGGCGCTGCCGCCGGCCAACTTCGGCGGTTCCATGGTGGAACTCGCCTATATGGACCATGAGGCACAGTACATGGCCCCGCCGGCACGCTTCGAAGCCGGCACCCAGCCGGTGGCTCAGGTGGTCGCCGCAGGTGTGGCAGCCGAATGGATGATGAACATCGGTCTTGAGAACATCGAGGCACATGAGCGGACCATCGCCGCCGAACTGCTCAAGCTCGGCGACATCGACGGCATCCGTATTCTGGGACCGCGTGAGAACGTGAACCGTATCGGCACGGTGGCGTTCGACGTCAAGGGCGTGCATCCGCATGATGTGGGCCAGTACATCGACGCACAGGGCATCGCCATCCGTGTCGGACATCATTGCGCTCAGCCGGTTCATCGTCATTTCGGCCTGTATGCGTCCAACCGGGCCTCCAGCGGCGTCTACAATTCCGTGGAGGACGCCCAGACATTGATCGAGGCGGCACAAGGCATCCGTAAGTTCTTTGAAGTGGAGTAGTTGCATTTATGAGTGATTTCGGCATGAGCGGAGACGAACTCGAGCAGATGTATCAGGAGGTCATTCTTGAGGCTTCCAAGCATCCGCATGGCAAGGAGTCGTTCGCTCCTGATGCTGCGACGGAGCAATCCGGTGAGGCCGTTGCCAATACGACGGTTCGCGCCACCCACGAGTATTGCACTCCCGGTGAATCGCATCAGTTCAACCCCACATGCGGTGATGAGGCCACCGTCCACGTGGAGGTGTCCGATGACGAGCCCCACACCATCAAGCGTCTGGTATGGGACGGCCACGGCTGTTCGATCTCCCAGGCCAGTCTGTCCGTGATGGTGGATCTCGTGGACGGCAAAACCGTGGAAGAGGCCATGGGATTGGAGCAGGTGTTCCATAAGCTCATGGAATCACGCGGTGCCGGTCTGCACGATGAGGCATTGGAAGACAAATTGGGCGATGCCGTTGTATTCCAAGGCGTATCCAAATACCCTATGCGTATCAAATGCGCTCTGCTAGGCTGGGAGGGGCTGAAGGATTCCATCGCCAAAGCCCTTGCCGCAAAGAACTGAGGTAGTTTATGACCGACAACAATCTGGTTCCCGAACCGCAGCCGTCCATCTTCGACGCCGTCAATGACGTGCTGAAGGACGAGGAGGCCTCGCGCCGTGTGATGATGAACCCTGCATTGGCCAAGGGATTTCCGAACGGGCATCCGGTTGAGCCTGCCAATCATGATGATGACACCTGTGCCTGCGGCAATCATCATGGTGCCTGCGGGTGTGCGGACGAGCCCGACAAGTCGGACGGCAATGACATTCCGTTGAAGGCTGTGGACGACATCGGTCGCGCCACCGCAGAGGATGTGCGTGAGGCGCTGCATCAGGTCATCGACCCGGAGTTGGGCATCGACGTCATCGACCTCGGTCTGGTGTACGGCATTGAAATCGACGAGCTCGGCCGTGCCATCATCACGATGACGCTGACCACGCCGGCATGCCCGCTTACTGACCTCATCGAAGACGAATGCGCCTCCACGTTGGCCGGTCTGGTCGAGGAATTCCGCATCGATTGGACGTGGGATCCCCGTTGGACCATGGACCGCATCACTCCTGAGGGGCGCGACCAACTCGCGGCCCTTGGATTCAACTTCGACAACATGCCGCAGTACTGATCGAATTCGGCTCAGCTGCCACAGAGCGATGCCAGTTCAGTAAGCTGAGATATGCAAAGGCCCCGCGAATCATATCGCGGGGCCTTTGCATACTATGATGCCGTCAATCAGTCATCGACTATGGTGTTCTTCGGCACTACGGTGATGCCATCCGGAGTGACCGTGAAGCCACGTGCCAGATCGTGCTCGGTGTCGATGCCGACCGTGGAGTTCTCGGTGAGCACCACGTTCTTGTCGAGAATCGCCTTGTAGACGCGTGCGCGGCGGTTGATGATCACACCGTCGAACAGCACGGAGTCCACGATCTGGGCCCAAGAATGGATGCGCACGTTGGGGGAGAGCACGGAATGGTGCACTTCGCCACCGGAGACGATCACGCCGGGGGAGACAATCGAATCCGTGGCGTGGCCGAGACGGTCACGGCCGGCGTGCACGAACTTGGCCGGCGGCAGGTTGCCGGACATCGTGTAGATCGGCCAATCCTGGTTGTACAAGTTGAACTCAGGCACATAGGCGATCAGATCCATGTGCGCATCGTAGAACTGCTTGATGGTACCCACGTCGCGCCAGTATGCGTGATCGGTGGCCGTGGCACCGGGAATCTCGTTGGAATTGAAGTCGTATACGCCGGCCTCGTTGCGCGACGCGAAGTAGGGGGCGATGTCGCCGCCCATATCGTGCTTGGTGTCTGCGGCTTTCTCGTCGAGCGCCAGAGCCTCGAACAGCGCCTTGGTGTTGGCCACATAGTTGCCCATGGAAGCCAGGATTTGGTTCGGGTTGTCGGGCAGGCCGGTGGTGGAGGCGGGCTTCTCCTCGAAGTTCTTGATCATGTTCGGATGATCGGGATCAACTTGGATCACGCCGAATTGCTTCGATTCTTCAATGGGCTGGCGGATGCCGGCGACGGTAAACTCAGCGCCGGATTCGATATGCTGCTGCACCATCTGCTCGAAGTCCATGCGGTAGACGTGGTCGGCGCCGACGATGACCACGATGTCAGGCTGAACATCCTCGATGATGTTGATGGTCTGGTAGATGGCATCTGCCGAACCAAGGTACCAGTGCTTGCCGAGTCGCTGCTGCGCCGGCACAGGGGAGACGTACGAACCCAGCAGGGGGGAGAATCGCCACACTTGGGAGATATGGCGGTCGAGCGAGTGAGACTTGTACTGTGTCAGTACCACCACCTGGCGATACCCTGAATTCACCAGATTGCTGAGCGGGAAATCGATCAGGCGGTACACGCCTCCGAAGGGGACAGCGGGCTTGGCCCGGTCTCGGGTTAACGGCATCAGACGGGTCCCCTCACCGCCTGCAAGCACAATCGACAGAATCTTAGGATTCTTAGCCATCGTTTATCCTCTCTTGTCGGAGCGTCTTTCGACACCGCACTGCTCGGCCAAACGCATCGTTGCATCTGGTTTACATAGTTAATAATTGCAGAAAAAAACGAACATGCAAGGATATCGCTTCCGCGTGCCGTGAACTTGTGATGAACTGTTGCGCGTATTC
>NZ_JFAG01000012.1:0-111686 GCF_006408915.1 Bifidobacterium sp. UTCIF-1
GTCCCTGGTCTCTCCCCCAGTCAGCTACGCTGACAGCCCCCTCGTCAGAGGGGGCCAGCACCGCCGCCGTCCGCCTCACGGTGCTGTGCTGAAAAGGGGAGCCGGGAATACAGTCAACGTAATAATGACGCGACATACGATGTCAATGCCGTCTTTACACTGAAAGTGCTATGCATTACTTCACGCCCAAACGCTGCGCCACGTCGAACAAAATCATGTACCACGACAAGGTACAGGCGCAGCATGCCGCGGAACAGAGCTTCATCGAGCGGGGAGCGGAATTGTGGGTGTACCGCTGCGAGTTTTGTGGCTGCTGGCATCTGACCCATCGCGATCCACAATCGAGTTATCGGTATATCCCGCTCAACCAGGACCTCAAACCGCATAGCCGCAAAAAAGGCTACAAACCACGCAGACGCTAGCAGTCTGTTTTGCAATTGTCGAGTGGCGTTGGTTTCCTCCGATCACATTACCTTGGTGCTTTCCAGATTGCGGATAATCCAATCATTGAATCGAATCACCGGCTTGCGAAGCAGCAAGCCGAGCAACAGCGAAGGCACCAGGAACAGCGCGAGCTTGCCCATCGCGATCCAATACTCCATGCCGTACGCTCCAGCCATAGCGGAGTGCATCGCGTCCACCGCATACGGGAACAGCAGCCATTTGGATACCACTTGGAAGAACGGAGGCAGCGTCTCAATGGGGAATGTGCCGCCGGTGCCGGCAACCTGCACCACCAATAGCACCACAGCAATGGCCTTGCCGATATCCCCGAACGAAACCGTAAGCGTATACACCATATTCGAGAACACCAGAGCGGCCAGCCAGCCGACCATCATAAATTGAACCGGATGCTCGCATTGCACACCCAAATACAACAGATCGCCAAGGCACACCAGCGTGCCCTGCAGCAGTGCGAGGAAGCCGAAGATCATGTATCGCCCGAAATACTCATGATGCAGATGCAGCCCAAACGCACGGGCATTGCCCGGGGACTCCATACGTGGCTTGGACAACACATCCAAAGCGGCACCGGGGCCTGCCTCGCGGCCGGCGATAAGAGCCTCCTTGATACCCACCTCGGTGCCGAGCGGCAGATCATTGCCCAAACCGAGGATTTTCGCCTTTTCATGGTCGGAGACGGACACCTTGAGCATGGCCACCAGAATGATGGCACCCACCCAAATGGAGAGGATTGTATAGAACGGGGTCATGGCCGAGCCGTAATTGGCGGTCGGGTACAGCGGGATGCGGTTGACCGACACCGGTGCGGACAGCATGGTGGCAAGGGCATCGGGGTCGGACGACAGTACATCGGACAATCCTGTGCGGCCGGCGCTGCTGGCGCTGCTGGCATTGCCCAGGCCGGAGAGCCGGCTGACCAAGGTGTCGAGTTTCTTCGCAGAGCGCCGGAGCGCGGCGGAAGCGTCGCCGAGCGAGGTACGAATATCACTGATGCTGGATGACAGGCCGCTCGACAGCTTGGATACGCTGCCGACAGTACGGCTGAGTCCGGCGATGACCGTGTCGGTCTGGCTGGCGACATCGTCCATGGCGGCGGTGAGTTTGTTGAGCTGCGGCTGCAGCGTATTCGTATACGTGTCGGATGCGTCGCGGATGGACTTTCGGGCTGCGGCAATGGAATCCTTGAGCTTCTGCCGGGTCTGCGCAACGGATGCCGTACCGTTCGATATATCGTTCGCCGCTGTGCCAAGGTCGGCGGCGGCGGACTGCAATTGCTGCTGCGTCTGCCGTGCCTGCTGCGAGGCGTTGGTCAGCGCCTGCTTGACCGCCGTGGAACTGCTGGAGTCCGCCAACGATTGCAAGGCGTCGGCATACTGGCCGAAGCTGTCCGCCTGCACCTGCACTGTGCCCTGCATGTCGGTCAGGGTGTGCGCCACCTGTGAAGCCTGCGTATCGATATTCGTGAAGGCGTCGTCGATCTGCGTACTCATCGCAGCATAGGCGCTATCGGCCTGTCCCAGTGCGCTGCTGATGCCCTCCATCGCGCCCGACACGGCTGCGCTGAGGCTGGCGGAACTGGACTTCGCCTGTTTCATGGCCTTACGGGCGTCCGACGCGGCCGAGTCGGTGGAACCGAGCAGCTTGTCCGTCGAGTCGATGATGCTGTTCGCCGCGCCCAGCAGATTCGAATAGGAGTCGATCTGCGACGCCATGGAGTTGAGTTTGGACGACGTGTCCTTCACATGAGTGGTGGCATTGGCGGCGTATTGCGCTATTTCCGGGCTTTGCGCATAGTCGGCCACGTTCGAGGCCAGATTCAGCGCCACGCTGGACAGTGTCTTTACGAACGTGCGATCGATGGTATTGGCCACGGTGCTGGCGCCCTCGTCCGTGATATGCGGGGCGATGGGATTGATTTTCTCGTTCAGATAGTATTCGAGCTGCGCATGCTTGATCTTGGGTGAGAACAGCGTCATCATATCCGCGCTGAAGCTTTTCGGTATGACCAGCGCCGCATAGTATTCGCCGGAATACACGCCGTCCACGGCCTTGTCGCGGTCCACGAACTGCCAGTCGAGGTCATGGTTGGCGCGCAATGCGCTGATGACGGTTTCGCCGACGTTAATGGGTACTGGAATCAGATCCGACTTATAGCCTGAGTCCGTGTTCGCCACCGCCACTTTCAAGGCTTTGGTATTGCCATACGGATCCCAGCTGGCCGCGATGTTGTACCAGGCGTACAGTGCCGGTACGATCACCAGGCCCATGGTCACGACCACCGCGATGACATTGCGGGTGGCCTGACGCAGGTCGCGCGTGAACAGTCGCCAGATCAGCTTCATCGCGCGCCTCCGCTCTGCGTGCTGCCTGTGTTGCCTGCGCTGTGTGCGCTGCCGGTATTGCTCATATCGCTCGTAACGTTCGCATTGTCCCATGCGCCTGCCCACGAATTCGCGTGCTTGTGACGAGCCCTGCGCCACACATAGCCGTTGAGCATGGTGTCGCGGAATTCATCGGCTGTCATTGCGCTGATGCCGATCTGACGCGCAAAGCTTTCCCGTATGTACTCCACAACGATGAGATATGCGTCAATGAGGATGATTGAGAGAATCCAGGCGGTCAGCATCGCGATTTTCGCGCGTGTGACGAACAGCAGAATCAGGAATACGAACGGCAGTACCGTAAGCAGCACCAGACCTGTGGTGATCAGGTGCGGATACCGGGCGAAGAAACGATGGGCGCGGCGGGTGATGAACGCGCGAAGGTCCTTGCTGCCGGATGTCGCGCCGAATACCGACGTGAGGCTTACCTGTTCGTTGACCATGCTGTTGTGCTCGGTGATCATCAGATCGGTGTCTCCCAGACGCCGATCGAACAGGGCGTTCAGATTCATCGCATAGCGGCGGACCACCAGCCCCACGAACAGGGCGACCGGCAGATACCAGGACAGATGCATCATGTCCAGCCAGTAGTGGTTCGCATAGGTGCCGGCTATCGGGCCGCGCATGGCATTGATGCCATAGGTGAATGGCAGCCACGGATGCAGTTCGCGGAAGAAGTCGGGCATGAGCTCGATGGGGTAGAGGCCGGATGCGCCCGGAATCTGCACGATGACGAGGATGACCGCCACGGCCTTGCCGATATGGCGGAACGCCACTGCCAGCGCATAGATGATGTTGATATAGACGAACGAGCAAAATATGCCGGCGAGCAGGAACAGCGCCGGATGCTCGCATTGGATGCCGAGGACGAGGTCGCCGACACATGCGATGAGCGCTTGCAGGAAGCCGACGGTGACCAGCAGCAGCCACCGGCCGAGGTACGCCTGCGTGGCGGTGACGTGGCGCAGATGCTCGCGGTCGACCTCCAGCTTGTAGATGGCGATGAGCACGAAGCCGCCCACCCACAGCGCCAGATTCGTATAGAACGGGGTGACTGCGGAGCCGTAGTTGTCGGTCGGATAGACGACTTTGGTGGCCAGACTGACCGGCTGGCTTAAGAATGTGCCGAATTCCTGATCATTAAGGTGCAGCGTATCGGTGAGGCTTTTATAGACGGCGGAACTGTCGAGTGCGCCCAGATCGGTGCGCACGGTGCGTACATCGCCGGCCAGCTGCGTGAGCGACTGCTGTGTGCCGGATACCGTGGAACGTGTCTGACTGATGGTGCCGGACAGTTGCTTGAACAATCCGTCCGCCTGATCGAGTGTGCCATTGAGCGAGACCAGCGTGCCATCCAGAGTGCCGTTGAGCGCGGCGAACCCGTTCAGGGATGCGTCGAGGTTGGGCATGACCGTGCCGGTCAGCGATTGGCGGGCCTGGCTGAGCGCCGCCAGGCCGCCTGTGGCCGCGGTGCCCATCGCCTTGGAGAGGTCGGTTGCGGCGTTCTTGCCGGAGCTGATGAACTTGGAGGCATCGGCGTGGAAGTCGTTGACTTGACTCTGCTGGGTGCTGATGACGTTGCTCAGTGCGTTGATTTGTGTCCATATCTGCTGGACGTTCGGGTCGCTGTTGTTCTCGTCGAGCCCTGTTTGACGAAGCGCGTCCTTGACGTTGTCCAAAGCGGCCTGTGTGCGGTCGAGCGGTGCGTTGAGTGCGTTGGTGATGGAGTCGACAGAGTTCTGTGCGGTATTGAACGAGCCGATGATGGTGCCGGCCGCGGTGTTCACGTCCACGGCGATGCCGGACAGCTGGGCTGAACTGGTATCGAGCGCTCCCACCAGCGTGGTGGAGAAGGCCTGGGACCCCTGTTGCGCTTCGGCCAGCAGTGTGCCGGATTGCTGCGAGGCCTTGCGCGCGCTCTCAATGGACTGTTTCAGGGAGTCGGTAGTCGCGGTGGCGTCCGCGATGGTGCTGTCCGCTGCCTTAAGTGCGGCGGACAGGTCGGTCAGCGACCGGTCCACGTTGTCGAGCGTGGTGAGCACCGTGTTGAGATCTGCGATGGAATCCTGTTGGGCGGCGTCTCCGGCCTTGTCCAGTTCACCTTTTGCTGCGGAGATGGATGACATCACGGTATCGCCGACGGTGGCGATGAATGCGGCGTTGATCTGTTCGTCGATGGTGGTGGCGCCGGTGTCGGTGATCTTCGGCGCGATCGCGTTCTTTTTCTCGTTGACGTAGTAGCGGATCTGGGGATGCTTGGAATTGGTGCCGCCGGTGGAGCCGCTGGTGGATTCGCCGGTGGAAGCACCGGTGGAACCGCCGGTGACTGAGTCGACCAGGCTCTCGCTGAAGTCCTTCGGCAGTACGATGGCCGCATAATATCGGCCGGTTTCCACGCCTGAGATGGCGTCATCCTCGCTGTCCACGAACCGCCAGCCCAGCTGATGATTGTCTTTCAGCTCGCTGACCACCTGGTCGCCGGCGTTGAGCTTGCCGACCAGCTCGTTGGAGGTGCCTCGGTCCTCATTGGCGACGGCCACCTGCAGGTTGCCGGTGGCCGAATATGGGTCCCAGTTGGCGAGGATGTTGAACCAGGCGTAGAGCGAGGGAATGATGGCCACACCCAGCGTGACTACCACGGCAACCGGGTTGCGCAGGATACGTAGTAGGTCACGCCGATAAATACGCCATATTGTCCGCATGAGGACCTCGGTTCTAATTGGCGATGTTGCGTGTGCCGGTCTGCTTGTCGGCCTGATAATCCGCACTGGCACTGAAACCAACAAGCAGTCTATTCCCTGTGTTGCCGGGGAAGGTTCGGCAACACAGGGAACGCTCACGATTCGGCCCCTGCGTGTCCAACATGTGGTCTCAAGGTGTGGAATCGAAAGGGGCCGCAGCAAGCTCGCCCGAGGTATTGCACAGCGGAGCCACGTGATGTTTCACGGAGTGTTTCACATGGTGTTCTACGTGGCCCCACCGGGTGTCTGACAAAAGCGGTTGTCTACTTGTCCAAGTCGAATCCTTGAGCGGCGGCCTTGTCAAGCAGCGTCTTGCCGCTCACGTCCTGCTGGCTGACTGTGGCGATCTGGTCGCTGAACGCATCCACCGGACGATCGGTCTGGCGCAGGTCGTAATACTGGTGCACTGCGGCATCGAACTCGGGCAATCCGGCGAGCACGGCATCCCCATCGGCCGGATAGGTGTTCTCGAAGAACTGCATCGTGCGCGGCATGCGCGGCTTCAATGCGGGCTCCTGATCGGGCTTGCCGATGGCCAGGCCCAGTACCGGGTAAGTGTATTCGGGCAGATGCAGGGTCTCGATGAGGCCGGGGATGTCGTTGAGTGGCGAGCCGAGGATCACGCAGCCCAGCCCGAGCGAGAACGCGGCCGTCTCCATGGCGTGCAGGGCGAATGCGGCATCGTTCTGGGACTGGGTGAAGCGGTAGCTGTTCTTCAGATGGAACGCCTCGGATTCAGGGTCGATGCCCTTGGACTTGGCGATCAGGGCGTTGCGGTGCTCATCGATGATGAACACGTACAGCAGGGGAGCGGTGGCGATATACGGCTGATTGCCGTATTCGGCGATGGTGGCCTTGATGGTCGGGTCGCTGATGCGGATGGCGGACCAGTCGTTGAGGAACTGGCTGGATGCGGCGTGCTGGGCGACGGTCTCTAGCGTGGCGATGGTATCGGTGTCGATGGCCTCATCCTTGAACTTGCGGATGGAGCGGCGGTTGAGCAGGGTTTCGATAGTTGCGTTGGTAACCATACCTGCATTGTCGCACGTCTCACGGGCGGCTGCAGGTATTTTGTGCTTTCGGGGAACCGGCTGCAGGTGTTTTGTGTCTCGTTATGACCTCATATGGTCTGTAACTATGCACAATTCACCTGCAGTGGCGGTATTTGTACCGGTTTTACCTGTAATCAGGGTCGCTTCATGGCTACAAAATACCTGCAGGCCTAAGAGAATTCTGCCGAATGGGTTTGCTATGCACCTGTAAATAGGCCTGTTCTACCTGCAGCGCCTTTTGAAAGGCGTGGGAACCGAAGTCTGCTGCAGGTATTTTGTGTCTAATTGCGAATCGGCTGGCTTGTCGGTGTTCGCCGCGCTCGTCGCGTTCGCCGTCAGTCGCGCGACTTGCGATGGCGGCGATCGACTAGCGCCTGCGAGCCACGGTCGGACAGCTGCGAGACCACTGCGCCGCATGCGGCGGATATCGCGGCGAACGCGAGGCTCATCATCAAGCCCTGCGGCGCATCGGCGGCGAGCCCTTTGCGGATATTGCGGCGGGCCACGCCCTTGTCCCACACGGTCTGCAATACCTTGCCGGCCACCAGTCCCGCCAGCGCCGGGACCGCGGACTTGAACAGCTTGTCCAGCAGCGAATCAGGGTCGTTCAGTCGGCGGTCGCGCAGGTTGTTGACGGCGTCATCGACGCGATGCAGACCATCCACCACCTGGTCGGCCTCGGTATGCAGGGCGGAGTCCATGTCATTGCTCATAACGTACAGTCTAATGTCTTGGCTCGAATGGACTGACGTCGTGTGGAAGGCCGAGCTGTGTGGACTGACGTTGTGTGGATGGCCGAGCTGTGTGGAAGGCCAGGCTGTGTGGATGGCCGGTGTGCACGGTACCGCAATACCGCAATCGAAATCACAGCAGTCGTGTGGCGAAAGTGGAGTCCGGGGCTCGCAGAGACTACAGTAGAGGCATGAGCGAACAGAATCAGAATGGCACCGTTGCTGTTGAATTGTCTCGTGGGGGCACTGGGTTTTTGGTATTGCTGCGTCACGGACAGACCGTATGGAGCGAATCCGGTCAGCATACCGGCCGCACCGACATCCCGCTGACCGAGGTTGGCCGTCAGCAGGCGCGTGAGGCCGGCGGACGGCTGCGTGACGCGTTCCCGGGAGGGTTCGCGGACGGCTGCGTGTTCTCCAGTCCGTTGAAGCGTGCGCGTCAGACCGCGGCGCTCGCCGGATTCGAGAATTGCGGCGTGCTGGACGGCATCGCCGAATGGGATTACGGTCCGGCCGAGGGCCGTACCCGTCAACAGGTGAGCGAGGCCTGCGGCTTCCAGTGGGATATCTGGCGCGACGGGCCGCGCTCGCTGGGCGCCGATATGCAGGGTGACTGGGTGGAGACACTGCCGTCCGGCGAACAGGTCGCTGTGCACAACGGCCCCGGCGAAACCTTGGAGGAGGCCGCCGCGCGCGCCAAAGGGGCCATCGACGAGGTGCTGCCGCTGCTCGAAGACGGGCACAACGTGCTGTTGGTGGCGCATGCGCATATCCTGCGCATCCTCACCTCGCAATGGCTGGGCGTCGACCCGCATTTCGCGCGCCTGCTGCGCCTCGACACCGCGCATTACTCGGTGCTGAGCGTCTATAAGGGTGATCACGTCATCGAACGGTGGAACGCCTGAGCTAGGGATTGCGGCTGGGGTGGAAGGGGTACCCCAGCCACAATCCCAGCCACGACTTCGATATGCAACGAGTGGCCTGATTTTGCAAGAACTCTCACTGAGCGCTCCTCAGTGAGAGTTCTTCATCGTGTCACGATTATATAAATCGTGACACTACGGTGACACTACTTTGCGGTGCGATATGTCTGTTTACTGCTTTGCGGTTTGCCCGGCAAGCCTAGAACAAGTTGACCAGATACGACCAACGGATGCACATAAGTGCGCACCGTGTACGCAGTACTATCCAGACCGATGAAGTCTGCAATTTCTCGGCGGGTTCGCGGTGTCGCGCAAAATTGCAGAATTGCGGCATTACGCTCTTCGGGTCGGATTTTGCGCCGGGTACTAGGCCTCTGACCGTTTGTCTGATAGTTCAGCTGATTGAACGTCTCATGGTTTATAGCGGATGGCGGCGTAATCCGAGTAAGAGGAGAATACAATGTGGCTCTGAACTCCCCACGAGTGTTTTCGAATAATGGAGCGGCCATTCCTGTTTCTGAAGCCAGTCTGCGTACGGTGGGGATACCGGAATAACGATTCTCCGTTACTCGCAGCACCTCCAACGCATTTGCGATAACCGGATTGCGCGTATCTGGTTGAATAGTGCCAAGCTGATCGATAGTGAGTCTTCCATATAGGCCACCGGGATTGATGATGGTCATGCGGTCGTCAAAAATTTGCAGTTGTATTGGCATACCCTGTGTGTGAATGCTGTAGTCACGGTGTATGAGTGCATTTAATATCAATTCGCGGACGGCCTCAATCGGATATTCGGCGGTATCTATTCTCTCGCCGTTTTCAGGAGAGATGATCGTCGTTGTACGAATGTTCTTGCGTACAAAGGCGATGGCTCCGCGCAGCTGTTCATCAAGTGACCCCTCAATGCGGGCATTGTCGATGAATCGTTCCTCGTTTGGTCCTATCTCGCCGATTTGTGTGCCGGGGATTCGCGTTGCGATGATAGATAGCTGAGGGAAGAAGGCCTGTGGATATGTGGCGAATAGCATAATCCCAGCTAGTGTCGGTTTTCCGTTTCGCAAGACGCTGGTGAGTTCTAGAATGCGAGATTCACTGAGTTGTGCAAAATGAGGGCGCTCGCTTTTGAGCGCAAGTTCATACCGCAGTAGGGAGTCTCGGTCGAGGTCATCGGCCTCGGCGCGTTCCACGATGCGTATTTCGTCCTCATATTTGCGGCGAAACGCTTCGTAGCTGTAGATTTCGTACTCTGTCATCGGTTCGTCAGCGTCTCCGACCCTCACATATGATCCTTTGTACCGGCCCTTACCCTCATAGAAACAGGGGCGGTCGGTGACGTCTTGTGCGGGAATTTCGGCGCTAACTACATGGTTGCCGTCAATGGTGCAAGTGGTAAACACCGCTCGGACTTTTGGATGCATTTGGTTGCACTGCTCCGTAACATGCTTCATCAAATCCTGCACGTCATAGACATCCACAACGGCGTAACTGTGGGCCTCGTCAATACCGAATATGATGATGCCGCCATTGTCCTGATTGGAGAAGGCCGAAAGAGTGTCATACAGTTTAGTCGGGCAGCCATGGTTCGCAGCCTTAAGCTCGATAGTTTGTGATTCTGCCTGCAAATCTTGTACTTTTTTCACTAATTGAGTCAATTCAATCTCAAGCATGATGAAACTCCTTAAAAAAGTACAATATTTAGTTTGAGTTTATCAAATTATGTACAACATTTTGGCGTTGTGCTTGAAATTTTCAGGTTGTCTCAGTGGTGTCCTTTATCCATGTCGGAGTTCCCCCAATTCGGTAGCAGTATCGCCGCCGTTAACCCCATTTGCAATGAACTCTCACTGAGCGCTCCTCAGTGAGAGTTCGTTGCAAACGCGCCCCTACTTGCGCGTCCTACTGTGCGCCCCTACTTGCGCGCCTGGGTGAGCTGGTAGGCGACGAACAGGATGGCGAGCCAGATCACGCCGGCGATGACGGCGATGCGGTAGCTGGCGGAGAAGCACATCAGCACCACCACGAGCGCCAGGAAAGCGAGCACCACCCAGGGCGTGACGCGCGCGAACGGCAGCTTGAAGTGGATCGCATCGAGCGCTTTCTGGCCGGAGAGGCCGGCCAGTGCGGAATCCTCGGGGGCGTTGCCGGCGGCCACCACCTTGCGGAACTTCATTTCGGTGAACATGATCATCGTCCAGTTGATGATGCCGGCGATCGTGGCGATCGACATCAGGTAGTTGAACGCGAACTCGGGCCACACGAACACCACCACCACAGCGATCGCGGTGATCACAGCGGAGGTCAGCACACCGGCCACCGGCACGCCGTGCGCGTTCAGGCGGCCCAGGTAGGCGGGGGCGTTGCCCTGCTTGGCCAGTGAATAGAGCATGCGGGAGTTGGCGTACAGGCCGGAGTTGTAGACGCTCATCACGGCGGTCAGGCACACGAAGTTCAGGATGCCGGCGGCTGCGTGGATGCCCACGGAGTCGAAGATCTGCACGAACGGGCTGGGCGTGTCGTCGCCGCCGATGGTGTTCCACGGCACCACGGCCATGATCACGCCGAGGGCGCCGATGTAGAACACGAGGATTCGCCAGATGATGTCGTTGGTGGCGCGCGGGATCGTGGTGCGCGGGTCCTCTGTCTCGCCGGCGGTGATGCCGATGAGCTCGGTGCCGCCGAAGCTGAACATCACCACGACCAGCGCCATCAGGAGGCCGGTCCATGAGCCGTCCTTGGCCTGTCCCATCAGGCCGTTCGGGAAGAAGCCGCCTCCCACGGTGAACCAGTTGGCGAAGCTCGCCTTGATGCCGGACGCGGTCGGCAGGGCGAAGACGATGACCGCGAGGCCGCCGATGATCATCGCGATCACGGCCACGATCTTGATGATGGCGAACCAGAATTCGAACTCGCCGAACTTGGAGACGCCCAGCAGGTTCGCGGCGGTGATCAGCACGAGGAACACGGCTGCGGAGACCCAGGTCGGAATCGCCGGGAACCAGTAGTTCACGAACGAGCCCACCACGGCGAGCTCCACCATGGAGACGAGGATGTAGTTGAACCAGTAGTTCCAGCCGGAGATGAAGCCGGCGCGCTTGGACCAGTAGCGGGTGGCGTAGTAGCTGAAGGCGCCAGCCTTCGGGTCCTCTACCGACATCTCGCTCAGCGCGCGCACGATCATGAAGATCGCGAGTCCGCCGATCAGGTAGGCGAGCAGGATTGATGGGCCGGCCAGCGCGATGGATTCGCTGGAGCCGTAGAACAGGCCGGTGCCGATGGCGCCGCCGAGCGCGATCAGCTGGATGTGGCGGTTCTTCAATGATTTGCGCAGCGTCGCGGGAACCGGCACGTCGTCGGTTTCGCGCGGCTTGCCGCTGGGTGCGTCTGCAGTGCTCATGATGATGTTTCTTCTTCTCTGATTATGGATTGTCCTGCGTATGCGGCCTGACGCTTCCGTGGCGGCTGCGGTACGCAATGCAGGCCATTGTATGTCGCAGCCGCATCGTTTCGCGTGATGCGTTCGGTTGGCGGCGCAATATTCGAGCATGTCACGGTGATTTGGGCGTGATGCTGGTGCTGTGCAACGGTGCTGTGCAACGTGCGTGTACGCCGGATACGGCACCGGTGAGGGACGGTATCGTTACGCCAACAGCCAGTCGATCAGGTTGATTTGCCGGATGCCATCGCGGTTGCCGTTGCCGATGCGATCCATAGTGAGCAAGGTTTTGGGGTGATTGTCGCGAATTGCTTGCAGAGGCGCGAGTTCGCGTGCAAGCGTGTGCTCATCCATCACGGTGAGGGAAACCTGGTAATAGTGTTCGCCATCGGCGTCCGTTGCGCAGAAGTCGACTTCGGTGGCCCCTATTTTGCCGATGTTGACGATTTGGTAGCGGCGCTGTTGTGCTGTATGGGGATGGTCGGTTTGTCCCTGTAGCGGGGAATTGCGTCGTCGTGGCGTACGGGGACAAGATTTCGTGTCTCTGTAGCGGGGAATAGTGCTTTTGTGTTGTATTGGGACAGTGCGGCGGCCGCGTTGTTGTCTCTGTAGCTGAAGAACGTGCTCTCGTGGTGTACCGGGACGGTCGTTTTTGTCTCTGTAGCGGGAAACTGTGCCGTTGTGGCGTATGGGGGCGGGTTTTCGTGTCCTTGTATCGTGTATCGGTGTTTTTCGTTCTTCCGGGACAGGTTTTCCTGTCACCTCTTGTTGCCCGTATTGCGGGCATCTTCGGAAATCCTTGATATTAAGCCATTCTTCGTGTGTGGGGGTTCGTGAGGTGCCGAGATGCCGGGGGATTGTCTGTCCCTCTACGCGAAAAGCCGTTGATTGTGGCTACAGGGGCGGGTTTTCGTGTCCCTGTAGCAGGGAGCCGTGCTGTCGTAGTGTATGGGGACAGGTTTTCGTGTCCCTCTACGCGAAAGGCCGTTGATTGTGGCTACAGGGACACGCGATCGTGTCCCTGTAGCTGATTTGGGGTGATTCTCGTGTTCCGGGACAATTGCGTCGGACAATTGCGTCAGACTGTTGCGTCAAGACTGTCGCGCCGAAGCCGCTCCATGATCATCCCGGAATCGTCCGATCCGATCGCCGGCATCATGACGCTCCGCAAGTGCTTGTGCTGCCTCCAGCGCTCCGCGAGTGCCCCGCGAGTGCCGCCGCGAGCCTCCGCTTCAAGCCGCCATCCCATGCAACTCCCCCGAGCAGTCGCCCCATGGCAACCGCCTGAGCCGCCATCCCAAGCCACCGCCATGCAGCCGCAATCATCGCTGCCGCGCCTTCATTTCGATCCGCGCGACCTGCTCGATAGGGGCGGCGGTCAGCCTGAACGCGCATTCCGACCATGCCATGTCCAACGTGACTGCCGCGCCATTGCGGAACGTCACATCAGACATCGCCTCCCTGAAGTGAAACCTATCAGTCAACTGATAGGTTTCACTGTTTGTATCGAGTTTGATGAGTTGATTGATAGGTTTGTGCGGCTGGGTGCGGGCGGAACATGGCTCGGCATGGGGGCGCGCTCTGGTTCCTACGCCTTCGCGTTGTTTCGCTGGAATGAGGATATGACGGGTGAGCCGTCGCTGCGCTCCGGCAGGGCCATGGTGAGGATGATGCGCGCCAGGGCTTCCGGCGTGGCCGCAAGATCGGTGGAAAGCCAGTATTGGATGAGCCCTATGCTGCCGGAGACGGCGAATCGCATGCGCATCTGCGCCTCGGTGGGATCGAGGGCCCCGGATTGCATCTGCTCGGCGACGCCTCGCCGGCTGTAGATCAACTCCAGCAGCTGCTGTTGGAATCCGACGTCGGCCTTGGGACTCATCAGCACCTGCAGATGATTGCGGTTGTCGGCGATATACCGGCAAATCTGCTCGATGATGCGCTCGATGCCGGAGACGTCCGGCTGACGCAGCAGCTGGTCGAGCGCCGCTGTGACCCATGCCATGGTCCCGTCCTCGATGTCATGCAGCAGCTCGTCGATGCTCGCGTAATGCGCGTAGAACGTGGAACGGTTCACGTCCGCCCGCTCGCACAGTGCCTTGACGGTGATGGCGCTGACCGGCCGTTCGCGCATCAGTTCGATCAGCGCATCCTGCATGGCCTGCCGCGTGTACCGGGTGCGGCGGCTTTCCGTCATGTCCTTGGTCATCTGAGTGAGTCCTTTTTGCTGCTGTATTTGCGTATGCACGCTGAATCTCCGCGTGCTCCTGTTATGGCAGACTGGCATGGATTGTTGGCGGAGACTGCTCGTATGTAAGTCCGTAGCGAGTTAGAAACACATGGTCATGCCCATATAGGGATGTACTTCATATAGCGCGGGGCGGTGTTCGGGTCCAACGGTTTGATGAGTTTCATTTCCATAGTGCGTTTGATGAGTTTGGATATTGCTGGCTGTGATTGTTGCCCGAGGCCGAACCGTTGTCGGAGGCTGCTATTTGTCATATATGTTGATGTCGTATCTTCGTTGATGTATCGGAGGCATGCATGCATATAGCAGGCCCATTCCCTATCCTCCATTGAGATACGCGCAAATGGACGTTCCGAATAGAGCGTGACACGCGTTCCGGTATCGTATCCGCGGATTTTTGGCGAAGGCAATTCCATAAGTTCACAGGACATGGCAATTTTGTCCCAGCCTGTGCCGCGCTCTTCGCAGATTTTCATGCGCCGCATGAGTGCGGCGATATCTTCATTGCGCGACCGCGGTGGCGCGTCGATGATGCGCATACGATCCACCATGAGTGTGCCGGGGTTTGTGATTTCCATACGATGATTGAATATTTCAATCATCGGGCCAGCTCCGGTCACTGTGAAATCCTGATGGATGAGAGCATTGGCTACAGTTTCGCGAATTGCCTGTTCTGGATAATTCCCATGCTCTTCTCGCAATGATTGTTCAATGGTTTCGCGCGAAGGGGTCATGGCATTAATGAGTTTGATAAGACCGTCGAAATCAACGGCGTAACCGGAAGTGTATTCTTCCTCCTTGCTGGAGCCGATTCTGTTGTCGCTGTCATATCGGATGATTCTGACCGTTTTGCGACTCAGCTGAGAGAAATCACTGAGATTTTTAGCGAACAACAGGGCTCCCATGTTGGAGACGGAATATCTGCCGTCATCTTGTTTTATGACGATTCCTTCCTCTTCAAAGTAATCCACGATCGATTGTGAAGTTGAAGGATAGGGGCGTTTGAGATGATCGAAATAAGATTGGGCGTTGAGGATGGTGAGAATATCCTCTGCCGTGAGATTGTTCTTTGCGATGCCGTTTTCGAACCTGCTGGCACGTAAACGGTCCCATAATGCTGTTTGCTTGGATGGCACATCGCGTAGCTTTTTCGTATAACTGCCGACACGGATATATTCCGTTTTGTCAAAAGATACAGGACGATTGACCGCGCTGCCGATTTTGAGAATGAGCACATGCCGCTGTTCGTCAATTTGCACTCGCAGAAAATCCAGTTCGGTATTGCCGGACAGTTGTGTACGCACCCAATTTTCGATCTCTTGCTGCTTGACGCGCATCGCATGCCATTCATTTTTGGTGCCAAGGATGGCATGAGTGGCGTCATCGATGCCCCAAATGAGATACGCGAACGGATGTCCGGCAAGAGCTGCGCCGTTGGCTAATGCGCTTATATCCTCTCCAATCATTTCGGGCGTGTATTTGTTGTGCTTAAATTCCAGCCATTCCGTTTCAGCGGGCAGCTCGACAAGCTCGTTTACCAGTAGGGTCAGATTCTCCATAAACGCATTATCCTCCAATGGGACAGTTAAAGAAAGTGAGATTGTTGATGCTACGGGCGACAGGAATGTTGGAATCTCAACGTTTGCAGTATTCCTGATTTGCTACGGAGCGAGCGCAGCCAAGAGATTGGAAAGTTGAGGAAAGTTAAATTACGTGTGGACTGGCGGTCGTGGACCTTGATATTCCACCTTTTTCATGCTGAGAGATCGTACTGTCGCTCATGTCGGAGCGTGTCATGGAAAGTTGAGGAAAGTTAGAAGGGGAAGAGGGCATGGCAAAGTGCCATGCGGTGTTGAAGGTATCGCGGCGGAATAGCCGCATAGGTGGTTGCTTCCGATTGCCATTCCGATTCACCAGCCAGCTGGGCTAGTCCGACATTATGCAAGCCGACTGTCGGTTGTGGAACCGACACGGTGTTGTTTTACTGGAGTATAGCAATCATTCGTGGGTTGTCGTTCGGGATTGTCGTTCATGGGTAGGGGAGTGCGATGGCGTATATCGAATTCGATCATGTGGTCAAGGAGTATGCGACCGGCGCGGGCGAGCCGATTCGTGCGCTCGACGAGGCGAGCTTCACCGCCGATCAGGGCGAGCTCACGGTGATCCTCGGCCAGTCGGGTGCCGGCAAGACCACGGCGTTGAACATCCTGGGCGGCATGGATACGGCCACCTCGGGCCGCGTGGTGGTCGGCGGACGCGACATCACTGGCCTCGGCAAGCGCGAGCTCATCGGCTACCGTCGCGCCGATATCGGCTTCGTGTTCCAGTTCTACAATCTGGTGCCGAATCTTACCGCGCTGGAAAACGTGGAGCTGGCCTCACAGATCTGTCCCGACCATTTCGACCCGGCCGACACATTGCGCAAGGTCGGGCTTGGCGACAGGCTCGACAATTTCCCCGCGCAGTTGAGCGGCGGCGAACAGCAGCGCGTCTCCATCGCTCGTGCGATCGCCAAGAAACCGAAGCTATTGCTCTGCGACGAGCCGACCGGTGCGCTCGATTATGAAACCGGCAAGGAGGTGCTGCAGCTGCTGCAGGACATCTGCCGCGCCGAAGGTATGACTGTGCTCATCATCACGCACAATTCCGCGCTTGCGCCGATGGCTCACAAGGTGATTCACTTCCGCTCCGGCAAGGTGGTTGGGCAGGAGACCAATCCCGCGCCCACGCCCATCGCCGACATCGAATGGTGAGGGCGACCGTGAAGCATTCTGTGGAACATCCTGTGAAACAATCTGTGAAACATCCCGTGAAACGCGAAGAAGAGCGTAGTCCTGACGATACCGGCAGTGCCATGCGTGGTGCGGGCCTCTCCGGCGCGTTCGCCAAGGATATGTGGCGCTGCTGGCTGCGCAGCTGGAAGCGATTCGTGTCGATCGCCGTCATCACGATGCTCGGGGTGGCCGTACTGACAGGCATCTACGCCGGCTGCCGCGACGCCTTCCTCGCGGCAGGCCGGTTCTACCAGCAGCAGGGGCTGCATGATTTGCAGGTACTCTCCACCTATGGGCTGACCGACGACGACGTAAACGCCCTGCAACGGGTTGAAGGTGTGGAAGTCGTGCAGCCGGAGCGCTCGCAGACAGTGACGGCCATGGTCGATGGCGCGAAGAAAACCGTCACCATGCAGGAGATCGGTACCGAAGGCCTCGATCAGCCGTATCTGCAGCAGGGCAGGATGCCGGACAAAGCCGGTGAAGTGGCAGTGACGCAGAAGTTCCTGGATGACAGCGGCCTCAAGATCGGCAGTCATATCACCGTGGCTGCTCAGCAGACTTCGTCGCCGATCGCCGAGGATATACCGTCCGAAACAGACGGTGACGGCAATACCGGCGATGACACCGCTGCAGTTGAAGACTCCGGGAAAGTGGGGGCCGCGTCTGATGCCGCAACATCGTCATCGACAGGTGCCGGGAGCGCTTCCTCCGCCTCGGACGGCTCAGGCGCTTTGGGCGCCGATACCGAGCAAGCCCCGCAATTCCCCACGGAACTCACCATCACCGGCGTGGTGCTTGACCCGCGCGACCTCAGCAATCCGGCGGGCTACTCCAGCATGGCCTCCTTCCGGTCCACGTCATCCGAGGATTACGTGTTCTTCGCGCCCAGCGCGGGCGTGACCGGCAACGTATACACGGCAATCTCCATCTCCGTCGCCGGCGCGTCCGCATACGACACGTTCTCTGATGACTACGACGCCGCCGTCAAGACCGTCGCCGACCGCATCGAGAGCCAGGTGCAGAACGAGCAGCAGAAAAACCGGCGCCAACATATCGTGGCCAACGCGCAGAACACGCTTGATGACGCCAAAACCAAGGCCATGAAACAGCTCGATGACGCCCAAAAGACCATTGACGGCAATCGGGCCGAACTACAGGCCAACGAGAATACGCTGACAGACAGTCGTACTCAACTGGAGCAGAACAAGACGACCCTCACCGACGGCGAACAGCAGCTCGCCGAGGGGCGCGCGCAGATTGCCGACGCACGCCAACGCATCGCCCAGGGTCGGCAGCAGATCGCCGACGCGCGCGCCCGACTTGAGTCCGGCAAATCACAATTGGACAGCGCCCGGCGCCAACTAGACGCTGCGAAGGCCGAGCTGACCGCCAATCGCACCAAAGTCGAACAAGGCATCGCGCAAATCAGCCAAGGCATGGCGCAAATCGATCAGATGCTTGCGCTGATCGAACAGGCCGACGGATTGCTGGCCCAGCTCGACCCCAATATCGACCTTGACTCGCCCACCTGGCAGGCCATCAAGGCATTGCTCGCGCGCCTCGGCATCACCGTGCCGGACGCCCCCTCCATCGGATCGCTCAGGCAGCAGCTCGCCGCCAAACAGGCCGAATTGCAGACCCAGCGCGATTCGCTGGCCGGACAGCAGGCCGAACTGCAGCGCACGCTGAACGAGACCATCATCCCCGCGCAATCCACCTTGGATGAGCAGAACCGGCAGCTGAGCGCCAAAGAACAGGAAACCGCAGCCGGCGAAGCCCAGCTCAATACGCAATCCGCCGAACTGGAGGCCAACGCCACCCAGCTGGAAACGCAGTCGGCGCAGCTCGAAGCCCAGGCCGCGCAACTGGCGGCCGGCCGACAGCAGCTCGAAGAAGGCGAACGCCAGCTCGAACAGGGCGAGCGGCAGCTTCAGGATGGCAAGCAACGACTCGACGAAGCGCAACAACAATTGGATACCAAGCGCAGCGAGGCGGAAAGCACATTCGCCCAGCAACAGCGCCGCATCGACGACGTGGCCAACGCGCGCTGGTACGTGCAGACACGCGCCTCAATCGACGGATTCAGCGCGTTCAAATCGGATATCAGCTCCATCGAATCCATCGGCCGCGCGTTCCCCGTCGTGTTCCTGATGGTCGCCGTGCTCATGAGCCTGATCACCATGACCCGTATGGTCGAGGAGGATCGCGGCCTCATCGGCACATATCTTGGACTCGGCTACGGCGGTCTCACGGTGTCCATGCGATACCTGCTGTTCGCATTGCTCGCCTGTCTGATCGGTGGCGGGGTCGGGTTGCTGGCCGGATTCCTCGGCATTCCGGCGTTCCTGCTCGTGGTGATCGAGGGGCTGTACGTGCTGCCCGGCGTGCGGCTCGAATATGACTGGCTGTATGGCTCTGCGGGCATCCTGCTGTTCGTGGTGGGCGTGGGTGTGGCGACCGCGCTCGTCTGCCGAGGCGAGATACGGCATGCACCGGCCGTGCTGATGCGGCCCAAGGCCCCCAAGGCGGGCGCGCGCATCCTGCTGGAGCGAATAACGCCGGTATGGGGTCGGCTGAGCTTCCTCGGCAAGGTGACCGCGCGCAACATCTTCCGGTTCAAGGAGCGACTGCTGATGACCGTGGGCGGAGTGGCCGGCTGCACGGCGCTGATCGTCTGCGGATTCGCGATCAACGACACCGTGGCCACCATCGGCGTCAAACAGTACGAGAAGATTTATCAGTATGATCTGATGGTCGTGTCCAACGACGACGATGCCGCCGCGATGCGCAAGCGGATTGCGGCGGACGGGAAGACCTCCGAAACGCTGAATCTGCGTGTGGACAACGGTACGATGTCCAACTCCGCTGAGGAGAGCGAGACCGTGCAGCTGATGACGGTTCCGGAGGATTCGCTCGCCGCGCTGAACGACATGGTGACGCTTCGATCGGCGGACGATGGCGGTTGGCTGGGATTGCCGAGGTTTGCCGATGTGTCGGATTGGTTTGGTGGCTCCGGTGGCAGCGGCGGCTCGGTGACGCTGGATGATAGCGGGGTGATTGTGGCGCAGTCGGCGGCCAATTCGCTGGGCGTGCATGCCGGCGACACCGTGACGCTCGGCAACGGCGGCAGCGCGCGTGCCACGGTGAAGGTCGCCGCGGTGACGCGCAACCTCATCGGCTCGGATGTGTACATCAGCGAACGGCTGTATGACCAGAAGTTCGCGGGTGACGCCTCCTCCCGGGCGGGCGGCGAGACGGCGTCTGTTGCGGATGGTGCTGTTGCGGATGGTGCTAAGGATACGGATGACGCGGCAGCGTCGTCGGATCCCGGCGGTTCCTCCTCGACCTTGACGTGGAACGCCATGCTGGCCAAGCTCAAGGGCTCCGATGCCGATCAGATCGCGTATTCGGACCGGCTGGGCGAGGATCCGGCGGTGCTCAAGGCGGTGAGCTCCGCGCATCTGGCGGAATCGTTCAAGTTCGATCTGATGGGCGCGGTGGTGGCGCTGATCGTCGGGTTGGCGGGCGGCCTGGCCTTGGTGGTGCTGTTCACGCTGGCCAATACGAACGTCTCCGAACGGGTGCGTGAGATGGCGACGCTGAAGGTGCTCGGCTTCTTCGACAGGGAAGTGCACTCATATGTGAACCGCGAAATGCTGATACTCACTGGCATGGGCGTGCTCGTGGGGTTGCCGCTCGGCCGGTGGATAGGTGGTTTGCTGACCGCTGCGCTGAGCATGCCGTCGCTGTATTTCGAAGTGGAGGTGCACTGGTATAGCTACCTCATCGCCGCTGCGGCCACGTTCGTGTTCGCGCTGCTCGTGCAGCTGTTTACCAACCCGGTGCTCGACCGGATCGACCCCGTCAGCTCACTCAAATCCGTGGAGTAGCGGTTCAATTTATGCGACAATAATTGAACTTTTCGGACGGAAATTTACAACATTGTTACGCCTGTTCGTTGAACCGCCGCAGTCCCGCAGAGCCAAGCAATGCTACAGTCTGAACTTGAATTGAACAGTTGGTGCGCATGCCTATGCGATTGATGTCGGCATGGGCGGCGCGCAGCGGGAAAGAACGAGTTGTATGACCGAATCGAACACGACGGCCGGAAGTGGTATTGGAAGCGTTGACGTCGCTGGGAATAAAAGGGATTCCGGTACTCTGAAATCAGTCGAAAGCCTCGACAAGAACAACGAGATGGCGCGCGGCCTGAACAACAGGCACGTGCAGTTCATCGCCATCGGCGGCACCATCGGCACCGGCCTGTTCCTCGGCTCCGGCAAATCCATCGCGCTGACCGGCCCGAGCATCGTGTTCGTGTACATCGGCGTGGGCATCATCATGTTCCTGCTCATGCGAGCCATCGGCGAGCTGATGTACCGCGACCCGAGCCAGCACACGTTCATCAACTTCATCACCCGCTACCTCGGCCGCGGATGGGGCAAGTTCGCCGGCTGGTCGTACTGGATCGTGCTCGTGCTCATCGGCATGAGCGAGATCACGGCCGTCTCCACGTACTTCATCACGTTCTTCGACACGTTCGGCTTCGATCTGAGCCATTGGAAATGGCTGATCGAGCTGTGCTTCCTCGCCGCGCTCGTGACCATCAACCTCATCGCCGTCAAGGCGTTCGGCGAGGCGGAATTCTGGTTCTCGATGATCAAGATCACGCTGATCTGCGCGATGATCGCCACCGCAGTGGTGATGGTGGTGATCGGCTACCATTACGACGCCGTGCAGATCACCGGCCAGGACGGCATCTCGCCGGCCGGCCATGCGGGCATCGACAACATCACCAACAATTTCCAGATCGCGCCGAACGGCTGGCTGAGCTTCCTGATGAGCTTCCAGATGGTGTTCTTCGCGTATGAGATGATCGAATTCGTGGGCGTCACCGTCTCCGAGACACAGAACCCGCGCAAGGTGCTGCCGAAGGCCGTCAACGAGATCATCGTGCGCGTGCTCATCTTCTATGTGGGCGCGCTGCTGGCTATCATGGTGATCGTGCCGTGGACCACGTTCAAGCCGAACAAGGATGGCTCCTTCGCGTCCCCGTTCATCATGGTGTTCCAGTTCGCGGGTCTCAAATGGGCGGCCGCGATGGTGTTCTTCGTGGTAATCACCGCGGCCTCCTCGGCCCTGAACTCGCTGCTGTACTCGGCCGGCCGCCACCTCTACCAACTGGCGAGCGAGTCCGAGTCGCCTGCATTCCAGAAGATCGGCCAAGTCTCCCGCCGACAGGTGCCGGCGCGCGCGATTCTGGTGTCCGCCGCACTGATCCTGCTCTCGCCGATCGTCAACGCGATCCCCGGCGTCTCCGGCGCGTTCGTGCTGTTCGCCTCCGCCTCCAGCGCCGTCATCGTGTTCATCTACGTACTCACGATGATCGCCCACCGCAAGTATCGCCGATCCGCCGACTTCATCGCCGACGGCTTCGTGATGCCCGCGTGGAAAGTGCTCAATACGGTGGCGATCGCGTTCTTCGTGTTCGTCTACTGCACGCTGTTCCTGGCCGACGACACGCGCATGTCCGCAATCGCCGGACTGGTCTGGCTCGTGGTGTTCGGCGGCTACTGCCTGCTGCATGACCGCTTCCAGAATCGCGATCTGAAGGCCGCGCTGCAGCATCACGACTGAACGCGCGCGGCACTGTACTGCGCTGCACCCATAAGCCCCGGTTCCTGCATCGATGATGCCCGGATACCGGGGCTTTGTGCATCTCACCGTGGGGTCTACGTTGCTGTGTTTACCATACGGACCGGTATGCGTCAGGTATCCACTATGTGAGTAACGAATCATCGAATATCGGGTGTGTCAACCAGCTGTCGCAAAGGCGTCTGCTTCATTTACGAACGGCATGATACGGCCAAGGCATGCAGGCCGGTCGACGAGCCGAAGCTGTCTTTCTTTCATATGAGAAATTGTGGCGAAAGGATGTGTGATTTCCTGCATGGAAGAAAAACTGGCGCGATGATGCGAAATCGGCTACCGTGGCACGAAAGAGTGTCGCGACAGCCGATATCTGAGTTCTATTACTTCGTATGGCATGGGCCACGTCGGAATGGCGTGTGATTTCAGTGCTGCGCAGGGCGTCCTGAGGCGAAACCGTACTGCAATGTGCCGTGCACCAGCGCGGAAGTGAAGTGCGCCGTGCACAGGCCTGCCTCCTCGGCTTCATGCGTGCATCCGGCAATACTGCATAGCAAGACCTTGCGATTGCGAATCATCATTAATCCCCTTCATTGGGATGGCGTCCATGCCATCTATCGTTCCCTAGCATAGGCGAACTACGTCATGAAAGCCAAAGCACGGGCGATTCTGCGCGGTTTTGAGCGATTCGAGATGGATTGTTGGGATTTTTGCGCGTCCCCGCGAGCGGCAGCGAGTTGGCGGTGGGCGGAGCAGATAAGCACGTCGGCGCGGTGGTGCTCCCGCATGTGCTGAGCGTGTTGTAGTGCATCGCGCTCAGCACAGCTAGCGCTCTGCGTTATTGAGAATCAGGACTTCCCAATGGCAAAGGCCGGGCCAGACCCGGCCCGGCCTTCTGTTTGCCATGAATAGGAGGCAGAAATGAACAACCGGAAGAAACAGGGTTCATGCAAACCCGATTGGACGTGGGTTGTCATAATGATGGTTATGGTAATCCTCGCGGTTCGCGTCCCGGAGACGTGGACCGCGGCGACATGCGTCGGTGTCATCAGCATCGTCGCATTGCTGTGCAGTCGTAAGTAACGCATGCGCTCCGGCTTCGCCCTCATCCTGCGAAGCCTCTTCTCGTTGCTTACGGGATTCACTATACCGTATTGCTGCGAACGGCTGATGCATTGGAAACTTCATTGCCGATGCGATCCGTGCGTATTGATTGTGGCGTGTGCGTTGATGGTGACTAAGCCTGCCCGGTGGCCATTGAAAGCGTATGTGCAAGTTGGTCGATGCCGATGATGCGGATGGTGATTCGTCAGACGATAAAAATTGTTTACAGTGTGAGGTAACCTAGGATGGCTGTATGGCGCGGCATGTCTGGCGGCGACTGAGGCCTTGGTGGGGCGGATACGCTCGAGTCGGGTAGTGGGGTCGCTTGCAAAGCGGGTGAACGCCGTTCGCGATTATGTATGACGCGCTGCCGGGATTACAGGAGAATGGAAGGCGATATGGGCTTTGAGGATGAGGCGGTCCACGAATTGTGGACCACGGTATGGGGCCATAGGTCGGCGATGCAGCGCGAGATGATGCGCGGCGCGCACGGCGAGGCGTTCGCTATCCGTCAGCTGGCCCATGTCGGCACCATGACCCCCTCGCAGCTGGCCGATTCCATGCATGCCACCTCCGGCCGCGTCTCCACACTGCTGGCCGCCATGGAGAAAAAAGGTCTGGTGACGCGCGAAGTGGATCCCAACGACCGGCGTGTGGTTCGTGTGAGCCTTACTGACGCCGGCCGCGAGCATGGGCGCCGCGACATGCAGGAGATGCGTGATGCCGTCTGCTGGATCTTCTCGCAGATGGGGGAGCGCAGAACTCGCGAATTCCTTGACCTCTCCCGCGAATTCATGACCTACATGTCGATTTGCCGTCCGGGAAAGCCGCGTCCCACGCCGGAAGAAGTGCGGGCCGCGTTCGAGAAGCGCGATCGGCAAGTCGGGGCTGAGGAGGAGCAGCGCGGGCGTGCGGCTGATGCTCGTCGAGGATTGTAGCGGCGGGAATGGCTCGAAGGAAAGTCGCTTCGCCGCCTAATGGACAGCGCGGCTCGGGCTCTGACTCGGGCTCCTGCGGTGAAAGCCTTCCCGGGGCCGTCTGGGAGGATTCGGTAGACGGTTTGTCGGTGGCTTCATCGCGCGCCTGGGTGCGCGCGGCTTCACCGTGTGGTTCGCGTTCGCGCAAAGAGAAATATGCGGAGTCCAGAAGCCTTTGTCGTTGCCACGCGTAATATCTTACACTGTAAGTAATTCAATAACGGAAGATAACTTGCTGGGGCCGTAGGCCTGTGTGCCAATGCCCGGCAATGCTCAACCGATGTAATACACAACCGATGCTTGGCCGACAGCCAAGCCGGCAATAAGAATCAGCAAGCCAAGCAAAACACCAAGCAAACACAGTCCAATGCAAACCAAAAGAATCTAATCAAACAAACAATCCAATCCAAACCAATCCAACCAACCCAAGGGGAAACCAATGCTTCGCATCCTGAAATACCTCTCCAAAGCGGAGATCGGTCAGATGCTCATCGCCCTGGTGACCATCGTCGGGCAGATCTATCTCGACCTGAAGCTGCCCGACTACATGTCGGACATCACCAAGCTGGTCGAAACGCCGGGCAGCGCCATGTCGGACATCTGGATCGCCGGCGGCAAGATGCTGCTCATCTCGCTCGGCTCCGTGGCGTGCGCAGTCGTGACCGGATTCCTGTCCGCGCGCGTCGGCTCGTCGTTCACCCAGCGCCTGCGCTCGCTGGAATTCCGTCAGGTCGAGTCGTTCGGCCCGGCCGAAATGAGCCGACTCTCCACCGCAAGCCTCATCACCCGCTCCACCAACGACATCACGCAGATCCAGATGTTCATCACCATCGGCCTGCAGCTCATCGTCAGGTCGCCGATCATGGCCGTGTGGGCGGTGGCCAAGATCGCGAACGAAGGCTTCGAATGGACGCTCGCCACCGGCATCGCCACAGCGTTCCTGCTGGGCGCGGTCGCCATCATGATGGCCATGGTCATGCCCAAATTCAAGGCCATGCAGGCTCTCACCGACAACATCAACCTCGTGGCGCGCGAGAACCTCACCGGTCTGCGCGTGGTCCGCGCCTACAACGCCGAGGACTATCAGGAGGCCAAATTCACCAAGGCCAACCGCGACCTGACCGAAACCCAGCTGTTCACCAATCGCGTTATGGCGTTCATGATGCCGCTGATGAACACCGTGATGAACGGCCTCATGCTCGCGGTCTACTGGATCGGCGCCTACCTGATCGACGCGGCCGCGCTCACCGACAAGCTCACCTTGTTCTCCAACATGGTGGTGTTCTCCAACTACTCCGTGCAGGTGATCATGAGCTTCCTGCTGATGAGCATGGTGTTCGTGCTCTGGCCGCGCGCCGACGTGTCCGCGCAGCGCGTGCTCGAAGTGCTCGACACCGAACCGCTGGTCAAGGACGGCCGCGAATCCGCCGCCGAGAAAGCGCTGGAAACCGCCGCGCGCGGCACGGTGGAATTCCGCAACGTGAGCTTCGCCTACCCCGATTCGCGCGAGGCCACGCTCGAAGGCATCAGCTTCACCGCCGAGCCCGGGCAGACCGTGGCGTTCATCGGCTCCACCGGCTCCGGCAAGTCGTCGCTCATCAATCTGGTACCCAGGTTCTATGACGCCACCGGCGGCCAGGTGCTGGTCGATGGCGTGGACGTGCGCGACTACGATGTGAAGACCCTGCGCGACAAGATCGGCTACGTGCCACAGCAGTCGGTGCTGTTCAAGGGCACCGTGGCCTCCAACGTGAGCTACGGCGACGATGTGCGGGGCGAGTCGGCGGATGTCGAAATGGCTGATACCTCCACCATCGCCGGCCGTAAGCGCGAGGCCGCGTTGATCGCCGCCGGCAAAGCTGCGGAAAGTGCCGATATGCCGGCCGAGCAGCTGAATCGTATCAAAGCGGCGGCCGATGTGGCACAGGCCAGCGAATTCGTGGATCGCATGGACGGAGGGTATTCCGCCGCGATAGCCCAGGGCGGTTCGAACGTGTCCGGCGGTCAGAAGCAGCGCCTGTCCATCGCGCGAGCCGTCTACCGTCACCCGGAAATCCTGATCTTCGACGACTCGTTCTCCGCGCTCGACTTCAAAACCGACCGCGAAGTGCGTGACGCGCTCGCCCGCGAGGCCAAGGATTCCACCAAGCTCATCGTGGCCCAGCGCATCGGCACCATCATGAACGCCGACCATATCGTCGTGCTCGACGACGGCAAGGTCGTCGGCCAAGGCACCCACCGCGAACTGCTGAAGACCTGCGAGATCTACCGGCAGATTGCCGAATCCCAGCTCAGCCAATCGGAGCTTACTGCGTAAGGGCTACTGCCGTTCAAAGACCTCCCTCTGATGAGGGAGGTGGCATCGCGAAGCGATGACGGAGGGAGAGACGGCGGCTAGTGAATCTCTCCCCCCAGTCAGCTTCGCTGACAGCCCCCCTCATCAGAGGGAGGCCAATACGGACTTATAAGGAGCAACACATGCCAAGAGGACCTATGGGGCACGGGCCGGGCGCAGGGCGCGCGGTCGAAAAGCCCAACGATTTCGGCAAAGTCATGGGCAAGCTCGTGCACTATTGCCGCAACTACATTCCCGTCATCGCGGTCGCGCTCGTGCTGGGCGCGATCGGCACCATCTGCCAGATCATCGGCCCGGACAAGCTCAAGGAGATGACCAACGCCATCGTCAACGGTTTGCCCGCCATCGTGAACGGCCGGCCGGTCATGCGATCGATCGATTTCGGCGAAGTCAGCCGCATCGCGTGGATGCTGGTCGCGCTGTACGTGGGATACGCGGTGCTCGGCTACGCGCAGAGCTGGCTGATGGCGAACGTCACCCAGCGCACCGCCCAGCGGCTGCGCGAGTCGATTTCGGTCAAAATCAACAAACTCCCGCTCAAGTACTTCGACAAGGTCAGCTACGGCGACGTGCTCTCCCGCATCACCAACGATGTGGACGCCATCGGCCAAACGCTGGGACAGTCGCTCGGCGCACTGATCACCTCGGTGGCGCTGTTCGTGGGTGCGCTGGTCATGATGTTCTATAACAACGTGATCATGACCCTGTGCGCCATCGGAACCAGCCTGCTCGGCATGGTGCTCATGATGGTGATCATGAAGACCTCGCAGAAGTACTTCGTGCGCCAGCAGATGGCGCTGGGCGATGTGAACGGTCATGTGGAGGAGATGTACGCCGGGCATCTCATCGTCAAGGCGTACAACGGCGAGGCGGATTCGATCGAGCGCTTCGAGAAGCACAACGCCGATCTGTACGAATCCGGTTGGAAGTCGCAGTTCCTCTCCGGCCTGATGATGCCGCTCATGCAGTTCGTGGGCAACCTCGGCTACGTGGTGGTGTGCGTGGTGGGTGCGGCGCTCGCCATGGATGGGCAGATCGAGTTCGGCGTGATCGTGGCGTTCATGATGTACATCCGCCTGTTCAACCAGCCGCTTTCCCAGTTCGCCCAGGCGTTCCAGAACCTGCAGCGCTGCGCGGCCGCCGCCGAGCGCGTGTTCGGCTTCCTCGAGGAGCCGGAGATGGCCGACGAATCCGGCAAGTCCGCCTTGCTGGGGGGCGACGGGCATCCGGTGAAGGGCGACGTGGAATTCAAGCATGTGCAGTTCGGCTACGAGCCTGACAAGCCGATCATCCATGACTTCTCCGCTTCGGTTGCGGCCGGTCAGAAGGTCGCCATCGTGGGACCGACCGGCGCCGGCAAGACCACTATGGTCAACCTGCTCATGCGCTTCTATGAGATCTCCGGCGGCTCGATCTCCATCGACGGCGTGGACACGGCCAGCGTGCCGCGGTGGAACGTGCACGACCAGTTCTCCATGGTGCTGCAGGACACGTGGGTGTTCCGCGGGACCGTGCGCGAGAACATAGCCTACTCCAAGCCGGGCGTCACCGACGAGCAGATCGAGGCGGCCTGCTGCGCCGTCGGGCTGGACCACTTCGTGCGCTCGCTGCCGCAGGGATACGACACGGTCCTGGACGACAAGGCCGCCCTGTCCGCAGGCCAGAAGCAGCTGCTCACCATCGCCCGCGCCATGGTGCAGGACGCCCCGATCCTGATTCTCGATGAGGCCACCTCCTCGGTCGACACCCGTACCGAGGAACTCATCCAGAAGGCCATGGACGCGCTGACCGTCGGGCGGACGAGTTTCGTGATCGCGCACCGCCTCTCCACGATTCGTGACGCCGACATGATCCTCGTCATGAACCATGGTGACGTAATCGAACGCGGCACGCACGAGGAGTTGCTGGCGGCTGGCGGTTTCTACGCCGACCTTTACAACAGCCAGTTCGCGCAAATCGCCTGATGGCGCGTCTTCTGCGCCCCGAGTCGTGCAGCGAGGCTGCATGCGGAGTGGTTCTTGATAAATATGGATGGCTATCTGCTTTCAATGAGGTACATTTCACGTTTTGCGGAAAGCTATCTGCTTTGAATGAGGTACCTTGATTCTCGAACTGCGGGTATTCAGCCTGTGGAGATAGCGATATTCTGCGGTTGTTGGCCTCGGGCTACCGGATCATGTACCTCACGTAAGGCAGATAGCTCTCTGTAAGACGTGAAATGTACCTCATTGAGCCGAGATAGCTTGAAATAGTACGCAGAATCATCGCACGAAGAAGCTGCCGGGGAATCCGGCGGATTGTGCGGCGGTGCGGTCGGTGTTGAGGATAGCGCAGTCGAAATCGAAGTGGGCGCGCAGCTGGTTGGCTGGGGTGGTGAACAGGGCGGTGGCCAATCCGTCGGCCAAGGCCGTGGAATATGCGGGAGGGACGTCATGATTGCGCAGCCCGGCTTCCCGATCGACTTCCCGTCTGACTGCACGGTTGCCTTTCCGGCCAGCATCATCTTGAGATGATTCAATCTCCACCGCAACCCACGTGGCGGCCACCTCGTCTACCGGGAGCCCGTCGATGGCATTGAGCAGATGATGCAGCTGATGTCCGGCCGCCTCGCCCCAATGGCGGCGGCTGGGGGCGCTCGCGCAGAATGCGCCTTGGCTGATTCCGACCGCGCCTACGGCGTTGGCCGGATTGGCGGGGTCCTCCAGTGCGATAGTGATTGGCGTGTTCGTGTGAATCAGCAAGTCCCCGCCTGCGTCGATGACGTATTGAACGGGCTGGGGCGCTGCGTGGGCCGCCTCCAGCATCTCTGCGATCAGATCCACCAGATACCCCTTGCCGCACGCACCAAAATCAAGCGCGACCGGTCCGTGCGTCACTAGCGTCGTGCCATGGCGCTCAACGTCAACTGGCCAAACGGCCCGTCCGTGAATTGCGCCTGCATGTTCGGCGGCGTCGGACTCAACGGCAAACGAATAAGCGGCATCGTAACCAAGCCGAATCAAATCCTCGCCGACGCATGGGTCTATTGCGCCATCGGTGGCGTCGAACAGGCGATCATACAGGTCGAACAGCGGACCGCACCATTCTGGGAAATCGAACGTGCCGCCGTGCCCGGCAGTACGCATCCGGCCGACAGTCGAATCGCCTCTGAACCGGGACAGCGCGGACTCGTATGTGTCGATGAACGTGCCAATCCGGTCTCGAATCCCATCATTGAGTGCGGCATCGGTGTGCAGTAGCAGTCCGGTGCCCAACGCAGCGGGAAAGGCGGCGACGTGCGGCAATCGTTCGGTCAAACCAGTCATGCCTACCATCGTAGAACGCGTGGTTCTCCCGGTGTATACTGGATTTTGACACTGTGTCAATGTTGATTCGGAGGTATGGGAATGGGCAATACGACTACAGCAAATGTAACGGGAGCGCAAGTTGCATCGTCGAAATCATCCATCAAAGACCTGCCCCTGCCCAAGGTGTGGGCGTTCGCCATCGGTCAGTTCGGCTGGGCGCTGCTCTCCGGCATCATTTCCAACTGGCTGGTGTATTTCTACCAGCCCGACCAGGAGACTATCTCGCAAGGCCAGACCGTGTTCGTGCCGCAAGGCCTCGTGGTGCTCGGCATAGTGACCGTGGTGGGCGGCATCACCGCGTTCGCCCGTTTCTTCGACGCGTTTGTGGACCCCGCGGTCGCGTCCCTGTCCGACCGGTGCAACGCTCGTTCCGGCCGCCGCATGCCGTTCCTCAAGTTCGCCGCAGCGCCGCTCGCCATCATCACTGTGCTCGTATTCTGGAGTCCGATCAACGGCACCAGCTGGGCCAACGCGGCGTTCCTGTTCGTCACCGTTATCGGCTACTACATCGCCCTCACGTTCTACTGCACGCCATACAACGCACTCATCGCCGAACTCGGCCATGACTCCAAGCAGCAGCTCACCATCTCCACCGCCATCTCCTTCACGTGGGTGGCGGGCACGGCCATTGCGTATGTGGCGCCGGTGATCTGGGGCGGTTTCGTGCCGGCGATGGGCCGCATCACCGCCATCCGCGTGACCTTCACCATCATGGCCGCCGTGGCGTTCGCCTGCATGCTGGTGCCGCCACTCGCCATCCGCGAGAAGGACTACGTCAACTCGCAGCCCACCTCCGAATCGACCATCGAATCCCTGAAGCAGACCTTCGGCGACGGCGAATTCCGCAAGTTCGTCTGCTCCGACGTGGTCTACTGGGTGGCCATCACCACCTTCCAGACCGGACTGCCGTTCTTCGTCACCTCGCTGCTCAAGCTCCCCGAAACCACCACGACCATCTACTTCGTGCTCATGACCGGCGTCTCCGTGCTGTTCTATCTGCCGGTGAATCTGCTGGCCAACCGCGTGGGCAAGAAGCGTCTGCTGCTGGTGGCGTTCGTGATCTTCACCTGCGCGTTCGCGTTCGCCGGCGCGCTCGGCTCCGGTGCTTTGGGCTTCCTGCCGGCGATGGCGCAGGGGCTGATGCTCTCGGTGGTGGGGGCGATTCCGATGGCCGCGTTCGGCATTCTGCCGCAAGCCATTGTGGCCAACATCGCCGACGCCAGCTCGCGCGTCACCGGTCAGGATCGTCAGGGTATGTTCTACGCCGCCCGCACCTTCGCGATGAAGATGGGCCAGTCCGTGGCCATGCTGCTGTTCACCGGTGTGTCGACGATTGGCGTGGCATCCGGTGCCGGTTACCGCATCGCAGCCATTTGTGCGGCTGTGTTGTGTGGCATCGGCGGCATCGTGTTCGCGTTCTATGACGAGAAGAAGGTGCTTGACGTGCTTGGCGCGCGTAAGGCGTGATTCCCTTCTCTTTCCCTCTCGAGCGACGTCCCACGCCGAATTGCGTTTGACCGCACTTCGTACTATACTGTTGCGAGTTGCTTTGCGGAGCAGAGCAACACGCCAAGGGGCTGTAGCTCAGTTGGTAGAGCGTTTCGTTCGCATCGAAAAGGTCGCGGTTTCGATTACCGTCAGCTCCACGAACCCTCCGGATTCCACCCCGGAGGGTTTTTCTTTTTCGCGCTATCTGGACTATCTGCGATACGAGGTGCTGTCGTCGGCATAGCGTCGTCGGCATAGCTCAAACCGCAACGATTTTGCCAAACATTCTTGCTGATTGGCTTGATTCCGGCAGCTCGGGGCGGTGCGTGGCAGAATCGTTGCTGCGCGCTGCTTCGCATGGCTGCTGTCCCGGAGCGGGACCCCTGTAAGGCAGGCAGATGTTCCGAAAGACGGTAGTCGGCCCCTCGTAACGGAGAAACAGCGTTCGCTATGTAGTGAAATGCTCCGTGGCTTAGGCAATACTGGAGATATGACGACACGTGCCACCGATTTCACCGAACAGTTCCGCTCCGACGATGAGAGGGAGGTGAACGGTGACGCTCCCGTCGCCGAAGCTGCCGCCGACAGTGCTCCGCATGCGCAATCCCGTGAAGCGGCCGTCGAGATTCCCGCCGGCACCGTGGTGCTCGCCGCGACCCCGATCGGCAATATCGGCGACGCCTCCGCCCGCCTGGTCGCGCTGATGGAGCGTGCGGACATCATCGCCGCCGAAGACACCCGCCGACTGTACGATCTGGCCCGTCGTCTCGGCGTATATGTGACCGGCCGCGTGGTCGCCTACCACGACCACAACGAGCGAGCCAAGGCGGACGGCCTGCTCGATCAGGTCAAGACTGGTGCCACAGTGCTGGTGGTTTCGGATGCCGGCATGCCCACCATCAACGACCCCGGTCTGGCCATCGTGCGCCGCGCCATCGAACGCGGGCTGCCGGTGACCTGCGCGCCGGGCCCGTCCGCTGTGCTCGATGCGCTTGCCCTCTCCGGCCTGCCCACCGACCGCTTCTGCTATGAAGGATTCCTCCCGCGCAAGCACTCCGAGCGCGTACAGTCCCTGCGCGCGCTGCTGCCTGAACGTCGCACCATCGTGTTCTACGAGACGCCCCATCGTATCGCCGAATCGATGGACGACCTGCTCGATGCGTTCGGTCCTGACCGCCCGATGGCGTTGTGCCGCGAACTCACCAAGGATTATGAGCAGGTGCGTCGCGGGCCGATTGGTGAGATTCGCCAAGGCGTGATCGACGACCCGCCACGTGGCGAAATGGTACTGGTGATCGCCGGTGCGTCCAATGAGGAGGCCGAGGCTGCGGCCCCCAATATGCTGAGTGTGGAGGATATGGCCGTGCTCGCCATCGACCGTGCGCTCGAAGACGGGCTGCGCATCAAGGATGCCATTGCCCAGGTCGTGCAGGAACACCCGCTGCCGGACGGATCGTTGGCCAATCGCAAGCAGGTGTACTCCGCGGTACTGGAGATCCGCGGCTGATGTTCGCAGCCGATGCCTGCGGCTGACTTACTTCTGCCAGCGGAACTGTTCGTTACTCATCCTCCAAGGATTCGAGCAGTATTTCGAGCGATTGCCGCACGCCCGGCCCGCCTGCTTGGGAAATGAATTCCAGGATAGCCGCGTCGGCGGAAGGATTCGCCACAATCCACCGTCGCAGCTCTGGCACATGAAGCGCGATGTGCCAGAGCGTCTCCGCTTCAGTCGACGGATCGCATGCCACGAGCGGCGTCAGGGCGATTGGCGGGGCGGGGGGAGTGGTCAAGTCGGAGATAGGGGCGGATGCCGTAGCGGTGGAGGAAGACTGGGGAAGCCGATGCGATTGGCGCAGACGATGCAGTCGCTGCGAGGACCGTTTCCGGATACGAGGTCGCCGGTGGTTCCATTCCATCATGAGTATCGCTCCGTGGTGATTTCGTCGATCTCGCGCTGGATGGCGGTGAAGAACTCCTTGGCGCGGGCCGCGTATTTGTGATGCCGATGCTCTTTGACGATTTGCAGACAGTCGTCCGGCTGGAATTCGTATGCGGACATCAGTTGGCACACCAGGGCGTTGATGGTGGAGGGATCCGGGTCGCTTTCGGGCGCCATGACCAGATCGCAGGCGGTGCGGGCCGGCGTAGTAATGGTGAGGGATCCGATTTTGAGTATCTGCTCGGGCAGTGTCAGTCGTTTGAACACGCGGATGCGCCGGCCGACGGTCGACGAACGGAAATGAGAGGTGGAGATCACGTCGATGGTGTTGGGAAACGGGTCGCCGCCCAGCCAAACCCATGCGGCGGTATAGGTGCAGGCCACTGTGCCGAAGGGCGCAATAGACGCCACGATGGCGGCTCGGCCGTACAGCGTGTTGGCGTGATCGGACCAGTAGCCCGAGAATTCGTCCAGTTGGTTGACGGTGCCGAATGCGCTGAGCCGACTGAGACTGAGCGGGCCGGGCAGATCGTTGGTATGCAGCAGTATCGGCACTGTCGGTTGGCATGGGGTGGCGGCAGAGGTGATGGACGGCAGTGTGGACGGGCGCGTCGTGTCGGAATGCGATGAGCGGCCGGCTGGATGCATCGCGCGTGGGCCATTGGCGTTCCTCGTTGCGTGTGGCGTGCTGCTGTGTGGCGTGCTGTTGCGAGGCGTGCTGTTGCGAGGCGTGCTGTTGCGAGGCGTGCTGTTGCGAGGCGCGATGCCGGTGCCTGCGGCGTTCATATCGGTACTCATGTCCCTACCGTGGCACAACGCGCGCCCGCGTGCCATCGGCATGACGAAAACAGTGGATAAGTGGATAAGTGCGGAGGATGGATGATTGTGGATGGATGATTGGCAGGGCGCGATACGGCGTGGTCCTGCAATTGTGGTCGGGCTTTGCCCGCGCTTTGCTGGCATGGCTGTCGCCATGCACACGCTGGCGAACAGTCCGCAGGACTGTTCTTTATTCCCAGCGTGGTCCTGCAATTGTGGTCGGGCTGCGCCCGCGCTATGTTGGCTCGACTGTCGTCTCGCACACGCCTACAAACAACCCACTGGGTTGTTTGCTTTACGGCGTGTCCGCAATGCGCCGGATAATCGGGGGTTATGAGTCATGTATTGGTGAATGTTGCTTGGCCGTATGCGAACGGCCCCCGTCATATCGGCCACGTCGCCGGCTTTGGTGTGCCGTCCGACGTCTACGCGCGCTACGAACGCATGAAGGGCAATGACGTACTCATGGTCTCCGGTACCGATGAGCACGGCACCCCGATCCTGGTGGAAGCTGAGAAGGAAGGCCTCACCGCCCAGGAGCTGGCCAACCGCTACAATCGCGTCATCGCCAAGGATCTGTGCGACCTCGGCCTGAGCTACGACCTGTTCACCCGCACCACCACCGGCAACCACGAACACGTGGTGCAGGAGATGTTCAAGCAGTGCCTGGAGAACGGCTACATCTACAAGGGCACGCAGCAGGTGGCCATCAGCCCGTCCACCGGCCGCACGTTGCCTGACCGCTACATCGAAGGCACCTGCCCGATCTGCGGCGCCGAGGGCGCTCGCGGCGACCAGTGCGACGCCTGCGGCAACGAGCTCGACCCGGACGAGCTGATCAATCCGGTCTCCAAGATCAACGGCGAAACGCCGCGCTTCGAGCAGACCGAACACTACTTCCTCGATCTGCCGGCGCTCGCCGAAGCCAACAAGGCATGGCTGGAGACCCGCAAGGGTTGGCGTACGAACGTCATCAACTTCTCGCTCGGCCTGTTCAAGGAAGTCAAGCCGCGCGCCATCACCCGCGATATCGACTGGGGCATCCCGGTGCCGGTGGCCGGCTGGATCGACAATCCGAACAAGAAGCTGTACGTTTGGTTCGACGCTGTGATTGGATACCTGTCCGCTTCCATCGAATGGGCCCGCCGTCAAGGAGACCCGGAGAAGTGGCGCGAATGGTGGAACGACCCGAGCTGCCCGGCCTACTACTTCATGGGCAAGGACAACATCACCTTCCACTCCCAGATCTGGCCGTCCGAAATGATCGCCTACAACGGCAAGGGCTCCAAGGGCGGCAAGACCGGCCCGATGGGCCCGCTCAACCTGCCCGAGCAGGTGGTGGCCAGCGAGTTCATGACCATGGAAGGCAAGAAGTTCAGCTCCTCGCGCGGCATCGTGATCTACGTGAAGGACATCCTCGCCCGTTACCCTGTGGACGCAGTGCGCTACTACATCTCCGTGGCCGGCCCTGAATCCTCCGACTCCGACTTCACTTGGGCGGAGTTCGTGCGCCACAACAACGAGGAGCTCGCTTCCTCCTGGGGCAACCTGGTCAATCGTGTGGCCACCCTTATCAACAAGAACTTCGGCGAGATTCCGGCGCTTGACGAGGACTCGATGACCAATGAGGATCGCGGCCTGCTGGAGGAGACCTCCGCCGCGTTCGACGTGGTCGGCTCCTCCATCGAGACCCATCACCAGAAGCATGCGCTCACCGAGGCGATGCGTGTGGTCGGCGACATCAACAAGTACATTTCCGCCACCGAACCATGGAAGATCAAGGACGACCAGGCTCGTCTCGGCACCGTGCTGCACGTGGCCGCTCAGGCCGTGTCTGACGCGAACCACCTGCTCGCGCCGTTCCTGCCGCACTCCGCACAGAAGGTGTGGGAGGCGCTCGGCGGCACCGGCACCTTCTCGCCGCTGCCTGAGCTCAAGGAAGTCGAGGATCTCGACAAGCCCGGCTTCACGTATCCGATCATCACCGGCGATTACGAGCTCGGTGTGAACGTGCACCCGTGGAAGAGCGAGGCAATCGAGGTCGGCGCCGTGGTGCCTAAGCCCGCGCCGATCTTCGCCAAGATTCCGACCGAGGCCGTGGAAGAGGAGCTGGCTCGCTTCGATGAAGCGTTGGCTGCTCGCCGTGCCGCCGAAGCCGAGCGTCTGGCCGCCGAGAAGGCCAAGCTCGCCGCCGAATGATTCGGCATTGCTAGCTCGTAGCTGACGGGCCACCTCGCACATGAAGTGTTGCGAGGTGGCCCGTTGCCGTATGTGCGGTCAAGCCCCGACAATGCGAGGCCGGTTGTCGGCGGGCGTCACAAATTCGTCACACTCCGCCAAGACTTTTCCCAGACAAGCACATCAATTCGCCAAGCATGGAGCGGTTATATAGAAGATGTCAACGGAATGAAGTTCATACCGGTGGCGAGGTTCTTCGAACCCCATAACTGAACCCTTCTTCTCTCTTCTCTCTCACCCGGCGGCCCCCTCCGCCGGGTTTCTTTTTTTAATACTGGGAATGCCATGGGCCGCATATTGAAAAAGGATTATGGCAGAGTGCTGTCTGTTTACAATAAGGCATTGCTGTTCTAGAAAATAACAAAGAAGGGGGGACTAATGATGTATACCGTCACATTTTCGGGCAACCTGACTCAAGCGGAATCGGCCTTGGTCAAGCGAGGCGCCATACAGATCGCCGCGTTGCTGGCCGCAAAAATCACTGGCCGCGGACTCATCATCAACGACGGTGACACCGAATACTCATGGGATTTCATCCTGATCGATGCCAGCAGCGATGAGCGGCACACCTTTGACGAGAGGCTATTGCGGATGCTGTCCGATTACATCCACGCCGGTTTCCCCGATGCCGTGATCCGCCACGCCAAGCACGAGGCTCCAAAGCTCGGCAAATAATATTGGTCGCGTGGTGAGTCCCATACTTCCGTCGGAATATCGCTATCGCGATATGGTCGCATGCCTGTTGCGCATTGAAGCGTTCGACCTATGCGCAGTTGATGTTCCGGTGATGACGGCAACCGATTGACGCGATTACCGGGACAGATTTCGCTGTCCCAGTTCGTGATTTCGGCTTCTTATTGGGAACCGGGACAGCCCCCTTGTAAACGCCCATTATCCGTAATCCCAAAACCCCGGAATTCCGCCGATGTACGATGGCGAATATTGCACGGTGGGGTGATAGGTGAATGAAATTTTGTCTTGGTTGCTCAAAAAGGGGCGAAATGGAGAACCGGGACAGCGAAATCTGGCCCGGTCCACACATAAATCGATTGACATCGCTACCGGGACATCGGACACGGACACCGAGTCGCGCAGCGTCGGCGCAACATGGATACTGTACGACTTTCGCGATAAACGTTATATTCTTCGTCGCCTCCGCCGGGCGAGCTCATCGAGTGGCGTTGCCGTCAAAGTGAAATCGAATACGGCACCTCGCAATGCCAACTGCCGCCCGACCCGGTAGGCGAGTTCGGCTTGGGATGGCTCATCGGCCATGTTCGCGGCAGTGGCGATGATGACGATCCAATGATGATGTCGCAGCAGTTCGCGCTTGTCGTTGTCCCGCCGCCACTGGTTTTTGTCGGTGCGATGATGATCGCCGTCATATTCGATGGCGACGCGAAATTCGGGCCAAGCGAGATCGAGCGTTATCGGCGCACCGTTGCTGAATGTCGCGCCGGGCACCGTGTAATTTGTCACGGCTGGCGGAAGCCCGTATTTCGTCGTCGCGATGCGGGTCTTTGATTCCATCGGAGAGTCCACGCGGGGCGTAATGAATGCAAGAGCGATCATGCACTTGGATTTTGCGTTGAATTTCGGGAGTTCGGTGACTTGCCGCACGAAGTCCTGATAAATGCCGTCAGCAGTGCGGCCGTTCGCCAGACCCGGCTTGCGGGCGATTGCCGTAAGGATTGCGTCGCCAAGTATGACCAGCGATTCGAGCGAAATATGAGCGGCGAGTTGTGCCCAAGTGTGTATCAGATCCAGTGCGTACACATGTTTGTTGATACGCACATTGTGCGCATCGCTCAGCGGCTTCCAGATGTGTGGTGTCGTTGGCGGCACGATGGCACGTATTCGTGTGCGGTGTGAGTCGGAGACGGTATGGAGCTCGGCGGGGTCGATATCGCAATCCTTGGGAAGCGGCACGGATTGCAGTATCAGCGATGTGGCCATGCCGAAGAGCACCGGTTGCCCGAGCTGTTGCGCGGCGTCCGTGCATCGTTTAAGCATTTCCCGCTTACGTTGGGTGAGGGTTTCGCTCATTGCTGGCGACACAGGGCCTGTAATCACAGTTGGCGCGGAACTCGCCATACATGGTGATGAACGTAGCTCAGGATTGATGGTGCGCGCAGACGCAACGCCCGGTGTGTGGGGCCGGGTCCAGCCGGACGGTTCGTCGTCGAATACGCCGGGCGGTGGAGTGGGCAATATGTCGTTCATGACGCCACCGTAGCGCAGCGGTCACATGCTCGCTATGAAAACCGGGGTATGTGGCTCTAGCTTGCGGGAGATGTGGATAACTCTGTGGATAACTAGTTCGGAACAATTAGCGAGGCCGGAACCTACCGGCAATTGGCCGATGATGACGGCACTTTTGCTCAGCTCAGCCGCGATAGTCTCGAATAGGTGCGGCCGGGCGTACTCGCATAACGTAATGCCTCTTCTCTCTGAACAGAGAGAAGAGGCATTCGAATATATGCTCCCGCCAGCGGGACGTCAGCGGCAGCGACGGGTGAGGGGCTGCCAGGGATCGAGCTCGACTGGTTCGGTGGTGAGCAGGGCGCGGGTGGCGTCGTCGAGGTATTCCTTGCGGATGATGAGCTCGGTAACGTAGCGGTCGAACCAGGCGTCGGACATGACGTAGTAGCCGTCCTTGCCGGCGTCCTTGCCCCAGCTGTTCTCCACCTTCCAGCGGTTCGGCTTGCCGTCCTCGCCGAGGTTCACGCCGGTGAAGGTCATAGCGTGGTTGCTCGGGCTGTCGCCGTATTCGAGGCCGTGGGCCTTGTCGCCGGTGAATTCGGTGCCGAACAGCTGGTCGACGCGCACCACGGACTGGTCGAAGAAGCCGTCCTTGCGCAGGGCGAACTGCGTGCAGTCGCAGGCGAACCAGATCGGGTGGCCGGCGGTGAGCTGGTCAAGCGCGGCCTTCTTGAACACGTCCAGCGGCACGTTGACGAACTCCATATCGCCAGCCTCGACCACGTTCGCGCTGAAGCGGATGCGGTAGCGCCGGTTGAACGGGCGGTTCTTGAGTGGGGCGTTGGCCAGCGTCGCGAAATCGTTGACGTCCACCGGCACGTACTTCTTGTAGAACTCAAGCGGGGTGATGCCGATCTCGCGAATCTGCGGGCGCTCGTCCTTACCGGTTTTCGGCTTGTCGGACTTGTCCTTATCGCACTTGCAGGCCTTGGCGTCGGATTTGCCCTCGCATTTACAGGAGTCGCCGCACTTGCAGGATTCGGCCTTGCCGTCTGCGTCGGCCTCGGCGTCATCCTTGGTGCGCGCGAAGAAGTCGAACTTCTCCGGCGGCTCGCCAAGCGACACGGCGCAGATGCGGTACACGGTGCCCATGTACTCGTCCTTCAGCGTGCGCAGCTCGTCCTCGCCAGCGCCCGCAGCCGAACGGCGGCGCAGCTCGGCTGCGAACTCGCGCAGCTTGGAGTTGAGGTACTGCTTGAAATCATCGGAATTACGGGAGTTCTCAGACTCTGGGTAGGCGCTCTTGGGCACCAGACCGTACTTGTTCACCAGCGCGGCGAACATCTGCCACCAGCCGCCGTCGTCGGACGGGCCCCAGTTGATGGCTTCGAACAGGCGCGAGTCGGTGGGCTCGTCGAGCGTGCGCAGCACGTTCTCCAGGTAGGTGTTCGACTTCTCCATCGCGTCCCAGAAGAACAGGTAGGTCTCGGAGAACTCGAAATCCTCAAGATTCCAGCGATGCATGAGTTCGTAACGCAGCGTGTTCAGGGAGGCGAACATCCAGCAACGGCCGGAACGCTCCTGATTGGTGATCGAACCCTGCTTGAGTTCGATGGAGAAGTCGCGCGGCAGCGCACGCACGCCGCGATAGTCGGTGGCCGCCTTGAGCACGCCGGCCGAAACCGCCGCGTCCGCCGCGATCAGGTTGGCGCGGTCCTTGTTGAAATCCTCGGTGTACGTACGCAGAAGTTCGGGTTTGATGGCCCGTGCGCTGGCGTCTGTCGTCATGATGCCCCTGTCTGATGCTGATGGATAATCCGTTGCCGGCGGCGGGGACTGTCACCATCCGGGCCGGCGGACTGCTGACACGAAAGTATAAGGCATGTCCAGCAAAGGCTCAGGAAATACAAAATTAACAAACGGATGTTTGCCCAGCATTTGCCCAATATACAGTAAGTGTTTTCGCAGTTTTCCATACAGGAAAAAGTCGGAAAAGTCAATACCCATATTCCATATATTGGACTCAATTTGTGGTTTTGAGCGGGGGGAGGTATCACTTCCCCCAGTTATCTGGGAGGTGGTTGGGTGTTCAAGTACATCATCAAGCGCATTGTGAACTACGTGATCATGCTGTTCGTGGCAGTATCGATGACGTATTTCCTGGCCAGCGCATTCATGGATCCGCGTTCGAACTACATGTCGCGCAATCCGCATCCGCCGATCGAGTCGATCAACCGGTCGCTCGATCTGGCCAACATCAACGATCAGACGCCGGTCGTCATCCGTTACTTCCGCTGGCTCAAGGGCATCCTCACCCAGTGGAACTGGGGCCTGAGCCCGGACCAGTCGCCGGTGGCGCCGGCCATCGCCTCCCGTATCTCCGCTTCGCTGCAGCTGGTGACGCTCGCCACCGTGCTCTCCATCCTCTTCGGCGTGAGCATCGGCGTGTACACGGCCATCCGCCAGTACAAGTGGCAGGACCGCGTGCTCAACACCACCGCAACGTTCTTCCTGGTGGTCCCGGCCGCCGTCATGGGGCTGATGGTGGTGCTGCTGGCCATCAACTTCAACAACATCGTGGGCAGCCGCGCGTTCTACGTGACCGGCCTGCACTCCTACCAAGGTTCCAACCCGGTGCTCTGGGTGTTTGACTACCTGCAGCACCTGATCCTGCCCACCATCGTGATGACGATTCCGGGCATGGTGGGCTACCACCTCACCCAGCGCACGTACCTGCTCGACACCATGAACGCCGACTACGTGCGCACCGCCCGCGCCAAGGGCCTGACGCTCAACGCGGCCATCCGCCGCCACGCGCTGCGCACCTCGCTGATTCCGACCGCCGTGGACGTGGCCTTCTCCATCGCCGGTGTGTTCACCGGCGCGGTGATCACCGAAAACGTGTTCGCTATCAACGGCTTGGGCATGTACTTCACCCAGACCATCGCCAACAACGACATCAACGGTGCCGTGGCCGTGGCCGCGTTCGGTGGCGTGTGCACGCTGACCGGCGCGCTGCTGGCGGATATCTTCTCCGCCTGGCTTGACCCGCGCATCCGACTGAGCTGAGCCCCGCGCAAAGGACGATCAAACATGATGAACGACAACGAGAACATGGTCTCCGACGCCGTCGCCCAGGATATGGAACTCACCGATCCGCAGGGCAGCGAACCGCAGTCCGCCGACGCCAAGAACGCCCAGGAGGCTTCCAGCAACGACGACTTCCACCGCACCGGCCGCATGCAGCTGTACGTGCGCCGCTTCATGCGCCGCCCCTCGGCCGTGGTAGGTCTGGTGGTGCTGATCCTGCTGATTCTCTTGGCGATTTTCGGCTCGAAATTCTCCCAGTGGAGCTACGACGAGCCTGATTTCGCCGCCCTCGCCTCGCCGCCGTCCGCCCAGCACTGGCTGGGCACCACGGTCGGTGGCTCGGATATGTACGCGATGATCATCCGCGGCCTCGGCCGCTCGCTGACCATCGGTATCTTCAGCTCGTTCGGCACCACGATCATCGCCGCCCTGGTGGGCACGGCCGTGGCGTTCTTCGAAGGCTGGTTCGAGAAGGTCGGCATGTGGCTGCTGGATATGCTGCTCGTCGTGCCGTCCTTCCTGCTCATCGCCCTGATCGTCGGCATGGCGGCCGGCGGCAGCGACTGGCTGTGGCTGGCCATCGGCCTGACCGCGTTCGGCTGGGTCGGCTATGCGCGTACGCTGCGCACGCTGACCCTGAGTCTGCGCGACCGCGAATACATCCGCGCGGCGAAGTTCATGGGCGTGCCGTCCTTCACCATCATCGTGCGCCACCTGGTGCCGAACCTGGGTTCGGTGCTGGTCATCAACACCGTGCTCGGCGTGATTGGCGCGGTCAACAGCGAGACCTCGCTGAGCTTCCTGGGCCTGGGCATCAAGGCGCCCGACACCTCGCTCGGTACGCTGCTCAACGCCGGCCAGTCCGTGGTGCAGACCTCGCCGTGGGTGCTGGTCTTCCCGTCCGTGGTGCTGATCGTCCTGACCTTCTCCGTGCAGCTGATCGGCGACGGCCTGCGCGACGCCATCGACCCGTACTCCCGCTCCGGCGGCAAGGCCGAGTGAGAGGGGAGACGGGCATCATGAGCGACGAACGCAACGCAAGCAACGTAACAACCAACACCAACCCCGACACCACAGGAGCGCAAGGCATGGCATCCGAACCGGTGATTTCAGTACGCGACCTCACCGTCAGCTTCGCTTCCGAAGCCGGCACCGTGCGCGCGGTGCGCGGCATGAACTTCGACCTGTACCCCGGCAAGACCCTCGGCATCGTGGGCGAGTCCGGCTCCGGCAAGTCCGTGACCTCCATGGCCATCATGGGCCTGCTGGACAAGAACGCCAGCGTCAAGGGCTCCATCACCTACCACGGCGAGGAATTGCTCAGCAAGTCCGATCTTGAGATGAGCGAGATTCGTGGCAAGGGCATCGCCATGGTCTTCCAGGACCCGCTCTCCGCTCTGACCCCGGTGTTCTCCATCGGCGACCAGATCAAGGAAGCGCTGGTCACCCACAATCCGAAGATGACCGAACAGCAGATTCACGACCGCTCCATCGAGCTCATGAACCTGGTCGGCATCCCGGACCCGGAGGACCGCCTGAAGTCCTTCCCGCACGAGTTCTCCGGCGGCATGCGCCAGCGCGTGATGATCGCCATGGCCATTGCCAACGACCCGGACGTGATCATCGCCGACGAACCGACCACCGCACTGGACGTGACGATCCAGGCCCAGGTGCTCGAAGTGCTGCGCAAGGCCCAGCGTGAAACCGGCGCGGCCGTCATCTTCATCACCCACGATCTGGGCGTGATCGCCGGCGTGGCCGACGACATCGTCGTCATGTACGCCGGCCGCCCGGTCGAGAAGGCGGACGTCGACTCCATCTTCGACCACCCGGCCATGCCGTACACCATGGGCCTGCTGGGTGCCGTGCCGCGTTCCGACCGCGAACGCAACAGCCGTCTGGTGCCGATTCCGGGCTCCCCGATGAACCTGGTCAACATGCCCAAGGGCTGCCCGTTCGCGCCGCGCTGCCCGCTGGCCACCGACATATGCCACACCACCGAGCCGGCCATGGAGCCGGTGCCGGGCCGCCCGGGCCAGTTCGTGGCCTGCCACCGCACCCAGGAGATCGTGGACAAGGGCCTGACCTTCCACGACGTGTACACGGTGGCCGAGGCCGCCAAGTCGAAGTTCGCCGGCATCCCGCGCGACGAACGCAAGATGGTGCTCGACGTCAAGCACATGCGCAAGACCTTCCCGCTGACCGCCGGCGGCTTCCTGCGTCGCAAGATCGGCGAGGTCAAGGCCGTGGACGACGTGACGCTGGACGTGCGCGAAGGCGAGACCGTGGCGCTCGTGGGCGAGTCCGGCTCGGGCAAGTCCACCACGCTCATGGAGATCATGGAGTTCAAGCAGCCGCAGGACGGCGAGATCGAGATGTTCGGCACCAAGCTCGAACACAAGATTCCGCGCGAGAAGCGCCGCGAGCTGCGTTCGGCCGTGCAGTATGTCTTCCAGGACCCGATGAGTTCGCTCGACCCGCGCCTGCCGATCTACGACATCCTGGCCGAGCCGATGAAGGTCCAGCACTACTCCAAAGAGCAGATCCGCGAACGCATTGGCGAACTCATGCGTCTGGTGGAACTGAACCCCGACCAGGTGGACCGTTTCCCCACGCAGTTCTCCGGCGGTCAGCGCCAGCGCATCGCCATCGCGCGTGCGCTGTCGGTCAACCCGAAGCTCGTGCTGCTCGACGAGCCGGTCTCCGCACTGGACGTGTCCATCCAGGCCGGCGTGATCAACCTGCTTGAGGACCTGCAGAACAAGCTGGGCGTGGCCTACCTGTTCGTGGCCCATAACCTGTCGGTGGTGCGCCATATCTCCAGCCGCGTGGCGGTGATGTACCTGGGCCGCATCGTGGAATCCGGCGACACCGAAGACGTGTTCGAGCACCCGTTGCACCCGTACACCCAGGCGCTCATCAGCGCCGTGCCGGTGCCGGACCCGAAGGCGGAACGCACCCGCCAGCGCATCGTGCTGCAGGGCGAGGTGCCCAGCCCCACCGAGACGTTCGAAGGCTGCCCGTTCATGGGCCGCTGCCCGCTCATGCCCAAGCTGAGCGCCGAACAACAGGCCCGCTGCCGCGGCGAACGCCCGGCGCTGCGGCCGTATGACACTTCCCGACCGAGCGGCCATCAGGTTGCATGCCATTTCGCATGACGGTCGGAACCATATAGAGGAGGAAATAACAATGAACAAGACACGTAAGCTGACCGCGCTCGCCGCGGCCACTGCGGCGCTTGCCATGCTGCTTGCCGGCTGCGGCGCGGGCAATGGCAACGGTTCCAGCAACACCTCGAGCGCCACCGAACCGCCGGCCGGCATCGATTCGTCGTACACCGGCGACCTGCCCATGCCGAAGGTCACCGAGCGTTACGACAACCACCAGAGCCGTGACAACGTCAAGGACGGCGGCACGCTGACCCTGTCCATCACCGAAGTCGGCCCGAACTGGAACTACCTGTCTTCTGACGGCAACACCGGCTACATGTCCGAGCTGTGGAGCTGGTACCAGCCCAGCCTGCTCATGACCGACCAGGTCAATGGCTCCCCGATTAAGGTGAACCCGGACTTCCTGACCGACATGAAGCTCGTGAGCAAGGACCCGATGGTCGTGCAGTACGACATCAACCCGAAGGCCAAGTGGAACGACGGCTCTGACATCGACTGGACCGCCTTCAAGGCCACGTGGGAAGCCAACAACGGCTCCAACCCGGACTACAACCCGCCGAGCACCGACGGCTTCGACCGTATCGCCAGCGTTGAGCAGGGCGACAGCCCGAAGCAGGTCAAGGTGACCTACAAGACCCCGTACTACCCGTGGCAGGCAGTCTTCGGCACTCTGGTGAACCCGAAGGCCGCCGACCCGAAGACCTTCACCCAGGGCTGGGTGAAGAACCCGCACAACGAGTGGGCCGCCGGTCCGTACAAGGTCGACTCCTTCTCCGACTCCCAGGTCACCTTCGTGCCGAACGAGAAGTGGTGGGGCAACAAGCCGAAGCTGGACAAGATCGTCTACAAGCAGATGGCCGACACCGCCTCCCTCAACGCCTTCCAGAACGGCGAGATCGACGCCGTGGAGGCCTTCACCAAGGACGACATCAAGGCCATCCGTTCCGTCAAGGACGCCCAGCTGCGCATCGGCTACAGCACCACGACCCGCGTGCTGGAGTACAACGGCAAGTCCAAGCCGCTTGACGACCTGCAGGTGCGTAAGGCCATCACTCAGGCCTTCGACGTGAACACCTACAACAACGTGCAGTTCCAGGGCCTGAACTGGAAGGCCGAGCAGCCGGGCTCCGAGCTGCTGCTGCCGTTCCAGAAGGGCTACGAGAACAACCTGCCCGCCGAGGCCAAGTACAACGTGGACAACGCCAAGAAAACCCTTGAGGCCGACGGCTACAAGATGGGCAAGGACGGCTACTACGCCAAGGGCGGCAAGACCCTTGAGATCTCCTTCACCTTCTTCGGTGACGACGCCACCCAGCAGGCCCTCGCCAACGCCTACCAGGCGATGATGAAGAAGGCCGGCATTAAGGTCAAGGTCGTGAACGTGGCCGAGTCCAAGTTCTCCGACACCGTGACTTCCGGCAACTACCAGGTGCTGCCGATGGCTTGGCAGGCTCCGAGCGCCATGACCTTCGTGGTGTCCGCCCCGCAGCTGTACACCTCCGACGGCTCGTCCAACTACTCCTACGTGGGCAGCAAGAAGATCGACGAGCTCGTCAAGAAGGCTGGCGACCTCTCCGACTATGACGAGCAGACCAAGGCCGTGAACGCCGCCGAGAAGGAAGCCCTCAAGCTGTATGGCACTATCCCGGTCTCCAACCCGGCTTCGTACCTCGGTGCGAAGAAGGGTCTGGCCAACTACGGCCCGTCCGGCTTCGCCGGCAACCTGCCGCAGGACATCGGCTGGCAGAAGTGAGGATGTCTGATCGGATGTCTATTGACATCTGACTGATGCCTGACTGACATGGCCACCGCGCCGGGAACGGCCGGCCGCACGCATCGACTGCAGGGCTTTCGATGCCGGACGCGGCCTGCGGCAGGTTCCCGGCGGGGCGTGACCGCGGCAGCATATGCCTTACTCTCCTTATTTCTGCATATGATGCTGCGGTTGGGAAGCCTCCCGTTTGCGCGCGCTTATGCGTCGCGCGAACGGGAGGCTTTTGCATACTTGCCGCGATTCCACCCCGGCAACGATTTGTCCACCTTGCTGCCCGCGCGGCTGAAACCGTATCCACCTTCCTCTTCCCGGATTTGTGACGCTGACGGTTGCCGAGCGTCACAAATCCGGGAGATAGTCGCCCTTACTTGTTGTCAGAACTTGGTGAGCCCGGATTTGCGGATATGGTCCTCCCAGCCATCCGGCTTAGGCAGTGTGACCAGTTCCCTCATTGTCACGGCAGGGATCGCGGCCGCCACGATGCACAAGCCCAAAGCCACGGACGTGACTGAGTAGCCCCAGTGTTGCATGGCGATGCCGGACAGAAATGTGATCGCCGGGGCCGCAATCGTCTCAATCATGCCCATGCCGAGGCATATCGCAAGTACCATCAGCACCGGGTATATGAGTAATCCCGCCCATCCTAGGGCCGCGCATATGCCGAACGGTACGAAACCAATCAGGCCGAATGCAATCATAAGTTTTCGCGGTCGTACTTATCTTGTACCACGCCACTTGGCAGCCGCAATACCGACGATATCAGGGTCATGATTGAATCCAGCAGCGTCGCCTGTGCCGGTGAGCCCGTGACGGTCTGCGCGATGAGTGGCAGTGCGAAACCTTGGATACTTGATGACAGCGACGTGCATGAATCCTCTACGAACCATTTGCCATCTGCTGCTACTGTAATGTTTCGTTGCCCTAACCCGCACCACAGCGTCGAAGTTAGAGGATTGCAAATTACGCCAAGCATTTCGCGCGCCATCGCTTGCTTTGCCGGTTGATCAGAAAGAACACAATCCGTATAAAAATCCCGCACGCTCTCGCGCACGACGTGGGCTACGCCGACCCAAAATACTTCATGCGCGTCTTTAAGCGCCGCCCCGGACTCACCCCGGCCAATACCGCGACGCCTTCCCCGCCCGCCTTTACAACACCGTGTGATTAGGGAAGGTCAGGGTACTAACCCTGGGAAAAGTGCAGTATTCTGCATTATTAACCCTAGGAAAAATGTAATTTTGGACAATCGCAACCCTAGGAAAAATGTAGAATACGCGAATTGCAACCCTAGGAAAAGTGTGTATTGCGGTATGATGGAGCGACAGGACAGTGATTTGTGATGTACGGTCCTATGCGATAGGGAGGGCGGCATGGCGGAGTTCAGGCGAGATATATATACCAGGTTGTCGGCATGGGCTGAAGCGACGGAGCACAAGCCGATAGTGCTGTGCGGCGCGAGACAGGTAGGCAAGACTCATGTGCTTAAGGTGCTGGGTCGGGACAAGTTCGAGTCATTTTCTTATGTCAACTTGTTCGATGGCGGTGCAAAGGCTGCGTTGACAGGTGTGGATTCGGTGCACATGTTGCTTGATTCCATGGAGGCGTTTAATGGGGTTCGCGTTCGGCCCGGCAAGACGCTGCTGTGCATCGACGAGATACAGGAAATCCCTGATTTACTGACTCTGTTGAAAGCGCTCCATGAGGAAATGCCGGATCTCCATGTCGCTGTAGCGGGCTCCTATCTGGGCATGGCTCAGCACGAAGACCTGTCATTCCCGGTTGGCAGTGTCACCTCCATCGATATGTATCCGATGACGTTTGTGGAGTTCTTGGAAGCGGTCGGTGATGGAGTGATAGCCGAACGCATCCGGAACCAGCGTATTGAGACACTTGGGGGATTTGCGGAACGTTTAGAGCGAAGGGTTCGTCAGTACTGTTTTGTTGGCGGCATGCCCGAAGTCGTTGAGACATTTGTAGAAGATGGCTATCAGCATGCGCGTGCCGTGCAGAAAGAATTGTTATCCAATTACGACATGGACTTTTCCAAACATCCCAGAACCGGTGTGGATAGTGAGAAAATGCGTTTGGTGTTTTCCTCGATTCCGTCCCATCTGGCGCGTGAGAATCATAAATTTATTTTTGGCCACATCGCTCGTGGCGCTCGGGCGGCGCAATATGAATCCGCGATTCAGCAGATTGTCGATTCTGGTCTTGCGTTGCGGGTGTATCGCGTCGAAAAACCTGCGGCACCATTGCCGTCATACCGTGATGATTCCGCGTTCAAACTGTATCTCCATGATGTTGGGCTGCTGGCAGCGGCCCTGGATCTGACTCCCGCAAGCGTGGTCCTTGGTGATGACGGGCTGACCGAATTCCGTGGTGCGTTAACGGAACAGTATGTTTGCCAGCAATTAGTGGCCGCCGGCATCACACCGATGTACTGGTCGAATGCGAACAGTACGGGAGCAGTTGATTTTGTCTTTGCAGGTAATGGCGCAATCATTCCGCTGGAGGCCAAAGCTGGTACCGAGCGTCATAAGCGTAGCTTGAAGTGGCTGTGCGACAAATACGGGATTTGCGGTTACCGTACGTCGATGCGGAATTACAAGGAGCAGGATTGGCTGACCAATGTCCCACTGTGGATAGTCGGGAGCTACTTCCGCCCGTGGTTGGCGAGTGATTATGAGCCGGATGGCGGAGCTGATTTAGGGCCGCTACCGAATACTGATGATGAAGGATGACTGAAGCCGCGAGATATGGTTCGGCCGGTTGCTGACTTGGGATATGGTCCGCGACCGGCCGGCGGTCGAATCCGTCATGCCGCGGTGCGCACCACCGTCACGCCGTACGGCTCCAGCACCAGATCCCTGCCCAGTACCGTGCCGTCAAGCACCGACTCGCATCCGGCGAACGGCGTATCCTGCCACGCCGTGGCCGTATCCGCATGGTTGATCACGAACGTCAACGACTCCCCGCGTGACGGGTACCGCCGCGTAACCACCTCCACCGGCTCCGGCGAGACGATGCCGGTAACGCCGGCCCGGTGCACCACGTCGCCGACCACGGCGTCCATGCCGGCCTCGTCCAGCACCGCACCGGCGAAATACGCCGTGCCCGCGCCGAAATCGTTCACCGTCACCGCCGGCGTACCCCGGTAGAACACGTCGCCGGCGTAGGCCGCCAGCGGGCGCGCCCCGCCGTCGAGCTTGATCAGCCCGGCAACCAGCGAGACCCGGGACCCGTCCGTGTCCGCGTCCTCGCCCGAACCGAACACGACACGCACGTCGCGGCCGTCCGGGATCATGTCCATCTCCTCCATGCGCATTCCGCACACCTCACGGAACGCGCCCGGGTATCCGCCGAGGATCACGTTGTCATGCTCGTCGTGCATGCCTGACATCACCGTCGCCAGGAACGTGCCGCCGGCGCGCACGAACCCCTCGACCAGCTCACGAACGCCCGGCTTGGCCATCATGAGCGCCGGCGCGACCAGCACGCGATAGCCCGCCAGCCGCCTGGCGTCAATGTCTTCCGGCACCACATCCACCGCGATGTTGCGGTGGTGGAACGGCGCATACCAGCGCCGCACCTGATCCGGATAGTCGAAGCCCTTCGGCAGCAACGAGATGTTCTCGGTCGACCAATACGAATCCCAGTCGAACATCAGCGCGACCGGCGCCTCGGTCAGACCGCCCACGAACCGCGCGCCGTGCGCCGCCAGCTCGCCGCCGAGCGCACGCACCTCGCCGTACACGCGCTCGTCCTCGCGCCCGCCGTGCGAGATCACCGCGCCATGGTACTTCTCGAACCCGCCGCGCGACTGCTTGAGCTGGAAATACTGCACGGTATCCGCGCCATGCGCGACCGCCTGATAGCTTTCCGCACGCATCCGCCCGGGCGCGCGCAGTACGTTGCACTCCTGCCAGTTCGTCTGGTTCGGCGTCGACTCCATGAGCATGAACGGCCTGCCGTCGCCCACGCCGCGCATCAGATCGTGCTTGAACGCATTGTCGGAAGGCGTGGTGTGCGGGAACGGATAATCGTCCCAGCTGATCACGTCCATCTCGCGCCCCCAACGGAAATAATCGGCACCCTCGTAGGTGTCCATGAGGTTCGTGGTGATCGGATGCATCGCGTCGAACGCGCGGATCGCGTCGCGCTCGGTGACGTAGGTGCCCAGCAGCGAGTCGGACTGGAACCGCTTGTAGTCGATGCTGCAGGCGGACAGAGTGGCGCGCTCGCCGTCCAGTCCGTCGCTGATCGCGTTCGGCGGTAGGATCTGGGCGAAATCGGCGTAGGTGTGGCTCCAGAAGTTCGCGTTCCACGCGCGGTTCAACGCCTCGATCGAACCGTACTTGCGTTCGAGCCAGACGCGGAAGGCGGCGGCGCAGTTGTCGCAGTAGCAGCGGCCGCCGAGCTCGTTGGAGATGTGCCAGGCGATCAGATGGTCGTTGGCGCCGTAGCGTTCGGCGAGCTTGCCGGCCAGCGCGCCGGCCAGGCGCAGGAAGTTCGGCGAATTCGGGCAGGCGTTGTGCCGCACGCCGAAGCGGTGGCGACGGCCTTCGTAGTCGGTGCGCGTGGCGTCGGGGTAGCGTTGCGCGATCCATGCGGGTAGCGCGCCGGTGGACGTGGCCAGGACGAAGCCGAAGTCGTGCGCGACCAGCAGGTCGACGATGCGGTCGAGCATGGCGAAGTCGTAGCGGCTCTCGTCCGGCTGGATTAGCGCCCAGGAGAACACGTTGATGGTGGCCTCGTTGATGCCGGCGCGTTCGAGTTTGGCGATGTCGTCCGCCCAGGTGGATTCGTCCCACTGCTCGGGGTTCCAGTCGCCGCCGAAGACGAAGCGGCCGCCCGGTGCGGTGATGGTCGGTGCAGGTGATGCGGGTGATGCGGGTGATGCGGGTTGGGTGTGTGCCATGGTGTCGGTCATGATGCGTACTCCTTTGCGATGACGATGATGCGGCCTGCGGCCGGTCTCGGCGTTGTGGCCGGCGTGCGGGGGACTCGCGTTGGGGTGGTTCGGCGTCGCGCCGTCGGGAGCGGCGGTCCCCGTGTGTGGTGACGTTACCCCTTCAGTGTTAAACCGATTTAATTCCTGGTGACCATTATGTACGTCGAGGTTGTCTTCGTCAAATGGATGATTGAAGGTGTCGGCAGCTGCTCGGTGAGATGCCGAAAAGCCCATAAATACCTAAGGAGGACGCCATGGCGGTGACGATGCGTGATGTCGCGAAGGCGGCGGGTGTCTCTCCTGCGTCCGTGTCGTTCGCCCTGCGCGGCGATCCCAGAATTAAACAAGAAACGGCACGGCACATCATCGACGTGGCCAATCGGATGAACTATTCGGTCAACATCACTGCCAAGAGCTTGCGTTCGGGGCGAACCGGCGTGATCGAGGCCGCCGTTTTCCAGCTTGACCGGCCGTTCTACGCGCAGCTGCTCGCCGGCGTGTCGAATGCGGCGTTCGACCGCGGCATCCAGGCCGTGGCGCAGCAGATCTCGACCGGCAAGGTCGGCCATGAGAAAAGCATCCTCGAGAAGGTCGCCAACAAGTTCTGCGACGGCGTGATCCTGAGCGCGGGCGGCCTGAGCGACGCCGAGATCATTGAGCTAAGCAGGGGCAAGCCGGTGGTGCTGCTCGATGACCAGTCGTACCAAGGGCCGTTCGACTCGGTGTTCACGCCGTGCGAGAACGGTGCCGAGGCCGCGGTGACGCACCTGTTCGAGATAGGGTGCGAGCGCGTCGGGCTGGTCGGTACGGACTTCATGCCGGCCGACCAGGCGTGCCGGTCGATGCGCGTGGGCGACCGACGTCTGATCGGCTGCCATCGCGCGTTCGAGCGGCATGAGCGCACGCTGACCAAGGCCGACACGATCCAGCTGTTCGACTGGGGCACCGACGACGCGTACCGCGCGGTTTCGCGGCGCATCGAGGAGGGGGACTTCCCGTTCGACGGGCTGTTCTGCATGACCGACGCGATCGCTTTCGGCGCGTTGCGCGCGTTGCGCGAGCATGGCATCGGCGTGCCGGACGACGTGGCGGTGATCGGCTTCGACGGCGTGCGCGAGGGATCGTACAGCGCGCCGACGCTGAGCACGATCGCGGTGGACATCGACAAGCTTGCCCGCGAGGCCGTCGACATCCTGTGCGAGCGCATCGAGGAGGGGCGTTGCGGCGCGCCGGCCATGCCCAAGCATGTCACGGTGGGTTATGAGGTGCTGGTGCGCGAGTCGTCCAACCGCACGCGCTGACCGGTCGTCCGGTGGTTGTCCGCGGTGGATCGCCGATCGGTGGGATAACTCGCGGCGTTTTTTGTTTAATTATTTTTCGTTGTCCGGTGCGATTCCGCGCGTTCCACAGCCCTTGTGTTTAAAAGGCTTTGCAACGAGTTGACGCCGTTTGAACGGAGTGCTATAAATACAACTACAAGATTAAATCGGTTTAAAACCGGGCTCTTGCACGGAAGATAATGTGGTTTCTTTCGGCATACAACATGGCGTATGCCACCAACACAAAGGAGAGTTGCAATGTCAATGAAGATCTGGGGCAAGCGAATGCTCGCTCTGGCCTGCGCGGGAGCGATGCTGGTCCCGCTGGCCGCCTGCGGCTCGGACGCCGACGCCGGCAAGATCCGGCTCAGCTACCTGAGCTGGGACAACGAGCAGACGTCCAAGCCGTACATCGACGAGTTCGAGAAGGAAACCCGGACATCAAGATCGACTTCAGCTACGCGCCGCCGACCAGCGAGTACATCTCCACGCTGCAGACCCGTCTCGTCGGCAACCAGGCCCCGGACGTGTTCATCATCACCTCCGAGAATCGCGACGACCTCATCGACAACGGCTACGCCAAGGACCTGACCGACGAGTCGTTCATGAAGAACATCTCCCAGGCCAACAAGGACTTCGTCGGCCGCGACGGCAAGACCTACGGCATGTCGATCACCTCGTGGGGCTCCGGCATCGCCTACAATAAGGATCTGCTCAAGCAGGTCGGCTACGACGAGCCGCCGGCGAACTGGGACGACTTCCTCAAGCTGTGCAAGAAGCTCAAGAACGCCGGCATCGAGCCGTTCCTCGAGCCGAACGCCGACGAGCCGAGCCGCTTCATCGACGCCTTCCAGGGATCCATCCTCGAGAAGAAGGGCGTCGACCCGACCACGCTGTCCACGCAGGACAACCAGACGCCGGGCACCGACGAGCTCGAGGCCATCAAGGAATACATCCGCCTGTACGATGAGGGTGGCGTGACCCGTGACACGGTCGGCATCAGCGGCGACGACATGAAGACGCAGTTCACCAACGGACAGGTCGCGATGATCGTCGACGGCGCGTGGGACTTTGCCACCTTCGAACAGGCCGGCATGAACTGGGACTTCGCCCCGATGCCCAAGCTCGGCGACGACTACACGCAGTACGCGCAGGGCTCCGCCTCCCCGGCGTGGGCGATCTACGCGAAGCTCGACGGCGACAAGCTCAAGGCCGCCGAGAAGTTCCTCACCTTCCTGTCAAGCAAGTGGGCGCTGCAGAAGCGTAACGACGCCGGCGACGCTGTCACTGTCGACGGGTTCGACGCTACGGTGATGACGCAGTACCAGAAGGTCTACGATCAGGACATCAAGACCGGCAAGTACTACCTGCACACCAACTTCTATTCGAAGCCGGACATTCTCAAGAGCGAACTCAAGGCGCAGAACCAGCAGCTGGTGCAGGGGCAGATCACGCCCGACCAGTATGCCAAGAACATCGACGCCAAGGTCGCGGCCGTGCAGTGACCCGCAACGGATCGCACATAATCACACATAGATAACTACAATCTCCGGTTCGTCATGAACCGTGCGCATGGTAATGGGGCGGCCTGTCGGCTGCGGCTGGTCGCCCTTCGCATGCCCGCAATCGGATTTCGGTCATAAGCCAATGTCAAAGGAGGATGGCATATGAGCGCAACAATGCAAGGCTCGGCGGTCGGCAACCTGCCGCCGTTGGACGAAGACCTGTATCGTCGGCGTCGTCGTGCGCGTGGCCTGCATGAGGACGTGACGTCGTTCTGGTTCCTGCTGCCGATCCTGGCGGTGTTCGTGGTTCTGTTCCTGGTGCCGTTGGCACAGACCGCGTACTTCTCGTTCACCGACTTCAACGGTTACAGCATGGACATGAACTGGGTCGGTCTGGACAATTACAAGAAGGTGTTTACGGATCCGTCCGCCCTGCAGGGCCTGGGCTTCACGATCCTGTACGCGATCGTGGTGATGGTCGGGGTGACCGTGATCGCCATTCCGCTGGCGGTCATCCTCAACCGCAAGTTCGTCGGCCGTGATTTCGTGCGCTCTGTGTTCTTCTTCTTCTCGGTGCCGTCGCTGGCCATCATGGGCATGGTGTGGAAGTACATCTTCTCCCCGATGAAGACCGGCGTGGTCAACAGCGTGCTCGCGGCGTTCGGTTTGGGACCGGTGCCGTGGCTGTCGAACAACTCTCTGGCGAAGTTCTGCGTGATCTTCATCGCGATCTGGGCGCAGATCGGCTGGCATGCGACCCTTTACTTGGCGTTCCTGCAGGCGATCCCCGCGGACCTGTACGAGCAGGCGACCGTGGACGGTGCGAACAAGTGGCAGCAGTTCGCGCATATCACCCTGCCGCAGCTGATGCCGGGCATCGTGACCTCGACGTTCCTGCTCATGTCGGGCGGCCTGAAGGTGTACGACCTGCCGTTCACGATGACCAAGGGCGGCCCGGGCTATTCGACGTACACGGTCACGCAGTCGATCATCCAGCAGGGCATCGGCCAGTCGCAGTACGGCATCGGTTCCGCGCTGGCGGTCCTGTTCTTCATCGCCACGGGCGTCGTGGTGTTCCTTCAGATGGGCATTTCCAACCTGATCTCGAGGAGGTTCGAGTAAATCATGGGCAACAAGGCTTCTTCCGTCACGGCCGCGCCGAAGGGCATGAACTTCACGACGCGCAAGAGGATCGGTTCGGCGGTCACCAGCGTGGTGATGATCCTGATCGCGCTGGTATGCGCGGTTCCGCTGTGGTACATCCTGATCAACACGTTCAAGACGATTCCGGACATGTCCGCCAACCCGCTCGGCCTGCCGAAGGAATGGACGATCAAGAACTACATCAACGCGTTCGAGAAGGTCCCGGTGTTCCGCTCCCTGCTGAACACGTTGATCGTCACGTTCTTCGCGGTCGTGATCCAGGTGCTCGTCGGCGCCTTGGCCGCATACGGCATGATCCTGCGCAAGTCCACGTTCACCGCCGCGGTCGGCGCGATCCTGATGGTCGCGTTCGTCGTGCCGGCGCAGACGACGCTGATCCCCCTGTACCGCATGGAGGCGAACGCGCACCTGGTCAACACCTTGGCCGGACTGGTGATTATCTACCTGGGCGGAGCGGTGTTCTGCTACTTCCTGATCGTCGGGTACATGCGCAGCCTGCCGTTCGAACTGATCGAGGCGGCACGCATCGACGGCGCCGGCCCGCTGCGCATCTTCTGGTCGATCGTGATGCCGCTGATCCGCCCGATCCTGACGACCGTGGTCGTGTTCCAGACGATGGGCACGTGGAACGACTTCATGAACGCGAATGTGTTCCTCTCCAGCTCGGAACTGCGCACAATCGTGCTGCAGGTGTACAACGCGGTGGGCCAGTTCTCGACCGATTGGCCGAGCTTCATGACCATCACCGTGCTCGCCCTGCTGCCCGTGTTCGTGTTCTTCATCTTCTGCCAGAAGTGGATCATCTCCGGCCTCGTCGCCGGTTCGGTCAAGGGCTGATCGGCTGATCGACTAGTCGGCTGGCTGATCACGGTATTAATTCCGGCTCCCCACTACGCTCATATCATCTCCTTCTGCGGCGTGTGGGGAGCCCTGTTCTTCACCAGATAAGAATTTCCTATGGGTACTGTTGGCACTGTGCTACAAACATCGCCAAAACCGAGAGCCGTGCCTCGTGACGGCCTTCCTCATCGCGTGAATAACGCGGTACTGACCACTAATCCGCTGCGCAGGTATTGCGCCGACCCGAATCTTGCCATTTTCGATGGCCGATATTTCCTGTACTGCACCGATGACGGTGTGGATAATTGGGACACCACCGCGTTCAGTGTGTATGTGTCCGATGACTTGGCCACATGGGAGCGATATCCGGCGCTCGACTTGCGCGATGTGCCGTGGTGGGATGGCTCGGATGGTGCTTGGGCGCCTTCCGTGGTACAGCGCGCGGACGGCAAATACGTGTTCTACTTTGTGGCCGGTTCCCAGATCGGCGCCGCTGTGGGCGAATCCCCGTGCGGGCCGTTCGTGCCTGAGCCCGAACCAATCGTGCGCGAAGGTACGTTCGATTGCCACACCATTGACCCCGGCGTATACGTGGAGGATGATGGCACCCGGTACTTCCTGTGGGGCAACGGCATAGCTTGGGCCGCGCCGCTCAATGAGGACTGTCTGTCGTTCGACGAATCGCGCGCTTTCAGCTGGGTGCCGGGCGATTTCCGTGAAGCCATCTGGATTCACAAGCGCAACGGCATCTACTACGCCAGCTGGTCGGAGAACGACGCCCGAGAGCCGGAATACTGCGTCAAGTACGCGATGGCCGAATCGCTGCATGGGCCCTGGAGCGAACCGCGCGTGCTGATCGAACAAGACCCGGCGCGCAAGCTGTATGCCACCGGTCATCACAATATCGTGAATATTCCCGGTACCGACGAATGGATTATCGCGTATCACCGGTTCGCCTACAATCCGGCCGGTCGCTGGGCTGGAGGCGATGGTTGCCATCGCGAAGTGGTATTCGCGCCGCTCGATTATGATTCGGACGGCTCGTTGGTTCCCGTTCGCCCGCAAGTTGGTTCCTACGTGCGTTCGCTGGCGTTCTGACCTGTAGGATGTCTGTCTCTGTCTGTTCTCGTTGTCTTCGCCTTGCTTGCGTTTTGTACGTTTTATCTGTTTCGTGAGTTTCGTGCGTTCTGCGGATTTCATGCGTTTCGCGCAGTGCCGTACGCTGATCACCATTCAGCGTGCGGCACTTTTGCATATCTCACGTGTTGCGGGAGATGCCGATTCCGTCGCACAATACGTAAAACGTGAATGTTATGTGGATCGACGGGAGGTTCCCGATTATCTACATGAACGGCTCACCGACCTGTGGTACAAGTATCTGCTGATTGGTGGCATGCCCGACGCAGTGCAGTCATTCGTGGATTCTGCCGATATTGTCAAGATCCGCAATACTCAGCAGGCCATATTCGATACCTATGAATACGACATCACCAAATATGTCTCCGATTTGGTGGAACGTCGTCATATCAAGAGCATTTACGAGGCGATTCCAAGTCAGCTCAATGCGGAAAACAAACGATTCAAGTTCTCCAAGTTGGGCAAGAATATCAGGTTCGCTCATATGCAGACGGCGTTCGATTGGTTGGCGAACGCAGGTATCGCCTTGCCTACTTCGCGCGTGCAGAACCCTGAATACCCGCTGACGGAGCATACCGACGAGAACACGTTTAAACTGTACATGAACGATGTCGGTTTGCTGACCTCCCGTTTGATACGCAGTGTGGACTTGGAGATTGTGAATCACCGATCCAGTATGAATTACGGGTCGATTTTCGAGAATGCAGCGGCTCAGGAACTGTTTGCACAGGGATTGGAACTGCATTACTTCAACCAGAACCGTATTGGGGAAGTTGATTTTGTTGTGCAGCAAGGTCTGGATGATATTTCACTGGTTGAAATCAAATCAAGCAAGGACTATACGCGGCATCGGGCCATGAACAACCTACTGGATACCGACAATTATCGGTTTGCCCATGCCTACGTGTTCCATGATGGCAACGTGGAGACTGTTGGCCGAACCGAATACCTGCCCATATATATGCTGGGTTGTTTGAGCGTGATGTAACGCGCACCACTTTCCCGGGAATGTGTCGCGGATTGGGTCTGTTGCCCGTCCTAGAGGTTCGATCCATTGACCCAGCCCTGTTACTTCACCCTTACCGTCCGCAATGGAGTGAACCGACTAATCCATATCCGCAAAATCGACAAGCGTCACTGTACCGTCTTGCGCCGCGCGGGCGGCGACGTGCTCGTCGAAGCCTGATTTGGAGAACAGCATGTAATGGCTGGTTTCGGGGTGCAGCAGTCTGGCGCGATTGCGCAGCACTTCCAACTGCTGCAGACCGGATGGCATGCTGCGCCATTTGCATTCGCAGAATAGAATCGTAATTTACTTAATTGTGATTCTATAATTTGGTCGACTGGTATGCAACAGGTCTCGAGCGTGCATTGCCGCATGCGCAACGTTTCGCGCGACACATTCCGGGGAATGCGTCGCGAATTGGGTCGTGCCGCGTTGCTAATGCGGGGAACACGCAGAGTTGCAGGCTGTTGCGATTGGACGCAGGCCGCCTAGACTAGTACGCGTTTGCGAAAGTCGAACGTGCTTCGACCGATGAAGGAGAGCTCCGGTCATGCGGCCAATGACAGGCGCAGTGCGAAGCACGGCACGGCTGATCGTGAATCGTGGCGGCAGCGATTGCCGCGTGCGGCGCAGGAGCATGCCGCACCATACCACAAGCAAACAATCCCCAAGAAACGGTGATCCCCTCACATGTACGTCGATCCGGGAATCAATACCAGCGCAAGCAACCTCAAATGGGTGCTGCCATACTGCAAACCAGACCTGCCCCGCGTGGTAGGCGCGCTCCTACTGTTCATCGCCAACAACACGATGGCCCTGACCATTCCGATTCTGTCCGGCATCATCGTGGACCGCGTCATCGTCGGCGGACATGCCGACGAACTGCCGCGTCTGTGTGGACTGATGATCCTCATGACCATCATCCGCGTGGGCGCGCGATACGGCTACCAGATGTGGATGGAGCGTTTCGGCCAGAACTCGGTCTACCGCCTCGTCTCCGACGAATACGAGAAGCTGCACGAGCTCGACTTCACGTACTTCAACCACACACGCACCGGCGACATCATGAGCCGCCTGACCTCCGACACTGACGCGATCCGCCACTGCCTGAGTTGGGTGAGCTATCAGATCGCCGACTGCGTGGTCATGTTCGTGGGCGCCCTGTGCGTGATGTTCGCTATCGATTGGCGACTCGCGCTCGTCCTGGCCTGCGTCACGCCGTTCATTTTTGTGCTCACGCGCGGCCTGTCCACGCACGCCCACCCGCTGTTCTTCTCCATCCGCAACTCGCTGGCCTCCCTCAACTCCATGGTCGAAGAGAACATCGAGGGCAACCGTGTGGTCAAGGCATTCGTGCGCGAACCGTACGAGACCGAAAAGTTCGACGAGCACAACGATGATTACATGCAGCGCAACATGGCCCTGGCCTACAACTCGCGCAAGTACATGCCTTGGCTGGACGGCCTCGGCTTCTCGCTGCAGCTCATCACGCTCGGCCTCGGCGGCTTTCTTGTCATCAAGGGCTACATGACCCTCGGCAATCTGGTGAGTTTCAACTCCTTCCTGTGGATGATCGACGGCCCGGTGCGCCAGTCCGGCTGGCTCATCAACGACTGGCAGCGATTCAACGCCAGCTGCATCAAGATTCGTAAGCTGCTCACCGAACAGCCGCGCATCGTGGAGAAGCCCGACGCGGCCGAAGCCGTCAAGCAGGCGGTCACGATCGTCGAGCAAGTCAAGCACGATGATGAGGCTACCGGAGCGCCCGGGGCTTCCGGAACATCCGGTGCCCAGCAGTCCGCCGAACGCAAGTCCTGCCCGCTGCGCATCAAGGGCGACATCCGCTTCGACCACGTCAGTTTCGCCTTCCCGGACGACCCGGAGACCCCGATCCTCAAGGACCTCGACTTCACCGTGCCCGCCGGCTCCAAGCTCGGCATCCTCGGCGAAACCGGCGCGGGCAAGTCCACGCTCGTCAGCCTTATCTCCCGCTTCTACGACCCGACCGTGGGCCATGTGCTCATCGACGGCATCGACGCACGCGACTGGCCGCTGGCCACCTTGCGCTCGCAGGTGTGCATCGTGGCGCAGGATACGTTCCTGTTCTCCGACACCATCGGCGGCAACATCGGTTTTGGTGCCAGCGATGATAGCGACGACCGATATATCCGGAAAATGGCCCAGATCGCCGGCGCGGACAATTTCATCAGGTCGATGCCGCAGGGTTATGACACCGTCGTGGGCGAACGCGGCGTGGGCCTGTCCGGCGGGCAGAAGCAGCGCCTGTCGCTGGCCCGCGCGCTCGCGGACGATCCGTCGATCCTGATTATGGACGATACGACCTCGGCCGTCGATATGGAGACCGAGGCGGAGATCCAGAAGCACCTCAAGGAGATGGACGGCGGCAAGACCATCGTCGCCATCGCCCACCGCATCTCGTCGGTCAAGGATTCCGACCTGATTCTGGTGCTCGAGCACGGGCGTATCGTCGAACGCGGCACCCACGCCGAACTCGTGGCCGCACACGGCCGCTACTGGGACATCTACCACAAGCAGCTCGGACTCCAGTCCGGCGCCGCACAGGGGTTTTAGAAGAGGACTTATGGCACAACGCAATACATTCCGCGAGGATGAGGAGCTGGAGGAGTCCATCGACCTCCACGACATCGCTCGCGTCGGCAAATATCTCAAACCGTATATGGCACAGGTGGCGCGCATTCTCGTCGTCGTCATCTCGATGAGCTGCATCGTCGTCGCCGTGCCGTACCTGACCAAGATCATGATCGACGAGGCGATCCCGAACAAGGACCTCGGCAAGCTCGGCATCCTCGCCGTAATCCTCGCCGCGCTGATCGTGCTGTACGAGTTCGGGCTGCGCTACCGCACGGTGGCGATCACGCGCGTCGGCCAGCTCATGCTCAAGGACATGCGCCGCGATATCTTCACGCATATCCAGACGCTGCCCTTCAGCTACTTCGATTCGCGCCCGCACGGCAAGATCCTGATCCGCGTGGTCAACTATGTGAACACGCTTTCGGACACGCTGAGCTCCGGTCTGATCAACGTGATCTCCGACGTGTTCACCTTCGTGATCACGCTGATCGTGATGTTCGTGATCGACTGGCAGCTGGCCCTGTGGAGCCTGATCCTGTTCCCGGTGCTCATCATCTGGGTGCGCGTGCTGCAGATCTTCCAGCGGCGCGCCTTCCAGAAGCTCTCCAACAAGCAGAGCAACCTGAACGCCTACATCCACGAGTCGATCGCCGGCGTGAAGACCACGCAGACCTTCGCGCAGGAGCAGGCCCAGTTCAGGACCTTCCAGGAGCAGCAGGGCGAGGTGCGTTCCGCGTGGATGCACGCCGTGCACATCCAGTTCCTCATGTGGCCGGGCGTGCAGACCATCTCCGTGATGACCATCTCGTTCATCTACTTCGTCGGCGTGATGGGCTTCGGGGGCGTGAACGTGACCACCGGCGTGCTCATCGCGTTCGTCGGCTACGCGAACAACTTCTGGAATCCGGTGATCAACATCGGCAACTTCTACAACCAGCTCATCACCTGCTCGGCGTACCTCGAGCGCATCTTCGAGACGCTCGACGTCACGCCGGAGATCCGCAACAAGCCCGACGCGGCGGACCTGCCGCAGATCCGCGGGCGCGTCGACTTCAACGACGTGGTGTTCCGCTACGAGAAGGACGGCCGCAACATCCTCAACCTCGTGGACTTCCACGTCGAACCGGGGCGCACGATCGCGCTGGTCGGCCCGACGGGCGCCGGCAAGACGACGATCATCAACCTGCTGTCGCGCTTCTACGACGTGTCCGAGGGCTCGGTGACGATCGACGGCCACGACGTGCGCGACGTGACGCTCGCATCGCTGCGCCGGCAGATGGGCGTGATGCTGCAGGACACCTTCATCTTCTCCGGCAACGTGCGCGAGAACATCCGCTACGGCAAGCTCGACGCCACCGACGAGGAAATCGAGGCGGCGGCGAAGGCCGTGCACGCGCACGAGTTCATCATGGAACTGCCCGACGGGTACGACACGGTGGTGGAGGAGCGCGGATCGACCCTGTCGGCCGGCCAGCGCCAGCTCATCGCCTTCGCGCGCGTGCTGCTCGCCGACCCGCGTATCCTGATCCTGGACGAGGCGACGAGCAACATCGACACGCGCACCGAGGAGGCGCTGCAGGCCGGCCTGCAGCATCTGCTCAAGGGGCGCACGAGCTTCATCATCGCGCACCGCCTGTCGACGATCGAGAACGCGGATGAGATCTTCTACATCGATCACGGCCAGATCGTCGAGCACGGCTCGCACGCGCAGCTGCTCGCCGCCAAGGGCGCGTACTACCGCCTCTACGAGTCGCAGTACGCGATGATTCGCGTGGCCAGCGGAGCGCCGGAAGAGTGACGAGATGTTGCGCACAAGGATGCGTTTAGCGGCGTTTCACATAGCGGGTGTTGCGACCAGCACCGATTTTGATGATCGTACCGGAGTCCAACAGTGATTTCAGCGTGCGCTCAATGGTGGTGGTGCTGGTATCGGGCATGCGAGCGAGAATATCGGCCTTGGAGAGTGGAACTAGGGATTGATCAAGCAGTGCTTCAATCCGCGTTCCCTTGGTGGCTACTCGCGGTGCTCCCTGCGTTCTGCCGCCTGCCGTGAGATTGATGCGTTCGTCGAATTCCTTGCACGCGGACAGTATGATGCCAAGCAGGTAGTTCGTGAATGGCGCATAATCATTGGCGTTGTCGTCCCATCCTTGGGTGCTTGCGGCCAGCGCCTCATAATAAGTGCTTTTACTTTGCTCGATAAGGTGTTCGATACTGATGTATTTGCCGACCATATAGCCATTGCGGTACAACATCAGGAGCGTGAGTAGCCGACTCATGCGGCCGTTGCCGTCATTGAACGGATGTATGCAGGTGAAATCGAGAATGAACATGGCGATGGCAAGCAATGGATCGGTATGTTCATCTCGGATTGCTTGCGTGTAGGCGGAACACGCGCGTTCGATCAGTTCCGGTGTGGCAAGTGCGGACGGTGGGGCGAATCGCACGGTGCTGGTCCCGTGTGCATCTCGTTCGATGATGACGTTGTCACTGTCCTTGAAATGCCCCGCAAAGGTCAGTGGTGTGTGCCGGAAGAGGTCGCGGTGCAGTTGAAGAATGACGTTCGGGGTAATCGGAATATAGTCGTGGCTTTCGTGAATAGCTGATAGCACGTCACGGTAACCGGCAATTTCTTCTTCATTGCGATTGCGCGGTGTGACTTTCTCCGAGACGAGATCGTTGAGCCTGTTATCGCTGGTAGAAATACCTTCGATGCGGTTTGAGGCATCTGTGCTTTGGACGCGCGCGACGGCAACCAGCGTCTCCAATATATCCGGTCTGATCGTTGTCTGTATGCTTTGGCGCCCTTTTGCCTCGTGAATCGCGGCAAGCAAACTCGTGGTGTGCGGGGTGAGCAACGTCTTACCTGATTCGATGTAGTCGAATGATCTCATACTGCCTCATTTTCTGCATCATACGAACTTTTCTGCATCATATTTTATCAAAATGAGGCAGAAAATGGGCTGATGAGGCAGAAAAGGCGGCAGGATGGTGGCCATCTCGCTTGCCGGTTGCGCTACTTTCCCGGGAATGTTGCGCTCGTGGCAAGAGACGGCAAGTTCAGGCGGCCGAGATTGGCGATACCCGTCGTGTAGTCGAACGTCTTACCGGACTGCCTTACGAGCGTTGCTGGCGGTAGCCTACACTGAGAAACAGCCTACACTGAGAAACCATGAGCAAGCACCACCATCGCGACCGTAGCTGGGCCCCGGCACCTGAAGCATTGCCGGACGACGCCCAGACCATCGACAACCACACTCACGTGGCCTCCGTAATCCCTTTCGCGCGCGCTATGAGCCATGAGGCGCAGGAGAAGGGGCAGCCCGAAGTCCCGGTGTACGACGTCGACCAATTGCTGGCGCAGGCGCAATCTGTCGGCATTGGGGGTATCATCGACTGCGGTTGCGAGCTGCCGCACCTGATGACCGCCGTCCAGATGGCCCTCGATCATCCAGGTAACGTGCACGCGGCGCTCGCAATACACCCCAATGAGGCCGTGTTGCACGGCCATCGCGGGGTCCCCGGGCCAGACGGGTTGCCGGTGACATACAAGCCATATCACGACGTGAGCTTCGAGGACGCGCTCGCCGAAGTGCATCGTCTCACCACGCAATACCCCGAGCAGGTGGTGGCCATCGGCGAGACCGGTATGGACTTGTTCCGCACCGGCGACGGCGCGAAGGAACTGCAGCGCGAGGCGTTCCGCGCGCACATCGCGCTCGCCAAGGAGCTGGGATTGCCGATGCAGATCCATGACCGCGACTCGCATCGCGAGGTCATCGAAACACTGCTGGCAGACGGTTCGCCTGAGCGCACGGTGTTCCATTCCTATTCCGGCGACGCCGAGATGGCGCAGATCGCGCGCGAGCAGGGATGGTACCTGAGCTTCTCCGGCACGGTGAGTTACAAGGGCAACGATGGCATCCGCGAATCGCTACGCATCGTGGGCCTCGACCATGCGATGGTGGAGACCGATGCCCCGTATCTGACGCCGATGCCATACCGCGGCCGCACCAATGCGCCCTACATGATTCCGTACACGCTGCGTGCCATGGCGGATACGCTCGACCTGCCGATTGCCGAGGTGGCGCGGGGTACGCGGGAGACCACGCGCGCGGTGTACGGCATCTGAGGTGTACTGAAGGGCGGCGGTACCTCAGTTTGTCCCATACGAGGCCTCTTATAGGACTGTCATGCGGCGAAGTTGTTAAGAATTCGTTAGGGCGCTACCATGGCTCTCGATACTTCGAGAATCGAGAAACGGGACATATTGCGGGATTGAGGTTTCCACGCCCGCACGGAGGACTGAACGTATGGCTGAATCGAACGAGCAGGCCGCGCGCGCCCAAAAACCCCAGGTCAAGGGCACAGCAACCAATCAGAATGCTCGGCCGGCCACCAAAGGGCAGCCGAAAGCTCGCAATACCAAGCCGGCGCAGGCCAATACCACCCAGGCCAAGCCTGTGGCCAATCCGAGCCAAGCCAAGCCGACTCAATCCAATACCACCCAGGCCAAGGCGGAGCCGAAAGCCGCAGCCAAGCAGCAGCCGGCGAAAACGGCCGCCGAACAGACCGCGAAAGCCCTGAAACAGGAGGAGGCGGCCTTGCTGCGAGCGGATACATACACCAACGCCCCCAAAGTCTCCCGCCGGACGCTCACCAAAGAGGAGCGCGAGGCCATCGCCAAGCAGCGTGAAGAGGAGAACAAGGAAGCCGAGAAACTCGCCTCCACCGCGGCGCGCGGCCGTATCGGCCGCTGGTGGGCACGCCTGCAGTCCGGTCCGAACAAAATCACGCTTTCCATGGCCATCGTGGCGCTCGGCGTGGTATACGGCGACATCGGCACCTCGCCCCTCTACACCGCGCAGACGTTCCTCTCCGGCCAGGGCGGTCTCGGCAGCGCGGACCGTGAAGCCGTGCTGGGCATGCTCTCGCTGGTGTTCTGGTCGATTACGCTGATCACCACCGTGAAATACGTGCTCATCGCCATGCGCATCGACAACAACGGCGAAGGCGGCATCTTCGCGCTGTATTCGCTGATTCGCCGTCGTGGCGCGTGGCTGGCCATCCCCGCCATGGTGGGTGGTGCCGCCTTCCTCGCCGACTCCGTGCTCACGCCGGCCGTCTCCATCAGCTCGGCAGTGGAGGGCTTGCAGACGCTGCCGCCGTTGGAACACGTATTCGAGGAGAATCCCAGCCTGACCCTGATGATCACCGTGGTCATCATTGTGGTGCTGTTCTCCGTGCAGTCGCGCGGTACCGAATCCATCGGCCGCGTGTTCGGTTCCATCGTGCTGGTCTGGTTCACCTTCCTCGCAGTCGTGGGCCTGGTCAACCTATCCAACGACTGGACCGTGTTCGAGGCGCTCAATCCGATTTACGGCGTCAAATTCCTGTTCAGCCCGCATAACGCGGCAGGCATCGCCCTGATGGGCACTGTGTTCCTCTCCACCACCGGCGCCGAGGCGCTCTATTCCGACATGGGTCATGTGGGCCGCGGCAACATCTATTTCACTTGGCCGTTCATCAAAGTGGCGCTCGTGTGCAATTACTTCGGCCAAGGTGCATGGATCCTCGCCAACAGCCGCAACCCCGAATACAACACGATGAAGACGCTCAACCCGTTCTTCCAGATGATGACGCCGAACGTGCGCTACGTGGCGGTCGTGCTGTCCGTCACCGCCGGCGTCATCGCCTCGCAGGCGCTGATCACCGGTGCGTTCACGATGGTCTCCGAAGCCACGCGCCTCAACTGGATGCCGCATCTTCAGGTGCGTTACCCGGCCCGTACGCGCGGCCAGCTCTACATTCCGGTGGTCAACGGCGTGCTGTGCGTCTCCACGCTGATCGTGCTCGGCATCTTCAAGGATTCCGAACACATCTCCGCCGCCTATGGTCTGGCGCTGACCATCACGATGATCACCACCACCGTGCTGCTCGCCGTGTACCTCTGGTATTCGGGTCGCCGCATCGGCGCCGTGATCTTCACCGTGGTGTTCCTCGCTATCCAGATCATGTTCTTCGTGGCCTCCATGGCCAAGTTCCTGCACGGCGGCTGGTTCACGATGCTGCTGACCTTGGCTATCCTGTTCGTCATGTACACGTGGAACGAAGGCACCAAGCTGGAACGCGCGCAGCGGCGCCACATGCGTCCCGTCGACTTCCTGCCCGCGTTGGACAAGCTCCACAGCGACTTCCGCATCCCCTATTTCGCGGACAATATCGTCTACCTGACCTCCGATTCGGAAACCAAGCGACTCGATACGGACATCTTCTTCTCCATCTTCGCCGATCACCCCAAGCGCGCCCGCGCCTGGTGGGCGGTGAGCGTGGAGACCACCGACGAGCCGTTCACCCGCGAATACTCGGTGGAGAACTTCGGCACCAGCTACCTGTACCGCGTGCGGTTCCGTCTGGGATTCAAGGTCTCCCAGTCCATTCCGGCATACATCCACCAGATCATGCACGACCTGTCCAAAACCGGCGAACTGCCCAAGCAGCGTTCGCTCTACCCCAAGGTGGACGCCGACCCGGATATCGGCACCATCCGGTACGTGCTGATTCACAAGGCGCTCATGCCGGAATCCAAGGTGTCCTCGCGCGGCGCCCTCTCGCTGCAGGCCAAGTACGCGATCCGCCACATGGCCGGCTCTCCGGTCAAATGGTTCGGCCTAGCCCCCTACAATCCGCTGGTCGAAGTGCAGCCGTTGTTCGTCTCCACGAGGCGGCCACCGCGTTTGAAGCGTACGGATTTCGTGCGTGGTCCGGTGCCGTCGCGTCGGAAAGCCGACCCCGCGGCCGTGCCCGATCCGCTCGACACTACCAACGGCCTCGGCGAACTGGTCAAGGCGGTGGAATCCGAAGCCTCCGCGCCGGGCGGTCGTCCGGCTTCCGGCAAGCCTCGCGGCAAGTCCGATTTCACCCGTGCGGATGCCGACACCGTGGCGCGCATGGCCCGCGCGTCGCGTCAGAAGCCGGAATAACCAATTATCGGATAGACAGACCATTGGCATGTTCCCCGGTGCCGGACGCGCTCTATAAGCAATCCCTATAACCCAGCCCGCAAGTCGGATGATATGCCCGGTAGATTGTGTTGGTATGTGCAGATTACTGGGATACGCGACGGCAGGTGCGGACCTGAGCCTCAACGACATCCTCGGCGCGAAGAACGTCGAGGACTTCCGCGAACTCTCGGAAATCCACAATGACGGCTGGGGCGTGGCGCAACTGACCAACCCCGGCGAGGCGCCGTACGTCCGTGATGGCGGCGCACCCTCGCCCGAGACCGGCGTGAAGATCTACAAGTCCACGGTGGCGGCCCGTTTCGATCATGCGTTCCGCGCGCTGGCCAGCGAGCCGGCTCGCGGGGCCATCTGGCACCTGCGTCTGGCGAGCTCCAATCTGCCGCTCATCATTGAGAACCAGCACCCGTTCTACGCCAATGGCTTGAGCTTCATCCATAACGGCGATATCTCTGACGCCAACGGCCGCAACATCGTGACCAACCGTTCCTACCCGGTCGACCGCAGCGTCTTCCTCTCCACCGGCGGACGCTCGGATTCCGCCATTTTCTTCGCGGTGATTCTTGAGTACGTCGGCTTCGGCTTCCCGCTTGACGAGGCGGTCGCTCAGGCCGTGCGCGAGCTGCGTCAGTCGTATCCGAAGTCCAGCTACAACTGCATCATCCAGTCCGAGGACCAGATGGTTGCCTTGTGCGCCGCGGGCCGTGAAAAGACCAGCCCGCGCATCGTCGAAATCTACGACGAATACGGCCGCGGCGAGCAGGCCGCCGACTACCGTGTGATGCGCTACCGCACTCTGACGGATCGCGACGGCAAGCAGAACGGCGTCGTGGTGTCTTCCTCCGGCTACGACCAGGAAGGCTGGCAGGAACTGGAGAACGACCAGATGATTGTGGCCTCCAATCGCAACGGCACTTTCCGTCTGCGTTCCATCTGATTCACTTGAGGTAAGCCCCTTATACCTCATACCCCTCGTTACCTCGTAGAGCCATGAGGAGGACGGACTGGGCCACTAGCGGCGGTTGGCTCAGATCACAATCTGATGGTATTTCTCGGCCAGCGCGGGGATATCCGGGACGCCGTACTTGTCGACCAGCTCCAGCCACTGACGCTTGTTCTGCTCGCCGAAACGCTCGGCGCGGGCGGTGTAGGCGTCCACGGTCAGGAACTTGGGCGGCAGCGACTTGCTGTTGAACTTGTCCGCGTACATCACCACTTCCTGCTCCAGGTTCACGGGCACATAGTCGTCCGGCGGCAGCGGCAGATCCTGCGCGACCACCGCCTCGCGCGTAAGCCCCACTCCGGTATGATTACGGGCGAATTGGGCGATCGACTCATCCACGCCTTCGTCGAGCAGGTACCTGTAGCCCCTCAGCCCGTGCGTGATGTACTTCTTGCCGCTGAATTTCAATGGTTCGCCGTCGGTGCCGTCATGCTTGAACACCAGATACGTGCCGATGTCATGCAGCAGGCCGCCGATCAGCACCAGATGCTCGTCCAGCAGTCTGGGCGGCACCTGGCCGCCGACCACGCCGTCCGGCGAAGGCACCAAGGACTCGCCGCCAGCCGGCAACGTGCATCGGCGAGTGAACAGGGCGTTCTGACGTCGTACGATCTGGCAGCCGATGGTCGCCACGATCACGCAATGCGTATGCACCAGATCATAGGCCGCCTGCGAAGGCGCAATCTTCTTGTGCAGCTCGTCGATCTGCTCCAACGTGGGGATATATCCGCTCATGGTGCCCAGCTCCATTCCGTGTAAGCCAAACTCTCCCTAAGAATATCGCGCGTGGGGCATTGTAATGCGTCAACACTGCACAGAATGGGAGTATCTGCCTTCAGTGAGGTACTTTTCCGCTTGCGCGGACAGATAACTGCTTTCAGTGAGGTACCACAAACATGAAATCCCAAGTATAAGTGTTGAAATGACGCCGCTTATACTTGGGATTGCTGTTATTTGGTACCTCACTGAACGGAGATACCTTTCTGCGCTAAGGGGAATGTACCTCACTGAAAGCAGTTAGGCAGTTAGAAGGGGCTCCATGAATGCGGTTCCTTCTAACTGCCTCTATTCGTTGCACGGAATCGTCTGCGTCACACTTCGAACAGCGTGTCGGCGGCCTCGGCGATCTCGCGGGAGGCGGTCAGCACGATGACGCAGTGCTTCGGATCACCACTGTGCGCCAACTTGGCCAGTGCGGCGAACACGGCCACGGTGTCGTCGTCGTTCAGCCCGCGCGTCGGCTCGTCCAGAATCAGCACTTCCGCCTCGGTGCTGATGGCGCGTGCGATGGCCACCAGTCGCTGCTGCACCAGCGGCATCTTGCCCACCGCCATGCCGGTCGTGGCCTCGGAGAAGCCGACCTTGGCGAGCAGCTCGCGGGCGATCACCGGGCGGGGCTTGAGGAAGTTGCGGTTCGAGGCATCCATCGCATACAGCACGTTGTGCTCGGCGTCCAGATACGGCTGCACGGCATGCAGCTGCGGCACGATGCCCAGACGGTGTCCACGCAGCTCGATCGGCTCCAATTCGGCGATGTTTGCGCTTTTGTTCATCACCGCACCGGAGGTGGGCTGCACGAGACCGGTCATCACGCCCATCAGTGCGCGACGCTTGAGGTCCGCTGTAATGCCGGCATCGGTGTCGTCGCTGACGAGCAGGGCATACGAATGCCCTGCATAGCAGGCGAACTCCACGTCATCCAACACGTTGACCCTGCCCTTGGCGCCCGCCAGCGTGACCTTGTTCAGCGCGAACGTGGGGTAGGTCTTGAGCAGGACGTCATCCGCGCCGCCGCCTACCAGCACGCGATCGATGCGCGAGGCCAGCGTCATGGTCGGCTCGGCCTTGTGCGAGGCGTCCTCGTGATCCACCAGTGTGGATCGTTTCTCCGACTTCGCCAGTCCGAGCGTCTCGTTCACGCGCGCGGCATTCCGCGCGGTGACCTCGGCGCTGGCGTTTGCCGAAGCGAGGGCGTCCGCCTCGGCTTCGCTGGGCTCGCGGCCATCGGCGGCCTCGGCATCGCCGGCAGCAGCGGCAGTATTGGCGACTGCTTCTTCGGAGCGGTTGTTTGCCTGCGATTCCGCGGCGTCAGCGGTATTTGCGTCGGCGACTGACTCCGCGGAATCGCAGGCATCCGCAGTGTCCGCCGCGTTCTCCGCAGCCGCGAGGCTGCTGTAGATGTCGTTCGCGGCAGCGCCCTCGGTGCCGACGGCACCATCGGTATCCTCGGTGTCGTCGTCCTCGTCATCAAAGGTGACGCTGAACTGGATGAAGTCGGCGGGGGAGCGATTGTCGTCGCCTTGCGCCTTCAGCTCGCCGTCCTGCTCCAATTCCTCGGAAGTGTTCTCGGAAGTGTTCTTCTCGCTCATGCCTGTGCCTCCGCATCATCGTGGGTGGTTGACGTCGTGGATTCAGCCGGGTTGGACTGTCCGGCAGGCTGCGACTTGCCGGCCTCCTGGCCTGAAGCCTCAGACTCAATGATTTCGGTCTCGCTCACGGTCCCCCAGTCGCCATCGGCGGCGAACAGCTTGTCGGCGCGGAAGAACGCCAGACGCACGGCCGCCAGGATTGCCAGCGCCAGAATGGCGCCGAGACCGCCCCAGACCATATTCCAGATGAGGCCGGATGCCACAGTCACCTCATGGCCGGTGCCGATCAGCGCGCCGGCCAGCGGCTTTGTGACGAAGACGCCGGCCACGAGGCCGATCACGTAGAACGGCAGTGTCTCGAAGAACACCTCCAGCATGAACTGCCATCCGAGGCGTCCACGCGATACGCCGGACACCAGAGCCATGCCGATCTCGTCATCGCGTTTCGGCCCCCACACGCCGAACAGTACGAGCGCGAGCAACAGCACCCCGCCAACGGCGAGCAGCACAATCGTGCCGGTCTTCACATTGCCAGTCACCGCATCGAGCGGCTCCAGCGACTTGGTGTACGCATCCAGCGCGGGGGAGGAGATCGCGAAGCCGGACGCCGGAAGCTTCGCCTTCTTCAGCTCGGCGACCAGCTTGTCGTAGGTTTCGGCGTTCGTCACGTTGAACACCACGTTCAGGTCGGGCACCTGCCAGCCGGAGACCGAGTGGTCGTCGGCGGACGGGTCCAGGCCGGCCTTGGAGTACGCCTGATAGTTGGTGAAGATCGCGTTCTCGCGGTTACGGGCCGTGACCACCGGATTGTCGGAGTCGGCGGCGGCCGTGTACTCGTAGATGCCGCGCACGGTGAGCTCATAGGTGGTATCGGCATCGGCCGCTGTGGCCACCTTGAACTTGTCGCCCACCTTCAGGCCGTTGGCCTTGGCGAAGGCGGAGGAGACCAGCGCGCTGGTCACGTCCGGGTCGGAGGACTGGTTGTCGTAGCTCAGGTTCTTGCCGTCCACCAGCTTGAAGGTGCCCAAGTCGCTCGCCTTGGCCGCGTCGGCCGTCCAGAAGGCGCGCCAGAGCAGCTGGCCGCCGGTTTTGTCGTCGGATGCGGAGTCCAGCGAGGACTCGCCCTCGACTGCCTTGAGGTCGCCAGTCGTGCGCGCCGGCACGGTTTCGGTCACAGTGAAGTCCAGATTCACGCCGGCCTGCTGGATTACCGTGGCGTATTCGGTGTACGACGTCCACGTCATGTACTGCTTGGTGCTCGCCGAGTCGGTGGGGGACACCTTCTTCCATGCCGCCGCGCTCGGACGGATGGCCAGATTGGCCGCCTGCGCGTTGTATTCATCGGTGTGCGCCGCGGTGTTTTCCTGCACGACGGCCAGCCCGGCAACCGTGCCGAACGTGACCGCGAGCGTAATCAGCGCGGTCAGGGCCGTGCGTCCTTTGGCCCGCATCAAAGCCCGCCAGGCATTGCTGAGGACGAACATGTGTACCTCTCCCGTTCTCCTAGGCCTCTCCTAAGCCGAACCCATCCGAATGCCTCACGCCTATCCATGCGATGCGGACGATTCGGATGATTCGAGCTTCTCGAAACTCATCAACTAATCAATACGGCTCCACTATTATTGCGCTTCGTGACCGTTGTCTTGCGCATTACTGTTATACCTCTCAATGAAGTCTGAAAGTATTCTGTGAATCATGTAGCGGTTTACCGGAGGCATCCGTTGTTTCAGGCCGTTCTGTTACACTATGCACCGACGTAAAAAGTACACCTATCAATTCGCGGGCGATGCGCTCCCGGGTGATGGGGTTTGCCCGGCGATGTCTTCGCAAGTCCCATGTCCCGTGAGTTCTTTCGGCCTTGAAGGACCGTTCGCGGTTCCGAAGACTTCGGAGCGCTTCGTTCGGGGTCGGTGGGCGGCTGGGCGTCGGAATATGGGATTCCGGCAGACGCTAGCCGTCCGTAATGCAGCCGGTCCGTTGGTCGTCGTCGGATTACTGCGTCTGCAGCAACCGCGCGCCCCGCGAAAAGGAAGGCAATGGTTATGGCAAGACGCAGTGCGCATGGCAGCAGACCGGTCCCGAATCTGGGCTGGCAGAGGGTGCAGGGTCCGCACCATACCGGCGCATACCGCGTGAGCCGCACTGGAGCCAAGGTCACGTCTCTGGTGGTGCTCGCCGTTCTGGCGTTCTTCGGCACATTCGCCGGGGTGACGTGGGCGGACCTCAGCAATACGGTGGAGCAGCAGGGCGTCGACCTTCTGCCCCAGAAAACTGCCAGCGGCAAGAAGACCGAAAGTCTGCCGGTGGACCCATATGCCAAGAGCGCGATCGATATTCTGCTGATTGGCCAGGATACGCGCGATGGCGACGGCAATGCGGCGGTGGGTGGCGATGACGCCGACCTGGCCTCTCTGCACAACGCCGATACCACGATGATCCTGCACATCTCGGCGGACCGCAAGTTCGTCGATCTGGTCTCCGTCCCTCGTGATCTGATAGTGACCACGCCGGGCTGCGAGACGTCGAACGGCACGATGTACGCCCAGTCCGAGGTGATGTTCAACTCCATCTTCCCCAACGCGTATGCCCAGGGCGGCGATATCGCTTCAGCGGCGAGCTGCACGGTGGCCGAAGTCAACTATCTCAGCGGATTGAACATCCAACAGTTCATGGTGGTTGATTTCAGCGGCCTGTCCAATATGATCGACGCCATCGGCGGTGTGGACATCTGCATCCCGACATACACGCGCGACGGCTACACCGGCATCGAGCTGGGCCGTGGCATGCATCACCTCGATGGCCAGACCGCCACCCAGTTCGCGCGCATGCGCCACGGTGCGGGCACCGACGGTTCGGACACCATGCGCACCACCCGCCAGCAGTATCTCATCAGGCGTGTGATCAATACCGTGCTGTCGAAGAACATGGTGACCCAGTCTGGCCAGCTCTATCAGCTGGCCAAGGCCGCATTGAAGTCGGTGCAGATGAGCCAGGGACTGGCCGATGCCGCCACGCTCGCCGGTCTTGCCGCCAGCATGAAGGACTTCGATATGAATCGCCTGTATTCGCAGACGATTCCGATCACCGAATACATCTATGATCCCAACCGCAGCCAGCTGGCCGACGGCGCGGAGGACGTGTGGAAGAAGCTGCGCGAAGACAAGCCGCTGGTGGAAGAGACTACGTCAACCGAGTCGACCGATTCCGCGAACGGTTCCGATGCCGGCTCTGATGCCGCCGACACCGGCTCCTCGACTGACACCGGTACTTCGACCGATGCTGGTACTTCGACCGACTCCGGCACCGCCGATACGTCCGGTTCGGATACGTCCGACGGCTCCACCTATGACGCCGCCACCGACACCTACAAGATGGCCGACGGCACCATCATCGACGCGGCGACCGGCGGCATCATCGACGCGGAGACAGGTGCTATCAAGAGTCAGGTCACCGGACAGTACATCGGTCTCGCGGCGCGGTACATCGAAGTCACCTACTGTGGCGTGAAGTACTGATGACGGTGCGTTCGCCATTGTCCGCGATTGCTGCTCCTGATGGGATGCAGTCTCAGGCTGGCGCTGGCAGGCCGATTCGTGTGCTGCCGGTGCTGGCCGGACTCGCCGGTGTAATCGCCGCGTTCTGCATTGTGGTGGCGTGGTTCCCAAGCGCCTTGTGGGGCACGCCGATTCAGGGCATCGACGCTCCAGCGCATTATTACTTCGTCCGCAAGCTGCTCAACCATGGCCCCTCGGTGCTGCTCACCTTGCAGTCCAACGATGGGTTCTATCCGCCGCTGTTCCATGTGTGCGCCGCGCTGCTGGTGGCGATTGGCGGGGCGCTCGGCATTCCTGCGTTCACCGGCAGCATGGCCGTGATGGATGCGGTCAACTGCGTGTGGATTCTTGGTGCCGGACTGCTCTGGCCGCTGGGCATGCTGTTGCTGTGCCGGTATTTCTTCCGCCGCGCGTCGGTGGTTACGCGCTGCATGCTGGCGTTTGCCGTGCCGGTGTTGGCGGTGAGCTCCGGTGCCAATCCCTATCAGATGCTCTATGCCGGTCCGCTGCTGAGCTACGGCTTCGCAAGCAATCTGCTACCGTTCCTGATGCTGGCCACGTTGCATTTCATGGACGCGATCACGGACACGCGCGCAGAGCGGAATGAGCGGAATGAGCGGCTGCTCAAGACCGGACTGCTCACGCTGCTCGCCTTCGTGGTGGTCGCGGGCGCACAGCCGAAGATGATGTTCACCTACATCCTCGTCATGCTGCCGTTCGTGCTGGTGCGTCTGCCGTGGAAGCTGATTGCGGCGGTGTTCGCCGGGCTCGCCGTGTGCGCAGTGGGATTCTTCATCTTCGCGGTGAACATCTACAAGAATTCACGCTACTTCCACCCCGAGCAGTGGTTCCATACACACAAGCCCGCCATGACCCTGCCCACCTCGCTCACCTATGCGTTCAGCGATGGCATGGTGACCGGAGATCCGGCCAAGGGACTGATTTCCTTTAATGTGCCGACAGTGGCTGGTCGGGCGATGATAGCGCTGCTGGTTTTTGCGATCGTGGCGGCGATTGCGGCGGTGGTCATGAACCTTGTTCCTTTCGTTCCGCGTTCGAAGGTGGTCCGCGGGCTCGGTGCTGCCGATCGGCCTGACGTCGCCCTCGGCAAGGATGCGCTGGCGCTGCTGCTGGCGTTCGGATTCGTGCTGTTCGTGTTCGAATGCGGCGCTACGCTTACCGGTGCGATTCCGAATGTCGTGACCGCCGTCTGGTATCGCAACGAAGTGCGCACGATGACGATGCTGCCGCTGGGTATCCTCCCATTGATCGCCTTCGCCGGCGCCTGCCTTGATCGATGGGTGATTCGTGTGCGGAATGCGGGCGATGACTCCGTGAGGGGTGGCAGTGCGATGGCCGCCAGCGCGGAGGCTGGCCGTACCGTGGTCGTCAGCGCAGAGACTCCCAGCGCGGTGGCTTCCCACGCGGTGACCGGCAGCGCGATGACCGCACGGGTAGTGGCTTCCCGCGCAGTGTCCGCGATTTGCGCATCGCTGATGGTTGCGGTGCTGATCGGCGCGCAGACCGTCAACCCGGTCAAGGCCATGATGGTCGAATCGCTGACGAATGCCGCGTCGTTGGAGAAATCCGACCCCAACGAGCAGCTCACCACCGCCAAGTTCGACGCACTCAAGCGCATGGTTGGTGTGACGGGCACGGATGCGCTGATCATCTCCGACCCGCTCAACGGCTCCATGTATGCCACCGCCTTGTTCAACGCGAACATGCTGTATCCGGTGTATAACCCGCAAGACACCATCCATGGTCAGATTTTCGGCCAGGTGGAACGCGATTTCGCCTCCGGCGACAGCGCCACGATGCTCGGCAACGCCTGCGGTATCAACCCGAGTCAGCCCACGTATTTCCTCTCGATGGGCCCGCAGGCGCCAAGCCTCGAGTTCCAGTTCAAGGCGCAGTTCAACCAGTTCCATGATGCCGCGCTCATCGCCAAATACGTGGAATCCGGCGCCCTGAAGCCAGTCGCCACCCTCGACCTCACCACCTACGGTGACTACGCCGCCGACTGGGCCCTCTACCAACTCAACTGCCCAGCGCGTTAGTATGCCGCGTCAGAAATTCGTCGAGTGATATTGGCCCCCTCGTCAGAGGAGGCCAATACCGGCTTGTATGGCTCCCCTTGTCAGGGGAGCTGTCGGCGTAGCCGACTGAGGGGTAGTCGTCAGAGGGACCAGCACCACTTAACCAATTATGAGACAGTCCGCTAGTATCCTGCGTCAGAAATACGTCAATGAATTCACTACCCCTCAGTCCCGCTTCGCGGGCCAGCTCCCCTGACAAGGGGAGCCAGAATACACTCAACCAATTACAAGCCATCAGTTAATCCGCTATTCCGATTCCGGCCAATGCCGGCGGTTCGGGCTCTTGTCATCGAGGCTCTCGCCGTCTGGATTGCCCAGATGGCTTTCCTCGATGAGGTAGTTGGGGCGGTGCTTGGTCTGCATGAAGACGCGGCCGAGATACTCGCCGATGATGCCTAGACAGAGGAGCTGCACGCCGCCGAGGAACAGCATGACGACCATCGTCGAGGCGTATCCGGGCACGTCAACGCCGGAAATCAGCGTGCGGAAGATGAGGAACAGTGCGTAGAGGAATGCGGCGGCCGAGATAAGGGAGCCCGCCCAGGTGGCGATTTTCAACGGCGCGATGGTGAAGCTGGTGATGCCGTCCATCGCCAGATGGAAGAGCTTCGGGTAGCTCCATTTGGTGGTGCCGGCGACGCGCTTGTCGCGATCGTACAGGAATTCGATCTTCTTGAACCCGATCCAGCTGAACAGCGCCTTGGAATTGCGCTCGGACTCGTCGAGCCGCTGCAGAGCTTCGATGCATTTGCGGTCGAGCAGTCGGAAGTCGCCGGTATCCCGCTGAATCTCCACACCGGAGATTTTCTGCAGCAGACTGTAATACCAGCGGCTCGTGGCCTTCTTGAGCCAGCTTTCACCCTCGCGGCTGCGCCGGCGGGCATACACGTCCTCGTATCCCTGGAACCAGAGTTCGGCCATTTCGGGAATGAGCTCCGGCGGATCCTGCAGATCGGCGTCGATGATGACCAATCCATCGGTATGCGTGTGCATGATGCCCGCATACATGGCTTTTTCCTTGCCAAAATTGCGTGAGAGAAACAGATAGTCCACATCATCGGGATGCCGGGAAGCGTATTCGCGGATGAGCGGACGGGTGTCGTCCTTGGAACCGTCGTCCACAAACAGGAGCGTGTACCGCAGACGCTCAGGTGCGTTGGCGATGAGCCTGTCCATGCGGTCGAACAGTACCGGCAACGACTCCTGTTCGTTGTAGCAGGGAATCATGATCGTCAACGTGCGAACATCAGCGTCACTCATTATTCACTCCTCAGCTCGCAGAACCAGCCACACTATAATAAGCCACATGTCTTCCAGCAATGCATCGGTACCCATACGCGCCAGTCGAACGCTTCCCGGCGTCATGGGGTATCTGGCTTGCTTCGCGTTGCCCATCGCGCTGCTTGCATTGCTGTGTGCGATCCGCGGCGTCTACCCGTTCGGCGGTGAATCGTTCCTCTCCGGCGATCTGCGCTACCAGTACGTCGATTTCTTCGTCTGGTTCCGCTCCCTCCTGCTGGGGCAGGGCGGGAACCTGATGTTCTCCTTCGCGCAGGGCATGGGCGTGGGCACATGGGGACTGTACAGCTTCTATCTGGCGAGCCCGTTGAACCTGTTCGTCGTGTTCTTCGACGACGCGCATATCGTGCTGTTCATCTGGCTGATCGTCGCGGTGAAGCTCGGACTGGCCGAAATGAGCATGGTGTTCTTCCTGCGTCGCCGATTCCAGCTCAACGGACCCATCGCAGCCATGTTCGGTCTCGCCGTGGTATTCGGCACATGGACGGCGAGCAACCTGCGCAGCCCCATGTGGCTTGACAACCTCATCCTGCTGCCGCTCATCTGCTGGGCCGCCTACCGGTTCATCAACCATGGACGCTGGCGGCTGCTCGTCGCCCTGCTCGCCGCATCAGTGATCATCTGCTGGTACACGGCCTACATGACCATCTTCTTCCTCGTCTTCTACGCCGTCCTCGAGCAGATGACGCTCGCCGCCCGCACCGGCACGCGATTCCGCGACAACAACCTCTGGCGCAAGGTATTGGGCATGGCCGGCTGCGGAGTGCTCGCCCTGCTCCTGAGCATGTGGACGTTCCTGCCGACCATTCAGGCGCAATCCGCCAGCCAGGGTGCGATGTCGTCGCGCGTGCGCGGCTATGTGGCGCAGGCGCAGCAGCTCGCCCAAGGCCTCGTGGGGCGATTCCTGCCGGTACTGCTGGTCTCCGGAGTTTTGGTGGTATTGGCGATCATCGCGGCGATTGCGTTGGCCGTGGTGCGCGGGCGTGCGCGGCGCGCGGATGTTGCGGGGGCTTCGGGGGCTTCGGGGGTTGCGGACCGCGATCGTATTGGCGTCGGCGAGATGGCTGCGACAACCGAAACGACGCCTGCAGCCACAGCGTCGGATTCCGGTGCGGCGGCCGGCAGCGCCGCCCGTCACGATGGAGACGCATCGTTTGGCTTGGTGGACGCATACGCGCACACGGTGGCATGGCGCATATGCGTGGCGCTGTTCGCTGCCGGCAGCGCGGTTCTGGCGATTGCGCTCGCGCGCATTCCAGCGCTCGCCCATATCTGGGACCTCGGCACGCGTACGGACCTGAAGGGACTGCTACTCGGCTTCACCCCTACCGCATGGCAGGAAGAGCAGATTCCGCAATTGTTCGCCGGATTCGCTGTGACCGTGCTCACTGTTGTGTTCTTTGTGCTGCCGTCGATTGCGCTGTCCGTGCGCAAAACCGCGGCGGTCATTCTGGTGTTTACACTCGCCTCCACATGGCTGATTCCTCTGGAAATGCTGTGGTGCGGTCTGCGATATCCGAAAGGATTCTATTCGCGTCCGGCCATCTATGCTGTGTTTCTGATGGTGTTGCTCGCCTCGGCCGCGTGCCGCGAGCTGTTTGCCGGGCGATTGCCGTGGAAGCGGGATTCGCGCGGCGGCGTTGTGGGGCCTGTAACGCAACCCAGCATCGCGGGCGCGGCTGCGGTTACAGGCGCTGATGGCGGTGTTGCCGGTATCGGCATCAGCTCTGGCGCGGGTCTTCGCAACGGTATCGGCATCGGCACTGGTTGGGCGCGCGCGCTGACCGCGCTTATCGTCGTCATCACCATCCCCGAGTTCATCATCGCAGCCAATCACACTTTCTCCGTCGTGTATCGAGATTATCCGCAGGCCCATGCGACCGCCTATGCCGCGAACTCGCGCGCACAGGCCCAGCGCCTCGCCGAACTGGACGACGGCGTGTACCGGTTCGAGAAGAACTACACTCGCGCCAATCTGGGAGCGCTGAACGAGGGCATGGCCTCCGGATTCAGACAGCTGTCCATATACTCGTCCGCCAACAGCGCGGCGGCCGTGGACTTCCTCGCCGCGCTCGGCTACAGCCAGACCGACGAGAATCTCACCCGTTACGCCGCGCCCAGCCTGCTCAGCGATTCGCTGCTCGGCGTGAAATACGTGTCGCTCAGCGGATTGAGTGGAGATGTTGCCGGTTCGGGGGATACAGATTCTGACGGTGCTGCCTCGGACGATGCTGCTTCTGACGATGCTGCTTCTGACGGTGCTGCTTCTGACGGTGCTGCCTCGGACGATGCCGGCTCGTCAGATTCGTCCCGGAATGCGTCCGGCTCGTCCGCGCAGTCCGTGAGCGGGCGCTCGCAATACCTTGGCATGACGCGCGTCTTGGATGCCGCCGGCGTGGGCGCTGAAGCGGTGTATCGCAATCCGAACGCCCTTCCTCTGGCGTATGGCGTGCCGGCAAGCGTGGCCGGCAGCGCGATGCCCAAGTCGGGCGACCCGTTCGAGAACCAGAACGCGTTCGCTTCCGCGCTGGTGGGACATGCGGTTTCCCCGTTCAAGCAGGTCGAGGCCAAGGCCGCTGACAATCCGGATGGCACACGTACGTGGACCATCCAAGTGCCCGAGGGCTCGGTCGGCTACGTGTATGTGTCCACGCAGGCCACCGTGGACTTCGGTCTGAGCATCGACGGTGGAGCGGTGATCACTGAAAACAACCGTTTCGAGCACGCCTTGCATCCGCTGGCGGGGGAGACGTCTGGGGTGGCTGGCGACGTTGAAGCCGATGCCGGTGCCGAGACTGATACTGCTGGCAATGGTGAGTCAGCGAGCAATCAGGGCGATACCGAGCGCGAGGCGGCCGACCAAGGGGACGCCAGCCATGGGACAGCTGATTCGGAGGGCGCCGATGTCCAGTCGGGTGATACCGGTGCTTCGCGGGGTGGAAGCGTCGGCGTGGGCACGGCCGAGTATGCCGGCGGCACCCACACGGTGACCCTCTCGTCGCCGACCGGAGCTCCGGTGACCGGCGACCAACCCGCCGCCACCTGCATGTTCGCGGTATTGGACATGAGCGAGGTGCAGTCGATCACCCGACAGCTCGCGCAGAACCCGCTTAATATCGAGCAATTCGAGGACGACCGCATCCGCGGTACCTTCGAGGCGGAGGATGGTGCTGCCGGTGACGTGGAATCGAGTGACAGTACTGACACCGGTGTGGGCGTTGCCGGGGACACGGATGCCGGTTCTGCTGATTCGAGCGCGAGCACTCATTCGGGCTCCAGTTCGGGTTCCTCCTCGGGTTCGGGTTCTTCCTCGGGCGCGGGTTCCTCCTCGGGCTCCGACTCCGGTTCGGGTGTGGGCTCTTCCTCGGGCGCGGGCTCCGGTTCGGGTGTGGGCTCCGACTCCGGTTCGTCTGTGGAAGCTGAATCCGGTGCGGCCGCACAGTCGCTGCTCGTCACCACTCCTTACAGCAAGGGCTGGAAGGTCACTGTCAATGGCGTAAAGGTTGCGGCCCAGCCAGCGTTCGGCGGCGCGGCCACCGTGATTCCCGTACAGCCAGGGCACAATACCATCGACATGCGCTTCATCACGCCCGGACTCATCCCCGGTGCCGTTGTTAGTGCCGTCACCGCTTTGGGCTGCGTCGGTGCCGCGGTCATCGCCGCCGCCCGGCGTAAGCACGGGCAGCGCAGGTTGTAGCTGACTGAGATTGTTGGTGCAACGCAACAACTACGATGATGGCCGTTAATAGGGTTTGTTGCCCAGGTTTGTCGTCGTAGCAGTACGTTTGCTGTGGTCTTACGGGCCCATATCTCGCTAAACGTACACTGAGAGCTGCTCAGTGTACGTTTAGCGAGGTCTTATCGGCAGAGTTCATGGCTGGCGTTCGCGTCCCTGTAGCGGTTTTCGCCCGTTTTGCGTTTCAGGGACAATGGTTCGTGTCTCTGTGTCGGTGTCAATCGATTGACGTGTTTACAGAGGCGAGTATTGGTGTCTTCTGTAGTGGGTTTTCTCCGATTTCGCGTTTCGGAGACAATAATGCATGTCCCTGTGGAGGTGTCAATCGATTGATTTGCTTACAGGGACAGGCGTTCGTGTCCCTGTAGCGGATTATCTCGGGTTTTGCGTTTCTGGGACAGCGATTCGTGTCTCTGTGGAGATGTCAATCGATTGACGTGCTTACAGGGGCAAGAATTCGTGTCCCTGTAGCGGATTTTCGCTCGTTTTACGTTTCCGGGACAGATTGGTGGTCCTGTGTGCGCCCTGCGCGCAGTCCTTCGATGCGGGCGTGGTGCTGAAAACCGCGGAATTCCGCCGTTTTGTAATGTGTAGTTTCGGGGTGTCAACGGCGTTCCTGTGCAGACGTTGTCCCTGTAGCTCCAAAAGGGTCGTTCCGGGCTACAGGGACAAGAAAACCTGCCACGCTGGCGCATTCGTGGTTGTTTTGCACTCGCGTGGCACGCCTGTGGTGTTGCGGGCGCGCCGCCGCTGTGAGTGCTCACATAAAACCGCAGAATTTCGTCGTTTCTCGGCGTGTGGTTTCGATGGTTCGGTGATGTTCCCGTGTTCGCGTTGCCACGCTGGTGTATTCTCGACGGTTTTGCACTCGCGTGGCACGAAGCAAGCGCGAAGTACGCGGAATCGCGCTTTAAGCCACTATTCGCTTCCGTGACAGAATTCAGATGGAATCCGGCAGTTGAAATCGGACGCAGCGCAGCCGGGATTCCATCAGGTGCCTCGGATGCAGCCCTTAATCGGTGTCGAGTCGCTGAGTGTGGTCTGCTGTGTCGGTGAATCAATCAGCCTTCGAGAGGTCGTGGCCTTCGTCGAATGATTCCTGTTCCCGTGCTGAATCCCGCACGGTCGGCTCATCCCGGCAGCTCGGATCGCCCAATCGGCCCGCATCTTGGTCCCCAAGGCACACGGCGGTGAGCATCGGTGCGCAGAGGAACACCGCAAGCAGCACGCGCAGTTCGACGTTCAGCGCCGCGACCATGATGGACAGCACGATTCCGACCGGAATCAGAAACAGCGACAAGAGCTGGGCCCGCCCGCGACGCACCGCCATAATCGCCAGTGCAACCAGCCACCAATCCAGCAGCGCCACGTTCAGCAGATAATGCGGCACCAGCCCCATCGGCGACTCGGCGAGCACTTCGGGCGCGGTATGCGTGATGCCCGAGGCATAGAGGTATTGGTCGTTCGCCACCATCAGCGGATTGACCAGCGAACCCTCGAACTGCCAGTATGCGTTCACGCATGAGCCGAAGTTCGAGAAGCACAATGACGCCCAGTTTGACAGGAACTCAGGAAGATCATCGTTGCTCAGTTCGAACAGCTTCTCCTGGTCGGCGATCAGGGGTTGATAGTTCTTCGCCCAGTCATCCGCCGATCGGAAGGAGGTGAAGTACCGGTCGGCGGACTCGGGCAGATTCTGCGGATTGCCGTTCTGGTTTTCGTGGTAGATGTATCCGATCTGCTGCAACGGAACGCCCAGCATCTCGGTGGTCTCGGACGGTTCGGCCTTGAGTCCGTAGTCCTCGAACGAGCCCCACGCGGCAGTGAGCATCGCGAATGCTGCGATCAGTGCTACGACGCGCTTCCATTGCGCGCGGTATCGAATCGCCAGGAAAACCAGCACCGCCAGCACGAACAGGATGTTGTTCTTGCGGTATTCGTTGCAGATGAACAGCAGTACCGCCACTGCGGCGATGAACCAAGGGCTATTAAGCAGTGGTGAAGTGATGCGGGACGCGTGTGCGCGCAGACGCTGGCGGGTGCCGGTTGAAGACCCGGCTGTGGCCTCGGCAGGGGACCCGGCCGAGTGTTCGAAGCATGAAGTGCCGGCTGTTGGCGACGTCGTATACGTGCCATCTGCAGTACCTGCTGCATCTGGTCCGACGGTCCCGTCCGCCGGGTTGTGGTTACCGCGGCATCCGCGCCCGCCGATTCTCCCGCCGCCCCCGCCGCGCCCGCTGCTCTCGCCGATTCTCCCGCCGCTCCCGCTCGACGCGATGAGTTCATACAGCGCCACTGCAAGCAGCAGCGTGAATCCGGCCGCTACCGTGTCTTTGGTGCGGATTGTGGCGTACAGCGGGAACAGCGGATACAGGGCGTACGCGAGAGTGAGCGCCGCGATCCATCTGCGGCTCAGATGCCGGGTCAGCAGCGCCAACGTGGCGATGATGCACGACGCCAGCACAATCGATTGGATGAGATTCGTGGTGCCGAGGTCGTTGCGTCCGAGCAGGCCTTGGAAGACGTAGGTGTCCAGCAGCGAGTGGTGTTTGCTGTACTGGCCGCCGGCGAATTGCGCTCGCTGCCAAGTGGAGTCGTTCGTATTGAATCCCGGCCATACGTGTGCCAGGCAAGCCAGATACACCGGCAACGGCAACGCGATGAACCAGTATCGGCGCAGCCATGTCCGCCATGATTGCAGTGGGTGGGAGGGTCCGCTTGAGTGGTCCGCCGTCGAGCGTGCTGCTGCGGATGCTGCTGCTGCGGACGCTATTTCCTCTGCTGCATGCATATGCATCAGTCTAATATCCGCCCATCTTTTGGCATCTCGGCCTTCGCCTCCCGGCTTCGAAAGCGCGGTCGGGAACGACGCGGCTATGCGCCTATTGGTGCTATTGAAGACAGCGGTAATGTCGTTGAGTATTTTTGCTCAGTTGTTGAGTAAAAATACTCAACAACTGAGCATTTTTCTGACAGAGATGTACAATGGCTCTGTAGAGCGGTTTTTGAAAGGTTGGGCATGATTCAATACGAGAGATCACTGGTGCAGCGTCTCATAGGGCGCCTTAATGAGCCTCGTCGATTCATTCAGGTTGTCGTTGGGCCGCGACAAACAGGAAAAACCACGGCTGTGCGTCAGGCCTTGAAAAAAGTGAGACTTGAACATCGATTCGCGCGGGCGTCTCAGGATCTCACCATGCCACGCGAATGGCTGCGCCGTGAATGGGACCAGGCCAGACTGCTCGCGGCGCGATCTGAAGATCCATTCATACTTGTCATTGATGAGATTCAGATGATTCCCCAATGGTCTTCTGTAGTTAAGGCTTTGTGGGACGAGGATACCGATAACGACACGAATCTGCTCGTGGTGCTTACGGGCTCTTCGGCGTTGTTGTTGCAAAAAGGGCTTAGGGAATCCTTGACTGGCAGATTTGAACTGTTGCATTCGCAGCAATGGGACTATGCCGAATGCCGCGACGCGTTTGACATGGGATTGGAGGACTACCTGTTCTTTGGTGGTTACCCAGGTGCGTTGCCATTGCGCGGTGATAAGGAACGTTGGCTGGCGTATATGACCGACTCCATTATCAATCCCAGCGTTCTCAACGATGTAATCGGTTTGGAACGTATTACCAAGCCGGCTCTTATGTGCGCCCTATTCTCTCTCGGATCTGCGTATTCCGCACAGGAACTGTCATACCGCAAAATCATGGGGCAGCTTGATGATGCGGGGAATACTACCACTATTGCTCATTATTTGAATGTGCTTTCTGACGCGGGATTGCTTACCGGCATTCAGAAATACAGTGACAAAACCGTGCGCAAGCGTGCATCATCGCCGCGTCTGGCTGTGCATGATACTGCCTTGATGACGGCGTCTTATGGCCCCGACAGAGATTTGTTGCTCTCTGATGCGAACCGGCGCGGGCATCTTGTCGAAAGCGCGGTCGGCGCCTACTTGCTCCGGCGTTCTGTGCAAGAGGGATTCGAAGTCAATTGGTGGCGCGACAAATACAATCGCGAGGTCGATTTTGTGGTGTCCAGCGGCCAAAGACGTACTGCCATCGAGGTTAAGAGCGGGCGCATCCGCAGACTTGATGGTCTGGATGCCTTCTGCGCCGAGTACCCCGGAACCGCCACCATGGTCGTGGGCTCATATGAGACGCCGTTGGAGGATTTCCTATTGGGAAAGGTGCCTTTGTTCGGTTGAAGTCCCGCGATGATGTACGTGCATGAAGAGGCACAGGCTTTACGCTGGCCGGTATCCGTGCCTGATGCTCGTCCGCTCGGCTGTTTTTATTTGCTTCGTAACTGCATTTTGGGGGGTGTGATTCCTTGAAATCGTTGGAATTCCGCCAAAATGTTATTTGCCTGGTATTTGCTTCCGCGTGATTTGACGTCGCGTGTGTTTCGTCGTGAGCTGTTGTCGTGGGTTGTGCCACGCTGGCGCATTTGTGGTGGTTTTGCGCTCGCGTGGCGGTGTTTCGTGTCCCTGTGGGAGGGTCGATCGATTGACGTGCCTACAGGGGCGGGATTTCGTGTCCCGGTAGCGGTTTTTCGCATGTTTTGTGTTTCAGGGACGGATTGATGCCCCTGTGTGCGGCCTGTGTGCCGGTCTTTGAAGTGGGTGGCTCGTCGAAAACCGCGGTATTCCGCCGTTTCCTGCGACCGAGTTTCGAAATGCCGGTGGCATTGTCGTGCCGGAGTTGTCCCTGTAACCGCAAAACGGCCATTCGGGGCTACGGGGACGAGAAAACCTGTCCCTGTAGCGAGTCCGGGGCGTTTTCCGCGCTTCCGGGACAACGGTTTGGTGTTCGTCTTGCCCAGTCCATCCGCTCGGCCGCTTGTATTTGCTTCGTAACTGCATTTTTGGGGTATGATTCCTCGGAATCGTTGGAATTCCGCCAAAATGTTATTTGCCTGGTATTTGCTTCCGCGTGAGTCGTCATGCTCTCGAGCGGCGCTGTCGGCATCATTCCGCTGGCTACGTTTGCTGCAAGCTTGCGGTATCTTGCCGGTGTTTGGGCTCCATGGTGATATTGTGCCGACGTATTCGTCGACTTCGCATTCGCCGCGCTCGTAGCAGACCTTGCCGGTCTGGTAGTTCGAGCGTGGGCTGTCAGTCTTGTTCGTCAAGCGCGGCGAGGGCGGGGTAGATTTGCTGGGCGAATTGCGGTAAACCCGACCTCTGGAGCATGTGCGCGTAGTCTTCGGGCGTCTGGGGGTATTCCTTGTAGCTTCGCAATGCGGTATAGCCGACTTGTGCGACACGCCCCGGGTCAAGGTCGAACACGTCGAGGAGGAAAACATCCGGGTGCTTGATATCGATGTCCAACGAGGAAGTGGATGATTCGGGGAAATCCTTGAGGTTGAAGGTGACGAGAGTCTGTGCGAGGGAATGGTCGGCCGCGGCGAGCACATGGCGGTCCTTCTCGTCGCAGATCATGTCTTCGATAAGACTCTCGTAGCCGGTCACTGTGGCGTCTGGGAAGGCGCGGGTCATTGCGGTGATGCGTCGTACGGCGCGTTCTTCTCCGACGCGGATGGATAGGTTCTTTCGAAGTTCCGTGAGCACTCCGGAAGACCAGTAAGGTGTGAAGAATCGTTCTTCGGCAAGACGGAGAATCAAATCGTTGACGATTTCACCGTAGAGAACGCAGGTGTCAAAGAAGACTGGGAAACTCATGGCTCGGGAACTCCTTATCCGCGGATGCCTGCGGGCTCATGAGATAAGGGGGTTGTCGAGCGTCGCCTGCGGGTTCTCGTCCGCGGCGATGCCGTCGAAAACGGCCAGATTCTCTTGATGGCGCGTCTCGGCGTACCTCTGCAGGTCGGCGAGCAGCACTCGGCGGTGGCGGCCGACTTTCTCGAACGGAATCTTCCCCTGTTCCAGCAGTTTCACCAACGTCGGACGGGACACTCCGAGGAAATCGGCCGCGTCCTGGGTGGTCAGCTGCGTGTCGTACGGAGCGACGAACACGGCCTTGCCGCGCGCAAGCTGATCGGCCACCTGCAGCAGGGCGTTCGCCAACTCAGGAGTCAGGGGACGGGCCGGCCTGCCGGGCACTTTGAGTGTCGCTACGGGAAAGTCGGGCTGCGCCGCCATCTCGGCGAACCGGCTGTCGACGGTCTTGGCGGGGTCCTCCGGAAGGCTGGACAGCGCCTCCCTGATATCCAGAAGCTGCTTACGGTCATCCACATTCGGCATATATGTCGCAGAATCCTTGGCGATGCTTCGCGTCCCCATAGTCATTCCTTCCCGTTCCCGAGCCATCAGCTCCTGCAATGGATGCTTGAACTCATCCATCATAGTCATTAAACGAAATATTCGCAAATCCGATGTCTGCTTGTTTCCTGTGAGAGTCGGTGGAGTGGAGAGAGCTTGCTGGAATGTTGGCGCCACGCCATGTGTCGTCATGGTCTGTGCCACGCTGGTGCATTTGTGGTGGTTTTGCGCGTTCGTGGCGGTGTTTCCTGTCCCTGTGGAGGTGTCGATCGATTGACGCGCCTACAGGGGCGGGATTTCGTGTCCCGGTAGCGGTTTTTCGCATGTTTTGCGCTTCAGGGACGGATTGATGGCACTGAGTGCGGCCTGTGTGCCGGCCGTCGACGTGGGCGGGTAGTCGAAAACCGCGGAATTCCGCCGTTTCCTGCGACCGGGTTCCGAGGTGCCGATGGCATTGCCGTGCCGGCGTTGTCCCTGTAGCCGCAAAACGGCCGTTCGGGGCTACAGGGACGAGAAAACCTGTCCCTGTAGCGAGTCCGAGATGATTTCTGCGCTTCCGGGACAATGACTGCCGATATTCCTGTTGGGCGGTTCATCGTCAGGTAATGCCTGTTGGACCCTGACGATTACTCTCATGCTGTCGTTTACTCACAGGCTATGCCATCTCGATCCCGGTCAAGCTTGGTGGAGTATCCGGGCTGACTTTGATATAGCGGGGCTGCGCCGGCGGCTCGTGCTGCATCGCAATTAGCGTAATACACGTTCTGCTGGGCCTGCTGCTGTTGCAGTGCTTGTTGACGAGCTTGCTCTTCTGCTTGGCGCTGGGCTTCAGCCGCAGCGGCCTCGGCTTGTTTCCTTGCCTGCTCCTCATCTGCGGCTTTCTTCGCGGCTTCTTCTTCGGCAGCTTGCCGGGCGGCTTCTTCTTCCTTCTTTTTGGACTCTTCCTCGGCCTTTTTCTTAGCTTCTTCCGCTTTGATGTCGCTTTCCTTACGCACGTTGATGATGGGCTTGTCTCCATCGGTTACTGATTGGATGATCCAGTTGGATGCCATAAGGACCATTTTGCCGGTGTCGCTTTTTACCTCGTAATCTTCTTCGGTGAAGCCGGCGTCCTTGAGGGCTTTCTTTGCATCCGATAGAGAAAGGCCTTTTTCGGCAATGTTAGCGATTCGTGAAACATCTGGCTCTTCGGGTGTTTGTGTGGGTGTGGAGCACTGGTCCGGCCTTCTGGTTATTGGCGTCCGGGGAGTTGGAGGTCAAGTCCTCCGCATTTGAGCATGACGAGGCTGATGAGGTTGTCGAGGTTGCGGTAGCCGTAGCCGATCTTGATGGTGGTCTTGATCTTGTTGTTGATGGCCTCGAGCCTGGCGTTGGACAGTCCGGAACGGATGGTTGTGAGGATGTCGAAGTGGCGTCTGGCGATCTTCTCGCCGAGCGGGACGAATCCCGGGATGCCGGACAGGAACGCGTCCGCGGCCCATTGGCGCAGCATGGGCGCGGCCTCGTCCGCCGTCTGCTTGAGGATCATCCTGAGGCGTTCCTTGAGCTTGTACGCCTCCCAGAGGGTCTCGTTGGTGTTCGCCACGCACTCCAATTGGGCCTTCTGGCCGGCGGTCAGGTCGCCCTCGTTCTTCAGCAGCGCCCATCTGGCGCCCTTGATCGGGTCCTTGGCGCCTTTCCGGGTCGTGCCGGTCTTTCTGGCCTCGCGCCATGCGGCGGTTCGGACCTTGTCGAGCGCGTCGGTCGCCCAGGACACGATGTGGAACCCGTCGAGGATGCGTTCGGCCTGCGGGCACCAGCGGAACGCGCACTCGTCGATCCACCGCGCCCCGTCGCCGGTGATCACCTGGATGGATGCGCGCTGGGCCGGCGTCAGCTGCTGGAAGAACAGGTCGAAGACCTTCTCCCCGTGCCCCGGGTGCATCCAGACCACGCGCCCGCGGTCGTGGTCGATGACCACGGTCATGTACTTGTGGCCCTTCCGGTAGCTGGTCTCGTCCACGCCGATGGAACGCAGATGGTCGAACAGGCCGGCGCCCTGTTCGGCGCGCAGGTCGTCGGCCACGCGCCGGCAGATCGGCCCCACGCTCTTCCAGTCGACGCGAGTCAGGGCCGACACGGCGCTGCGCGGCGCGTGCACGCTCAGCCACGCGACCTGTTGCTCGAAGTCATACGTGTACGCGCTCTTGCGTCTCGCCCACGGCACCATCGCGACCGTCACGCCATGCCCGGCGCAGGCCACGCGCCGAGGCGCGTACTCCAGGAAAAGCCTCGCGCAGCCGATGTCGAGATGCCGCCATCGTCGCGTGGGCAGACGGTCATACGGCCGGCCATGCCCGCCGCATTCGGCGCACCGGCCCGTGTCCCTCGCATACGGGCGGACCGGGACGACGACGGTCTCACGGCCGGTGCGATCCCGTTCGATGCGGGGCGTGCCGATCACGACGTTGGCGGGCAGATGCAGCATGCGCTTGAGCGCGCCGGCTGATATGGTGGGCACAGGCGTTCCTCTGTTCTTCGGTTCTATTTCTTGGCGGAAACAAACCTAACAGGCGAACGCCCCTTCCATACCCGCATACACAAAAGCCCCGGCCACAACGCCGAGGCTCAACACCCCACCACACAAACTGGCGAAGGCTCAAACATCTTTGCTGATTGTCAAGGTGATTGTGGTGCTCGCGCTGGTCGAATCGCCGGCTTGGGGATCCTGCGAAAGGACTATCCACTCTTTTTCATCTGCATCTTTGCCGTCTTTGTCTACTGACGTTATGTTGCTAAAACCTTGATCTCGCAAGATGTCGTGTGCTTCAGACAGGGCTTTTCCAGTGACGTCAGGAACCGTGATTCTCGGTGATTCGGAGCAGCCGCTCAGTGTTAATCCGATGAGCAGCACAATCGCAATGGTGGCGAGCCGGATGTGTAGCCCGGCACGTTTGGAATAATTGATAATGGCGGGATGACGAGTCATGGTACCTCTCCTCATTCATCAATGAAATGATGCTAATTCTTCATTGAATTAGCATCAGTATACTGAAAATGAACGAAAATGAACAAGGATATATTGAAAGCACAGCAGTGTCAACGATGAATAACGACATGAGCCGCGATGATGCCAATTATGTTGAATCCTGGTTTGATGTACTGTAGGCGTTTTGGAAGTGGCAATCCTCAAGGTTGTCTGCTTCAGGGGTGCTTCAGATATGCGTATTTGTTGGTTTTCGTTACGAAGGCCTTGCGGTTGTTTTTGGCGATGACGTCGAGGATGATGCCGGTGACGATGAGCAGCAGACCGACGATGACGAGCATGATGGCACCGATCAGTGTGGGGAAGTGCGCGACCATGCCGGTGCCGACGAATTCCGCCGTGACCAGCCCGCACAGCACGACGCTGATGATGCCTCTGCCTGATGCTCGTCCGCTTGATTGTTGCTATTTGCTTCGTAACTGCATGTTTGGGGTATGATTCCTCAGAATCGTTGGAATTCCGCCGAAATGTTATTTGCTTGGTATTTGCTTCCGCGTGAGTCGTCGTGCTCTCGAGCAGCGCTTTCGACATCATTCCGCTGGCTATGCTTGCTGCAATCTTGCCGGTATCTTGTCAGTATCTCATCATTATCTCATCATTATCTTTTCATGATGAGATATATCTTTTCATCGGTGAGAAGATAAGGTGAGAAGATAAGAAGACGCTTCCATCCGATAGGGTGCACGTTTGTGCTTTGCATTCCTTGACATGGAGTGATGGGACATGAGCGGTGCAAGTACGGCTGTCACATTGTCTCGCAGACGTTCGGCAAGATGGTTCATGCTTGGATTGCATCATGCAATGAATGCAATCCAAGCGCCGGTATGATACCACCATGATCTCCTCTGATACGAAGAGGAGGGGATGGAAGTTGGCTTCCATCCCCTCCCAGGGTCTCACGCCATCTGCGAGGCAATCCATCCCGTCTTCACGTGATGGTGACACGGCCTTCCGCATTCCAGCGGTTTCGCCCGGCCAGTGGACTACACCTTCCTAACGGTTCAAGGCTTACGCCCGTGAAGGTATCCGGCAGTGACCTAGCAAGCCAACTCCGCCAACCCGACCGGACGGCAAGTCGGTTGGGGAAGGCCTCATTAAGCTTGTTGATATGGATGACAGCCGATACATTCCGACAACCTCAACCAACGTATGTTGATTCTGCGCAGAGCACATGCAATGTCAACGGTGAATGACGACATGAGCTGCGAGGATGCCAATGACCAGGCCGGGTTCGCACTTCACCGGCCGATTGCGCCCTGCCCGCGCTTGCCGTCCTGCTGCCCCCGGCCTCCTATAGTGTGGTTTCGATGTGGTAGCGTGGCCGGTGTTTGGATTCCATGTAGATTTTGCCGCTACTGGTTCCGCTGATCGTCTCATCGATCCCGACCAGGTGTGGTTGGTGGAGAAGAGCAAGGACGGAGCGTCCGAGCTGTACCCGGTGACTGATCTGAAGGTGCGCAGGGAAGAGAATGTCGGCAGGAACTATCTCAATGGCGTGTATGGTGCCATCCCGAAGCCGGCGTTCCACTCCTTGTTCGCCAGAATCATCGGGGGGCGGTGATTCCAAGTGAGCCGCAGAAAAGACAGGAAAGCTGTTCCACGGCATGGTCGTAACGCGCGGCGTCATGCCCGTACAAGGGCGAAGCGCTACCTCGTCGTCTGCGGAGGGCAGTCAACGGAACCTGAGTACTTCGAGCATTGCAATTCGTTGATGGGCTCGGGAGCCGTCGGATGGGAGATCGTGGGTTCGTTATTGTCTTGAGTCGGATCAACGGCATCAGCGGGAGCGTGGATCTGAACGCGTTCGGGTACAAGACGTATCAGGCTGCGATCGATGTGCGCAATCAGACGGCGATCAGCATCCCCAACGGCACGTACAAGATCGCATCCGCGAAGAAATCCTCCGCCGTGCTGGACGTGTCCGGCGGTTCCACGGCGAACGCCGCGAACGTGCAGTTGTACGCCGGCAACGACACCGACGCGCAGAAGTGGGTGGTGAAGTAGCGGATTAAGTGTTTCGCGAAGCCCTGGAATGACGTGGGCGGGTTTGGGGGAGCCGTTCCACGCCATTCCATGGCTGAATTGGCTTGTTGTCGCGTACACTGGGGACAGCGATGACAGCGATGACGCCCGATCAGTTCTCGTTCGTTTTCGCGGAGCCCTTATAAGCTGATGCCATGTGAGTAGGGAGGAGGTACGCCATGAGCAGCGATGATTTCAGATTCGAGCTGGATTGCGCTCGGGAACGCGTAACTCCGAGGACGCTGAATCAGGCGGTGTCCGTATTCAGCAAGGTGTTGTCTGCGGCGGATGCGTCCGATTGGCGCGTTTCCAGTGTGGAGTTGCACAGTATTGCTCTTGCGGCTAGGCCGACAGTGGTTGACGAGAATGCGGAACGGGCATTTGGTGCTTTGAATGATTTCACGAATATGGCCACTAGAGTTACGGAAAACGATGCAAACCGAGAGGAGATTTCCCGGTTCGGCGGGATTTGGTCGCCGATGAGTGATTTGATCAAGGAAACCGGAGCGGATATCACTGTTGTCTCGCGTGATGTGGAAGGTGTTTTTACTCCTGTGCTGATGGCGAATGTCAGTAGGCTATTGGTTCGCAGCGCGCGTCGTTCGTTCGGCCATGTGCGAGGTAGAGTGGATAAGATTATTTTGCAGCCCACGCATCGTACTCTTGGTCTTGTTGATTGTGTCACTCAGAACCGTGTCGACGCGAAGTTCGGAACGGAATTGGATTCGGTTGTCCAGCAAATCCAAATGGGTATGGAAGTCGATATACGAGGCTTTGCACGTGTCAGTGACGGAGTGCTGCTGTCTATGGAGGCTGAGGAAATAGAAATCACGCCGGCCAAGCACCATGCGCTTGTTACTGCGGAGAACCTTGAAGGCACAATTGGTATGGATTTCACTGGTGGACTTGGCTCCGTCGATTTCGTATCTGCACTGCGTGACAGTGATGTCGACGATGCTACGACGGGAGCGGAACGATGAACGGTAGTGATACTTCGCAGAACTATCCGAAGCGTGCCGTGGTGGATACGAACGTCATCGTCAATGTGACGCTCGGTGTGGCGGATACCTACCACTGACCCATCGTATCTGCCCCGTTCCAAGCGTCTGCTCAATGATGGCATTGCCGGCAAATTGGAGCTATTGTTGCCGTCAATGGTGATGATTGAACTGTCCAGCAACTTTATCGTTCGTTCCGGCAGAGCCGGGCAATCCCGTTCAGAAGAACGGTGCCATAAAAGGCAACTGCTGCAGTGGTGCCGTGACAGCGACTTGTTCATGGTTGATTTGACGGCGAATGCTGCCGGGTGGTTCAGCGAAACGCCGGCAGTGCAGGACTTATGTCCGGGGGATGCCGCGATTCTTGCCAGTGCTCATTACGCGCATGCCACGCATGTCTACACATGGGATGACAAGTTCATCGCCACGGTGCGTAAAGCTCGTGAATCTGGACAGACCGATATCGTTGCGTGTAATCCTCCGGAACTACCTCCTGTACAGGGAGAGCTGGGGCTGGCGGATTAGCTATGCATTGTGGGAAGTGCGCTCGGAACGCGTGCTCCCCACAATGCTGTTTCGCTGAGTGTTCTGCAGCGCTTGCCTCAGTGCCGCTTTAGATATGCGAACTTGTTGGCGTCCACCACGAAGGTCTTGCGGTCGTTTTTGGCGATGACGTCGAGGATGATGCCGGTGACGATAAGCAGCAGACCGACGATGACGAGCATGATGGCACCGATCAGTGTGGGGAAGTGGGCGACCATGCCAGTGCCGACGAATTCGGCGGTGACCAGCCCGCACAGCACGACGCCGATGATGCCGATGATCAGGCCGAGCCCGCCGAAGAAGGGCAGCGGCTTGTATTCGCGGATCATGCGGAAGATGGTGCTCATCACCTTGATGCCGTCGCCCACGGTGTTGAGTTTGGAGACCGAGCCTTCGGGCCGGTCGCGGTACTGAATCGGCATCTCGTAGAGGCGCAGATTGTTGTTGAGCGAGTGGATGGTCATCTCGGTTTCGATTTCGAAGCCGCGTGAAAGCACCGGGTAAGTCTTGACGAACGTGAAGTTGAAGGCACGGTAGCCGGTCATGATGTCGGTGACGTGCGCGCCGAACAGTCCGTTGATGGAGTCGCGCACAAGACGGTTGCCGAAGTTGTGGAACGGGCGTTTGTAGCGTTATTGCTTTGACGGCTTAACGCGGTGTGAGGCGACTGTCCATCTCAGTCCCAAGGCTGAATATCTTTTCGTTTGATGAATCTATTCCGGGCAATCCACAACATGTGTCTGAGCCCCGTTTTCAGATAATTCTGTTTCGTCTCCCCATATCTGATTTTTTGGACAACCTTTAATTCCTTAAACTGCGTATGGAGTGCTTCGTATGCGTTTAGTTTGATTTGGGGAGAAAGGTTCCAATCACCTTCAGTCAGGTGAAGAGAATCTACCACATCTTTGGTGAAAACCCACATTCCTGACAAGGAGTCATGGATGTGCAAGCCGTAAAGAAGTCGAATTTCGATGTTGAGTGCTCGAACGCCAAGTTGAAGCGCGAAAGGTATGTTTTTGTCAGGGTAACGCGTGCATGATGCAAACGATATACCGCTGCTCTGCATGGTTTGCCATAGCTGTGGCACATCCTCGATTGGGTAAGTGCCATCAGAATCCGCGCATACAATGACATCGCCGGAGGCTGCCTTGATGCCAGTCATGTAGGCATAGCCATATCCAATGCCATCGGCAGTTCGATCATCCTGCAAGAGCTTAAAGCGAGGCGTTGTTTTTTCCACCTGCTGTCCAACTTCTACGGTGTTATCTGTGGATTTATTGCTGACGCAGATTATCTCGTCAAAGAAGTCTGGGATTTCGCTGATGAAATCAGCGAGGAACGAGGCTTCGTTACGACACGGCATAACTAGGGATACGTTCCTACCGTTTAGCATAGCTCTATAACTCCTTGGTGTGTCTAACTAGCTGCCAGTAGAGCAAGTGTACAGCATCTTCCAAGCTGCTCTTTAGTATTATATGCGGCAAGAGTTGTTACCTCGTCGGAGAGTCGTATTTTGTTGTGTATTGGAGTCGGTAGGGTAGTGAACAGACTTGGGTCGTGGTTTTTCTTCGAATCTTGCTACTTAACCGGCTCTTCGCAGGTCTCTTCGCAGGGTGCTCTCGCAGGGGATATCAAATATGAAGATAGATACATGCTTAATGGCAAGTTTTTAGGATATTGAGAGGAATGCTTGACAGTGGGATTCTGGTTTAATGACAATAAGGATGTGGATTCATATAAACGTTGGATCCTGAGTATCGTTCTGGTAATAATCGCATCTGTAGGTTGTGCGGTTGTATTTGCCGTGAAGGCGATTCCTGTATTGCAGGAAGTATTTTTTAATTTAATTTCCTCTAATACTATACTGATAACAATTATTGCTCTTCGCGCCTGTATAGCGTCAATGTTTTTTATGTTAATCATTTCGTGCGTCGTGTATGGGTCGAGCAAGGTGGGGCTATTTTTGCATTCACGTCGATTATTGTTCGGTTTCATACTGGTAATTGGTGCAGTAATCCTTAATATTAATGGCTCATCGTTAGGCATGTGGAATTACTGGCTCGGGCATGATGCGTCTGTGGGTGTTGTGTGGGGTACGCCTCGCGCTATTAGAACTGATGAATATGCGACAGGAACCCCTTTTGCATTCGCCCAAGAATATGAGCATTATGATTACTTTAATGGTTTAATTAGCGGTAATCCTGCAGATATGTTTATGAATAATAAGTATGCGCCGGTATGGACGCCTGCGGAAATCTTCCGTCCGTTCCACTGGGGCTACCTTCTGTTGGGAAGCGAGAGGGGACTTGCATTCTACTGGGCAGCCCGTCTCGTTGTGCTGTTCCTTGCTGCATATGAGTTTTTCCTGACTGTTTCCAACAATGGTAAAGGTGAGGAGCATAAAGGCATTGCATGTTTGGGAGCCGTGCTTATCACTTTCGCTCCGCTGACTCAATGGTGGTTTGCGGTGAACTCATTGCCGGAAATGCTCATCGCTGTCTTTGTATCTATCGTTTGCTTCGATAGATATCTTGGTGGGAATCGTACTATGATTCGAGCTATTTATGTCGGAGTGATATTGCTGTGCGCAGGCATGTTCATATTGAGCTTGTATCCTGCGTGGCAGATTCCTCTGGCTTATTTGCTTGTGCTACTTATTATTTGCACAGTGGTGCGGCATTGGGGGAATATTCGTTTCTCCGGCAAGGACATTCTCGTTCTTGTGGCTGAGATCGTTGTGTTTTGCGTCATTTTGGCATCGGCATTCGTGATGTCTTGGGACACCATTCAGACGACGCTTCACACCGCTTATCCTGGAGCAAGGCAGTCCACGGGTGGCGGGCTCAATCCTCTCGTACTTGTCTCATCAGTAAGTTCATTGTTCCTTCCTTTCAAAGAGTGGATCAGCGTTCCGGGAATCGAGTTTTCGAATGCCACCGAGGTATCGGCGTTTGTTGATTTATTCCCTGTGGGTATAGTCCTCGCTGTGATCAATATGATCAGGAACAAGAAGGTCGACGTCCTCAATACATGCGTAATTGGACTTGTCGCTTTCTTTACGTTGTTTGCTTGCGTTGGATTCCCGTTAGGACTTTCAAAAATACTGTTCCTGACCCCCGTCACCTCCAGCAGAACCATTGTGGTTTTCGGTGTGGCGAATATTATTCTGCTGATTCGCGCGGCATCGCAGAACACTCGGGAAACCAACATGCGCGTAGTGATTCCAGTCGTGTTGGTTTACGCTGTGGTTATTGCTGCGATAAACCACTTCACCTACCCCCTGTATATGGGGCGCCTGTTGACCGCCGGCTGTGCCGTCATTGTTGCCGTTCTCTCATTCTCTTTCATTGCGGGTAATCAGAGAATCGTCAGCAATGTTGCGGTCCCGTTATCGATACTCGGCATGGTTGCTTCAGGAATGTCGGTAAACCCTATCCAATATGGAGCTGCTCCGCTTACCCAACAGCCGCTGACTCGACAGATACAGGATTTGCAGCAGAACAGTACAGGTATGTGGGTCGCTGATGGAGACGATAGCGCAAGACTGGCTAATCTGTTGGTGGCGAATGGGATTAAAACCCTCAATGCTTTGGAAGTCGTACCGGATTTGAATACATGGAAAACTCTGGATACGTCTGGCAAGTGGGAGAATACATACAACCGGTACGCCTACATTGCTGTTCAAATTCAGCAGAGTGAGGCGACAGAACCCTTTAGACTGGATTTTGGAGATGCCTTTACGCTTCAGGTCACTCCCGCTCAATTGCACAAACTTGGTGTGAGCAACGTGCTTTCTACCCAGAAGCTTGATGAGATGCAATTCGACGGATACCGTTTTGACCGAATCGGCAAGACGATTGACGGCCGTACTCCATACAGGCTAGTGGAAAACTGACCTTATAGACCCTGCATCTTATGGCACACCTGGCGGTATGCTGAATGCTATGGCTGATGAAGTTTTTACTCCTCATAACATCATTGTGACCGGTGGCTGTGGGTTCATCGGGTCGAATTTCGTGCATTACGTGTACAACAACCATCCGGACGTGCATGTGACCGTATTGGACGCGTTGACGTATGCGGGCAATCTGGAGAACATCAAGGGCATCCTGGGTGACCGGGTGGAGTTCGTGCACGGCAACATCTGCGACGCGGAGCTGCTGGACAGGCTGGTTCCGGGTCATGACGCGATCGTGCATTACGCGGCCGAGTCGCATAACGACAACAGCATCGCGAACCCGGAGCCGTTTTTGAAGACGAACGTGGAGGGCACGTTCCGTCTGCTGGAGGCGTGCCGCAAGTACGATGTGCGCTACCACCACGTCTCCACCGACGAGGTGTACGGCGACCTCGCGCTGGACGACCCCGCCAAGTTCACGGAGGAGACCCCGTACCATCCCTCCAGCCCGTATTCGTCGACGAAGGCGTCGTCGGACCTGCTGGTGCGCGCCTGGCACCGCACGTTCGGCATCCGCGCCACGATCTCGAACTGCAGCAACAATTATGGCCCGTACCAGCATGTGGAGAAGTTCATCCCCCGTCAGATCACGAACATCCTCGACGGCATGCGTCCGAAACTGTACGGGCAGGGTCTGAACGTGCGTGACTGGATCCACACGGACGACCATTCCACGGGCGTGTGGACGATCCTGACGAAGGGCCGGGTCGGCGAGACGTATCTGATCGGCGCGAACGGGGAGAAGAACAACATCACCGTGCTGCGCATGATCCTGAGGATGATGGGCCAGAGCGAGGACGCGTTCGACTGGGTGAGGGACCGTCCGGGCCATGACCGCCGGTACGCGATCGACTCGACCAAATTGCAGACCGAGCTCGGTTGGAAGCCGAAGCATACGGACTTCGAGTCCGGTTTGGAGCGGACCATCCAGTGGTATACGGACAACCGCGCCTGGTGGGAGCCCGCGAAGGCCGCCACCGAAGCCAAGTACAAGCAGCAGGGACAGTGATCGGGTATGTCGTTTGAGTTCGAGAAGGAATTGAGAGTCACGGAGACGAATATCCCGGGTTTGCTGGTGTTCGATCTGCCGGTGCATGGGGACAGTCGTGGCTGGTTCAAGGAGAACTGGCAGCGGCAGAAGATGATGGCGTTGGGTCTGCCGGATTTCGGTCCGGTGCAGAACAACATCAGCTATAACGCGAAGAAGGGCGTGACGCGCGGCATCCATGCGGAGCCGTGGGACAAGTACATCTCGATCGCGGCGGGCGAGATCTTCGGCGCGTGGGTGGACCTCAGGCCGGGCGAGAGTTTCGGCCAGGTGTTCACGACCCGGTTGGATCCGTCGAAGGCGATTTATGTGCCGCGTGGCGTGGGCAACAGCTTCCAGGCGTTGCAGGACGGGACCGTGTACACGTATCTGGTGAACGCGCATTGGAGCCTGGAGCAGAAGAGGACCTATACGTTCGTGAACCTCGCGGACCCGGAGCTGGACATCCAATGGCCCATCCCGTTGGAAGAGTCGGAGCGCAGCGAGGCGGACCTGCATCATCCGATGCTCAGGGACGCCAAGCCCATGGCGCCGAAGCGCACCCTGGTGACGGGTTGCAACGGGCAGTTGGGTCATGCTATCCGCGCGTATGCGGAGGCGCATGGTCTTGAGGGCTTCGAGTATACGGACATCGACGAGTTCGACTTCTCCGACCCGAAGGCGTACGACAAGTATGACTGGAGCCTGTACGGGACGATCATCAACGCGGGCGCGTTCACGGCTGTGGACAGGGCGGAGACGGCGGAGGGCCGTCCGGTCGCGTGGAAGGCGAACGCGCAGGGGCCGGCCCTTTTGGCCCGGGTGGCGAGGGAGCATCACATCACGCTGGTGCACGTGAGCTCCGATTACGTGTTCGACGGGACCGCCGAGGAGCATACGGAGACGGAGGCGTTCGCCCCGTTGGGCGTGTACGGCCAGACCAAGGCGGCCGGTGACATCGCGGTGGCCAACGCGCCGGAGCATTACATCCTGCGTTCCAGCTGGGTGATCGGCGAGGGTCATAACTTCGTGAAGACGATGATGGGCCTGTCCGACCGTGTGGCCGACCCCGAGGACAAGTTGGAGCAGGTGACGGTGGTGGACGACCAGTACGGTCGTCTGACGTTCACGCGTGACATGGCGGAGGCGATCTTCCACTTGTTGGACAGCCATGCGCCGTATGGTACGTACAACCTGACGGGTTCGGGCGAGGTGAAAAGCTGGGCTGACATCGCCCGTGAGGTGTTCGACCTGACGAACGGGAACGGGGGGAAGGTCAAGCCGATCAGCACGACTGAGTATTTCGCGAACGCGAAGAACCCGGTCAGCCCAAGGCCCACGCATAGCGCGCTCGACCTGTCCAAGATCGAGGCCGCCGGCTACACGCCCGCCGACTGGCAGGAAAGCCTCAAAGCCTACGTAAAGAAAGAACTCAACAAATAAGTCTTTGCGCGGATAGCAGCCGACGGCGTATGTGCTGTACGAGAAGCGGTTCTCCCCAGACGGAGAGCCGCTTCTCGTATTCATTCGCAATGGTATGTAGTTGCGGAGTGATGTGGTCTCGTCGGTTTCCCGCATATCCTTTCAGTATCTTATCATCGATGATAAGATAATTTACCATGATAAGATAATGATAAGATACTGAAGAGATATGAGAGGCGAGTGCCATGCTATTGCCGCAGAAGGAATCAATCCGGGTGGAGTTCAAGAGCGAGCGAACGGGTCCCGTTGATGATTCCGTGATTATCAACAACATGGTTGCGTTTGCGAATACGCAAGGCGGAACGTTATATCTCGGTATTGAGGATGACGGCACTGTGACGGGTGTGAGCAAGAAACATCGCAACATCAACCAGTTGGCCGCATATGTGTTCAACAACACCGTCCCTCCAGTGCAAGTACGCCCTTCGGTTATCAATGATTCCTGCGGACTCCAGGTCGTGAGCATCTCGGTGGACGAATCGCAGCAGCTGATTTGCACCAAGGGTGGCCGTGTGATTCAACGCGTGTTGAAGGCAGATGGCGAACCTGAGAATGTGACCATGTATCCATATGAGTTCATATCACGTCTTTCCGGCATCGGGCAGTACGATTACAGTGCGCAGCCGGCTCCGGATTCCTCTCTGAATGATTTGGACGGCGATGCTCGAAATATGCTGCGGGAAGGAATCGCTAGGACCCATGCCGATGATCAGTTGCTGGCTCTGGCGGACGCCGAGTTCGATGGGGCGACGGGTCTGGTCACTCGTGACATCAAAGACGGCATTGTTAGACCGAGTGTTGCGGGCATCGTAACCATTGGTACACATCATGCGTTGAGACGAACAATGCCAACTGCCACCGCGACGTTTCAGGTGATGCGCGACGGGTCTCCGGTGGTGGATGAGACGCTTCGTCTGCCTTTGGTGGCGATGCTTGCGCGCATTGAAGAGCTGCTTGCACCTTGGAACACACAGACGGAGGTCATGCTGGGGCCACGGCATGCCGTTTTTTATGACATTGATCGAAGTGCTTTCCGTGAGGCGATGGTGAACGCATTCTGCCATCGGGATTACACGCTGCTTGGTCCGGTTCGATTTCAGATGGATGAGGCGGGCCTTACGATAGCCAATCCCGGTGGGTTTATGCGAGGCGTGAGCTTTGAGAATTTGCTCACTGTATCGCCGACTCCGCGGAACCGACAGCTTGCCGATGTGCTCAAGCGCTGCGGCTATGTTGAACGGACGGGACGTGGCATCGACCGCATCTTTGCTCGCACGGTAGCGGCTGGAAGGCCGTTGCCGGATTATTCGCAGTCCACTCCTGATGAAGTGGTGCTATTCTTCCGGAAGGCCAAGGTAGATGAAGGATTTGTCCGCATGGTCGATGCTCTTACTGAGAAACGACGCTCACCACTGCCGGTGGAAAGCCTCATCGTTGTTGCGGCATTGAACCAATACGGGACATTGACGGATGAAGACATTGCATTCAGGACGAGCATAGACCGCGAACGTGTGCAAATGGCGTTGGATGATTTGCGTTCGCTGGATGCTATTGAGGGCAACGGTAATCGGTATGCGTTAGTGGAGGAGAAAGAGAAAGACGCTGGCGATCCGGTGATTCTCAACACGCGGAGTTATCAGGAACGCTGCGCATCAGTGTTGGATTATATTCGTCAGGCAGGTGGAGCGACCTCGGTTTCCCAGATGGCTCGACATTTCGGGGTGAGTTACGCTACTGCGTCCCGCCTTCTTAAACGTATGCAGGATGATGGCATGGTTCGGCGCGATGGCGCCGCCAGAAGTTCAAGGTATTCCGTGGCATGAAGTTTACCTGTACCCGCTGTATGCGATGAAACCGCACAGACTTTCTGTCCGGTTCGATGCGGTGGAAGGTTATGGGTAAGCTAAGTACGGTTGAAAATATCGTGCGCTGTAACAGGAAAGCAGGTAGGAACATGAAGGGCATCATTCTCGCCGGCGGGTCGGGTACGAGGCTGTATCCGTTGACGACGGTGACATCGAAGCAGCTGCTCCCGGTGTACGACAAGCCGATGATCTACTACCCGCTGAGCGTGCTCATGATGGCGGGCATCCGCGACATCCTCATTATCTCCACGCCGAAGGATCTACCGAACTTTGAGCGTCTGCTTGGCGATGGCTCTCAGTACGGTGTGAACTTCTCCTACAAAGTGCAGCCATCTCCCGATGGACTTGCTCAGGCGTTCATCTTGGGCGAGGAGTTCATCGCGGGCGAGCCCTGCGCGCTGGTGCTCGGCGACAACATCTTCTACGGCAACGGCCTCGGCCGCACGCTGCGCAAGGCCGCAGCCGTGGAGCATGGTGCCACGGTGTTCGGCTATTACGTGGACGATCCCGAGCGTTACGGCGTGGTCGAGTTTGATGAGCATAAGAAGGCCATTTCCATCGTGGAGAAGCCCGAGCATCCTGCCAGCAACTATGCTGTGACCGGTCTGTATTTCTATGATGCGCGTGTCACCGAGTTCGCCAAGCAGGTCAAGCCTTCGGCTCGTGGAGAGCTGGAAATCACCGACCTCAACAGGATGTACCTCGAAGACGGGACCTTGAACGTGCAGACGCTTGGCCGCGGCTACGCTTGGCTGGACACCGGCACGATGGATTCCCTGTACGAGGCAGGCGAGTTCGTCCGCACCGTGCAGCGCGCGCAGGGACTGCCTATCGCCGTGGCCGAGGAAATCGCCTACGAGAACGGGTGGATTTCCAAGGACGAGCTCCTCGAATCCGCCGAGCGGTATGGCAAGAGCCCGTACGGCAAGCATCTTAAGGACGTGGCGGACGACAAGATCATCGTCAAGTCGCGCGAAGAACGCTGACATAGCAGAGGTATAGCTGTATGCTGCCCCTTTTTTCTTTTGTTGTCATTGCCTATAACGTCGAGCGATATATTGGCCGTTGCTTACAGAGCATTAAGGCTCAGACGGTTCAGGATTTTGAAGTCATTGTGGTCAATGATGCGAGCAAAGATGGCACTCTTTCGGTAATACAGCAAGAAGTAAAGGGAGACAGTCGTTTCCGTGTAGTGAACAAAAGCCAAAATGAGGGTGCTCATTTGGCACGACGCGCTGGCGCGTTGTCATCCACCGGACGATATGTGATTTTCGTCGATGGAGATGACGCAGTTACGCGGAATTGTCTCGAGTTGCTTCAGCCGGTGCTGACCAATAATAGCTACGATTTTCTTCGCTTCGGACGCAACGTCATACCGTTGGGTACTTCGGAGTCAGATATTGCTTTCTCATATGCCAATGAGGAGATGTTCAACCAAGGAGATTGCGTACTCTCAGGATTAGAGATACTGCTGAGCATTTTTTCGCAACGTAATCATCGTTACACGTGGAGCATCATCGATTGTGCATTCAATGGTGAATTTGTTCGGCAGGGTTTTCAAGAGATGACTGATTATCCGCTTGGACGCATGCAGGATTCGTATGAGATGTTTGTATTGTGTTCAAAAGCGCAGATTGTACGCATGATTCCTGATATCCGTGGATTGAAATACTATCTTGGAGCTGGAGTTTCGGGTAGGTCTAAAGAATCTGTAGATAAATTCAATTATCTTCAGCAATCAGCTCGCCAAGATATTGAATACGTTGCTTCATATGCGCGAACATGTGATGATTCCACTACTAATGATTGTGCAAGTTGGCTGAAGCAGGAATATCTGAGAATTATCGGAAATGAGTGGGTGACGAGGTTGTCGCCAGATGTTCAGACAGAGGCCGTGATCCGGCTTATGCTTACATGGCCGGCAGAAGACGTGTATAGCATTGTGTTGGGTCCGATAATGGCGAGAGGTCAATGGCTGCTTACACAAGACTCCATTCCTGTGGATGATGACGAGTTTTATCGTTGGGGCCGCCTTCTCGATGATCGGGTACTGCCAAAGATGGACTCTTCTGCGGCTCTTGCATATCGGGAGTTATGTTCGAAGGTTGACAGCCATGTTGTTGCCTTGAAGCAGAAACGCGAAGAGCGCCAGCGGGAGGAAGCAAGACAGAAAGAACTACTGGAAGCGCAGAAAAGAGCTGAGCGAAGTGCTCTTGCGCGTTGTGCAGACACGGTGATTCCAGAAGGTTCATTGCCTAGAGATGTGATTCGTCTGGTTCGCATGCATCTGCATAACAAGGGAAAATAAGTGTTTTATGTCATACAGCCTTATGCCATACAGTCTGATGGAAGGAAGGGAATAAGAACGTGAGCGTTGAGAATACGCATATGCATCGTCTGGGTATTTACTGTTTTTATGACAATCAAGGTCGAGCTGCACGATTCATCAAGCCTTTTCTCGATGACTTGATGAATAATATCGATGATCTGGTTGTGGTGGTGAATGGGAAGCTTGACGAACAGGCCCGACGTCTGTTCCAGAACTATACTCAGGACATTATTGTTCGTGAGAATAAGGGACTTGATGTCGCTGCTTACAAGCAGGCCATTCTTACCCTCGGCTGGGAAAAGCTCGAGTCCTATGATGAAGTGATCTGCCTGAACGACACCGTCATGGGACCGGTGTATCCGTTCCGAGAGATGTTCCATGTCATGGATGCAAAGCCCGTGGATTTCTGGGGTATCACTGCATACGCGGGTGAGATGGTCAACAAGGAAGTCATCCCCACGCATTTGCAAGCCTATTGGCATGCATACCGTCGTTCGCTGGTCTCATCACCCGCTTTCCACGAATATTGGGAGACCATGCCGTTGTGGAAGGATTATGCCGAGGTCACCCGTAAGCATGAGATGACTTTCACCAAGCATTTTGCCGACCTGGGGTTCACCTGGGCTTCGTACATCGATTGGCGTAAATACAAGGGTTACTCGTCATACCCATTGCTGTATATGCCCAAGCTGCTGATTAGCGACGACCGCTGCCCAGTGTTCAAGCGTCGTTCCTTCTTCGTGGACTACAGCGCGTATTTTGACCAGACTGCCGGCCAGCCCGCTCTGGATCTGTTCGATTACTTGCGTGATCATACCGATTACGACACGGATATGATTTGGGATGCAGTGCTTTCAGGCCACAATATCGACGATATCCGCAAAGCTATGCATCTGGATTACGTTTTGCCAACGCAGGCGCTGAATCCTCGTACGCATGATAAACCACGTTCAGCGTTCATCTACCATGTATACTTCATGGATTTGTTGGAGGACACATGCCATTACATTGCTTCACTGCCTGACGAGACCGATCTGTATATCACTTCTACCGAGAATAAGATTCCGCAGATTCGTGACTATATGCAACAGCACGGTGTTAGCCATCCTGCCACTTTTATTCCGGTGGTGAACCGTGGTCGTGATGTCTCTGCGCTGCTGGTTGCAGCTTGTCCGGTGGTATTGAGCGGGAAATATGATATCGTCGGCTTCGCACACGACAAGAAGTCGAGTCAGAATCAGGAAAATGGACACCACGGCACTGAGAGCCAGGGCTTCGCCTATAAGCTGATGGAAAACACGCTTGGCAGCAAGGCGTATGTAGAGAATATTCTGACGCTATTCGCGGAGAATCCGCGACTCGGCCAAGTAGCTCCTACGCCGCCGTACCATGCCCTGTATTTTGCGCACACCATTCCAGCGGATTGGGGCGCGAACTATGACATCACCAAAGAGCTTCTGGAAGAGCGGCTCAATATTCATGTCCCGCTTTCGCCATATAAGCCCACGGCATCAGCTATCGGCTCGTGCTATTGGTTCCGTGTAGAAGCATTGAAGCCCCTGTTTGAATACGGTTGGAAGTATGAGGACTTCCTGCCGGAGGGACAAATGGGTGAAGATGGTACCGTTTCACACGCGATTGAACGTGCCAATGGATATATCTGCCAGTCGCAGGGATATTACCCGGCATGGGTACTTTCCGATCGATATGCGCGCATTGAGGTCGATTCGTTGTTCTACACCACGGCAATGATGATGGGTTCGTCAGTGGAAGCACGTCGAGGGGAATCCCTCCTCAGCAACATGTATGGCCTGCATGCGGCAACCACTCGTTTCAGGACACTCAAAGCAGCCAAGCATCGTGTGCATCTGGGTCTACAGGCAGTGGCTGCGCAGACGGTACGCAAGCTTCCCGAGCCAGCTCAAAACGTGATTTATACGGCCGCATGGACGCCAATCAGCGCAGTGCGATACGTGCTGGGACAGTTGCGTGCTGGTGTGCGATATTTGCGCAAGCATTAAAGCAAAAAGCTAAGTCGGTTTCGCTCCATATTGGAATGAAACCGACTTAGCTTTTTCTGCTCAACTGGGTGGAATCAATCTAGCTGTGTGACATGCATTGTGTTTTTGTTCAATAATGCATAGCCGTTATTTCCCGGAATACGCAACGCAAAATCGAGTGAACGATTTTCATCGGTATAGGCAAGCTGCTGGTTTGATTTGACATTGTCAGGATCTGGCAAGATGCGCAGTTGAGCTGTAATACGGTAATTTCCATTGCAGATAGCATTGAGCGGCAACTCGAATGTTGCGGTTTGGTGTCCACGTTTCGTTTGTTGTAATTCGGCTGCTGTGTCATACACAATACCGCCGCGTTGCATATCCAGTACCGTGAGGATGAGATAGAAAGCTACCTTTTCGTTGAATTCATATTCAACATGGAATCGGAACGGATCACTGGTCTTGACCAGTGGCGAACTATCTGCTCGTACCTCCAGTTTGGGCACGCGCTCGCTTAAACCTGCTGGATATTGTCCTTCCGAAAGCTGCTCTTCTTGTGATTTCTTTGTTGATTTCAGATTCTCGAGAGTGTACTGATCGGCGACATCATTTTTGTTGCCAGAAACTACAATCTCACCATTTTTGATGAGAATCGCTTTATCGCAATATTTCTTTACCGCATCCATAGAATGAGTTACTAGGATAACGGTCTTGCTCGGATCATGCTTGATCTGGGAGAAGAAATTGTCGCATTTGCGCTGGAATGCTTCGTCTCCGACGGCCAGAACCTCATCGAGTACAAGAATATCGCCTTGCGCTTTGATAGCCACAGAGAAGGCAAGACGTACCTGCATGCCGGAAGAATAGTTCTTGAGCTTCTGATCCATGAATTCGCCAAGTTCGGCGAAATCCACGATATCGTCGTACATGGCGTCGATTTCTTCGCGGGTGAATCCGAGTAATGCACCATTGAGATATACGTTTTCGCGCCCTGTGAGTTCCGGATTAAAACCAACACCAAGCTCGATGAACGGTACCAGCTTTCCTTTGACTGTTACCTTACCTTGTTCGGGTTTGTAAATCTGAGAGATGATTTTCAGCAGTGTTGATTTGCCGGAGCCGTTACGCCCGACAATGCCGAAGAAATCTCCTTGGTGCACTTCAAAATTGATATCTCGCAGCACATGCTGTTCGGTGTATCCTTTAATGCCACGGGTCCAGTTCAGAAATGCCATTTTGAGACCTGTGGCCTGCTCGGTGGGCAAGCGGAAGTATTTGGCTACATGCTCGACCTTTAAAACAACTGGACGAGTATCGTTGGTGGCAGCAGTGTCGATTGTGTTGTTGCCGGACATTAGAGCACCTCCGCGAATTTGGCGCTGTACTTACGGAATACGTGAATGCCTAGCCAGAGGATCACAATGGAGCTGACGTAGGGGATCAGGCATAGCCACTTGTTATTCACTGTGGTCCAAACGGTCGGGATATATTCCGGTGAAAGCAGGTTGTGGCGAATATCCATAATGGTTTGGGTGGTGGGCATCAGCATCATTACTTTTGCTGCCCATCCAAAACCACGGTCGACCACCATTGAAATCGGGTAGATGATAGGGGTGGCATAGAACATTGCTTGCAGAACCACTTCCCAGATATGGCCGATATCTCGGAAATATACATACAAGGATCCAAGCAGCAGCGCCACTCCGAGAGAGATGGCATAGAGCTGGACGATGCTGGGAATTACGAGTAATACGCGCCATGTGTAATGTGCATGGGCAAATGTGCCGAAAAGAATAACCACTCCGAGATTGATGGCCAAAGAGATCATTGACCCCATGGTTGTGGATGCCACGATAATGTAGTTAGGGAAATGGATCTTACGCAGCAAGTCGCCACGATCAACGATGGAACGCATTCCCATGCCGGTGGATTCCGAGAAGAACTGCCACAAGCAGGTGCCGCACAATAGCGAAATAGGGAAAGTCGGAGTGCCATCCGAGAACTTCAAGAATTTGACGAATACCATGTACATCACAGCGAACAGCATGAGAGGCTGAAGCACGGACCACAGTACACCTAGGAACGATCCTTGATATCGCAGTTTGAAATTGGTTTTCACCAGCTCTTTGAAAACCACCAATGCATAGTGGTAGCGAGCCTGAAGTCTGTTGACTAGTTGCTTCACAAGCGTTCCATTCTACAAACGACAACAATGGCTGCCTGTTGGGCAGCGCAGTCTTCACTAGTTCCGCCTATTCTATGGGCTGGGGTAAACGCGACGCAGATACTGTGCCAGACATGCGGAAGCTATTGACGAGTGGCATCGTCCATGAGCTCATCAAAGCTGTCGTCTCTGACAATATCGGCGAAATCTCCGTTCAACGCTCTGCGAATCGTAGGGTATGCAAGTATCTGTTTAATTACTTTGTCGTTTCCGCCTGCGCTGTTTGTGCTCCAAAGAGCTTCTGTCTGTGAGTTTGGTACAAAACCGATACGGTTTTGAGTCCGTGCTTCTTCGGCGGAAATCAAAGAGATTACTTGGTTCGTTGTTGCAGAGACAACGGGAATACTGCCTATAACTTGCATGACCTTTATCCAGATGTCGTCTGCCCGCAGCGCCGTATCGCGAATTGCCTGCATATCAAACGTCTCCGGAGGCATGATGTGGGGTGGAAACAAGGTACCAGCACCGTTCGTTCCGAACAAACGCATCGAAGGCCGATCCAGCATTGCCGGATAATGTGCTGGCGCTTCAAAAATCCATTCGTTATACGGCTTAAGCGAGCCATCTACATTGAAGGTGATTAGATGAGTGCGAATCGATACGACCGCCTCAGGATGAGCCTGATGTGCCGCCACCAATTCAGAGATATATGTATTGGGGTATATCATGTCATCATCAAAAGTGATGACTAGATCATGAGTAAACTCCTGAAGTGCCCAATAGTATTTCTTATGAGGCTTCAAATCCTCTGTTACCCAGCGTATTTGTACATCATGAGCGAGTAAATGCGTAAGTGTCGCAGGCAAATCCTTTTCGCGGTTTGGGAAATCACCCTCATAAAGCCAAAGAACCACCTTATCCGGCAACATTTTCTGAGCCAGAATCGAACGAATCGACTCGTGGATAGTAGCAATCCGAGGTGGGTAAGAGGTCAACGAAACAATGATGCGTTGCTTTCTTCTGAGACGCCGAGCAGCGTGCGTCAATGTACGTCGTAGCTTGTTCTTTGATTCCCACAACCAGATGCGGGTATTCGCGTATATTCCCATAATAAACAAGAATACAGTGGAATGAAGTTCGGGACGGCTTCTGGTCTGCTGCTTACTGGCAATCCCCAAGAGTAACTCAGGTTTACGCCGTTTCAAAACAGTACGATGGGAGGGATTCCAGAGAAAGGCTGAAAGCAATGGAAATGTGGATATGCGAGTATGTTAAATCTACTTTGGGAAGAGGATTTAGGAGGGTGTCTTCTTGGCACTGGGCTCGTTTGCCTGAGCTTGGCGAGTATATTGCCACGCAGGCAGGCGTGCTCGAAGTGCGTGAGATTATCTGTGAAAATGAATGTGGCCCGCAGCACCCTACTTATATCGTTGGTGTGATAAGACGGTGACTACTTCATGTTCTTGACCTTGGCATCATAGACATGCTTTTCAAGCAGTCGAATCTGTCGGGTCGCGGCACAGTGGAGT
>NZ_JFAG01000013.1:0-53641 GCF_006408915.1 Bifidobacterium sp. UTCIF-1
CTGTCAGCGAAGCTGACTGAGGGGTAGTCATCAGAAAGCTAGTCGACCTTTTGGTCTCTCCCCCAGTCAGCTTCGCTGACAGCCCCCTCGTCAGAGGGGGCCTACTACCGCTGTTTGCTTTGCGGCAGAGGGACAATCCGCTTAGAAAATGGCGAGACAGATCACTATCTCTAGGCATACAAAAGCGGCTTCCCGGGAAGAACCCAGGAAGCCGCAGAGGGGAAGGAGGAGAAGGAAGAACTAGTCGAGCAGGATCCACACCGTGGTGTCCTGCGGCAGAGCGCCGTCAGCGGTCAGATCGCCGGAGGCGAGTACGACCTCACCGGCAGGCAGCGTCAGCGCCGCCGCACCGAAATTGGTGTAGCTGGCGAAACGGCGTCCGTCCGTGCTGGGGCGGGAGTACGCGATCACATCGTGTCCGGCATCGATGGCCGCGCAGTCCGCGGTATCGGCGGTTGCGGTAAGCAGCGAAGCGCGCAGAGTCAATGTGGCCCGATACAGGTTCAGCATCGACGCGTCATCCGCAGCTTCGGCGTCGGCGGCATAATCCTTGTACCACAGTGGCTGCGGCAGATGCGGGTCAGCACTGGCCGAACCGTCGGCCTTCTTCGCCGGGGAGAATCCGAACGATGCTCCGGTGCCGAATCCCGCGTTCCATTCAGCGGGTGCAGGCACGTCGGCGGCGACCCACGGCAGAGGCACGCGGCAACCGTCGCGACCCTTTTCGATGAACCGTTCGCGGGTGAAGAACGGGGTCGGATCCTCGAGACGATCCCACGGGATGTCCGCCACTTCAGGCAAGCCGAGCTCCTCGCCCTGGTAGATGTACACCGAACCGGGCAGGCCGAGTTCCATCAGAATCGCCGCGCGCGCACGCTTGGTGCCGAGCTCGCGATCTTCGAAGTAGCTGGTGCCGTCGCGCAGCAGCCAGTCCTTGGCGAGCTGGTGATGCGACGAGGCGGGCACTTGCGGCAGGCCGTAACGCGAAACGTGACGCGGCACGTCATGGTTGCTCATCACCCACGTCGTCGTCGAATCGTGCGTCTCCTCGGCGGAGCGTAGACCGGCGAGGATTGCCGCACGCATCGCGTCCACATCCCAGTTCGCTTCGGCGAACTCGAAGTTGAACACCTGGCCGAGCTCATCGGTGCTCGCATACAGATGCTGGTGCTCCGGCACGACCCATGCCTCGCCGACGGCGAATCGCGGCGGGTTGTACTCGTTGAACACCTCACGCCATTCGCGGTAGATGTCGTGCACTTCTCGGCGGTCCCAAAGCGGGCTTGTGAAATCGTGGCAGAGGCCATGCTGCACGGCCAGCGGGTCCATCTGGTCAAGCGGCGTGGATTCCAGGTCCTTGGCCAGGCCATGCGCCACATCGATGCGGAAGCCGTCGGTGCCGTGGTCGGACCAGAAGCGCAGGGTCTTCTTGAACTCTTCGTGGATGTCTGGATTGTTCCAATTGACGTCCGGCTGCTGCTTGGCGAAGATATGCAGGTACCACTGACCGTCGGGCACCTGTTCCCACGCCGGGCCGCCGAACAGGGAAATCCAATCGTTCGGCGGCAGCTCGCCATGCTCGCCGCGGCCGTCTCGGAAGATGTAGCGGTCGCGTTCGGGCGAACCGGGACCTGCTGCCAACGCCTCCTGGAAGAAGACATGCTTGTCGGCGGTATGGTTCGGCACGATATCGACGATGACTTTGATGCCGGCCTCGTGCGCGGCTGCGACCATGGCGTCGAAGTCGTCCATGGTTCCCAGACGCGGATCGACATTGCGATAGTCGATGACGTCGTAGCCGCCGTCCGCCAGGTCGGAGGGGTAGAACGGGCTCAGCCAGATGGCGTCGACGCCGAGCGCCTTGAGATAGGGGATTTTCTCGGTGACGCCTGCGATGTCGCCAAGTCCGTCACCGTTGGCGTCTTTGAAGCTACGCGGATAAACCTGATAGACGACAGCTTGCTTCCACCAGTCATCGCGCTTGTTATTCGCGGTCATGGGTTCCCTCCTTATGGCGTATATCGCCATTTAGTATATAGTGTACATTCGTACATAGTTACGGCAATCGCGTCGGCCTCGCGCACCATTATTGTGCTGCGTGAAGCCGACGCGACGCATGGCGACGAGCGCAGTGCTCGTACGCTACCGGCTACTGGCTACTGCGCGTCGAATGCCTTGGATTCCGGCAGCATGCCGAGGACCTTTTCATTGTTGGCCCAGTCCTTCTTCCAGCCGTTCGTGAACGCGCTTTCAAATTCGGACCACTGGCCACCGCCCTGCACGTAGTTGAGCAGCGCGCTGGTCAGATCATCTTGCCACTGCGAGCTAGGCAGCGGGAAACTGGTGACGGACTTCTTGCCTTCATCCGCGTAGGAGCGGGCGAGCTTGGTGAGCGGGTTCTCCGGCTGATCGTCATCGCCGAACGTGGTGAACGGGACCGAGAAGCCCATCTCCTTGGAGAGCGCATTCTTGCCCTCATCCGAAGAGACCATCCACTTGATGAAGTCGAGCGTGGCCTGCTTGTCCTTGTCGGACGCGTTCTTGTTCACCGCCCACGAAGCGTCGTACGCGCCGGCAGGGCCGTACTCGTCTTCTCCGTCGATGCCCATCCAGTAAGGCAGCATGCCGAGGTCCTCGTCAGCCACGTTGTTGTCCTTGATCTGGGTGTACGCCCACACGCCGTTCGGGTAGAACGCGACATCGCCGAGTGCGAACTCAGAGGTGATGTCGTCGTAAGTCTTCGAGCTGAGCATGGAGCTCTCGGTCGGGCTGTTCTTTACCTCGAGATCAAACAGATCCTTGTAGTTCTTCAGATAGGTGCCCTTGAGATCGGTGGTGAACGTGGTGTTGTCGTCACGGAACTCGTAGAACAATGGCAGTCGGGTCATGTGAGCCACGAAGCGGTAAGCGGAGGAGGAGTCCAGGCCCGGCGTCGCCATCGCAGCCTGGATGCCGAGGTCGTCCTTGTGCTTGTTCATGTCCTCGACGACCTTCTTCAAGGTGTCGTAGTCCTTGATGTCGGCGTCGGACTTGATGACTGCGTAGTCCTTCTTGGCGTATTCGTTGACGATCTTCTTGTTGTAGATGATGCCATACCACTCGGCCGCATACGGCAGGGTGTAGGCGTCGTCGCCGACCTTATGCGAGTTGGTCTTGCCTTCGTCGTTGAGCAGCTTGTACACGTCAGTGTCCTGCAACGGTTCGAGATACTTCTGGTACTTGGCGAACTCGTCGTAGCCAGCAATGGTGAACATGGTCGGAGCTTCGGACTTGGCCAGTTCGGAGGTCAGGGTGGACTCGTAGCTGCCGGAGGACGCGGTCTGGATGTCGACCTGCACGCCGGTCTGATCGGTGTAGTCCTGCGCAAGCTGCTGCAGCTGATCGACCACCTCAGGCTTGCCGTTCAAGAAATAGACATGACCCTTATTCGGGTCGGCCGCAGTGCTTCCGCAGGCGGCGAGGCTGAACATGGTGACGGCCGCAACGCCTGCGGCGAGGATTCTCTTCATGTTCATGGTGCTCATCGGCGTTATGCTCCTTCCGCATATACCGAACATCTATGTCCGGCGATCTGTTCTTCTCAAAGGGGCCGCGGAACTATGTTCCAGCGACTCGTTACCGTAAGCGTTGATGACAACGATATCACGCGATGCAATCATGTACATAATCGGCGTGTTGCCGGGGATTACTTGATATTTCAAGCGTTTTCTCATACCCTCTGATTGCAGCTCTGGTGAATACGTTGCCAAGGTACTGTGTATGAATCAGCGAACAGGCAATTCTCCGTGGGCCACGCCCGCTACAATGACGTGTATCCATCCGCCCACCCCTCAAGGAGATGAATCATGGGCTTTATGTCTCCGGATTCCGCATTCATGCGCGGACTGAGCAATACCGTAGATGCCATCTGGATCAACCTGCTCATGATCATCACCAGCATTCCGCTGATCACCATCGGTGCGGCGCTCACGGCCGGACACGATGCCGCGCGGCGAGTGGCAATCGCGGAAGGTCACGTCACAGCGAACTATTTCAAGGCGTTCCGCGCGAATTTCCTTAAGGCCACGGGGCTATGGATTATTTTCGGCGCCACGGGAGCCGGCCTCGTGTATTCATGGGTGGTGTTGCAGATCACGCCGCTGCTCATCCCCAAAATCGGTCTGACATTGGTGTGGATCATCGGGTTCGAATGGGTGTGGGCGTTGCAGGCGCGCTTCGAGAACTCCTTCGGCGGAGTACTAGCGAACGCGTTCATCTTCGGCGTCTCACGCATCGGCGCAACATTGGTATTGGTTACGATTGACGCAATCTTCCTCGGCCTGCTCGTCGCCTCATGGGTCTACATGCCGCAGGGCCTGTTCCTGCTGATAGTCTTGGGCTACGGATCGGTGCTCATGCTGCATGTGCCGATCCTCGAGCGCGTATTCGCCGCATACGTCGCCCCGTCTGACGCGTCAGACGCGTCCGCCCCGTCGGCCGCGTCCGGCACGTCCCCGCAAAGGCAATAGCACATGGGCAAAGTCACACTGCAGGACGTCGCCAAGGCGGCTGGAGTCTCCACCGCCACCGCATCATGGGCGATCAACGACAACAAGAACGTACGCATTCCCGAAAACACGCGCCGCAAAGTCCGCAACGTCGCCGAACGTCTCGGATACCATTCCAACGCGTTTGCCCGAAGTCTCGCGCGCGGCAAGTCCGATCTAATCGGTTTCATCAGCGATGGTGTCGCCACATCTCCATTCGCCGGACGAGTCATTCAAGGCGCACAGGACGAAGCATGGCGCAACGGCAAAATCCTACTGGTAGTCGATACCGACGGCAACGCGACCATTGAGCGAAAAGCCTTTTCGTTCATGCTTGAGCATCAGGTTGAGGGGATCATCTATTCGAGCTGGGTGCATCGCGCCATTACGCCACCTGACGAGCTGGAACGCACTACGTCCGTATTGGTGAACTGCTTTGACGAATCGGGTCGATTCCCCGCCGTGGTACCTAATGAAGTGCAAGGCGGACAGTCAGCAACTGAATTGTTGCTGCAGGCGGGGCATCGTCGTGTTGCGTTTGTGAACGAACCAACCGCATCACCTGCATCGGTCGGCCGCCTCGAAGGGTATCGTCAGGCACTTGCCGCACACGGATTGGCATACGACCCTGCAATGGTTGTCGACGCAACAGCCGACCAGGAAGGCGGTTACGGAGCGGCCGACGCAGTGCTGAAGACCGGCGCCACGGCAGTGTTCTGTCATAACGACCGCACTGCCATGGGTTTGTACGACGCGCTTCGCGAGCGAGGCTTGCGCGTGCCCGACGATTTGTCGATTGTCGGATTCGATAACCAAGAGGTCATTTCCGCACACCTGCATCCCGCACTCACGACGGTCGGACTGCCGCAATATGACCTTGGCGTATTAGGCGTACGCTCGTTGCTGACGCTGGATAAGGCGCCCGACGTTGATTACGACGGCGACGAGACCGATCGCGTCGAAGATAGCAAACCCCACCGCTTTGAGCCATTGCTGGTGAACTGCCCTTCAGTGATGCGCGATTCTATCCGCACCTATCGCGGGTAGTCAGCAGCGCGAGACACGCGCCATTCCTAGAGGTTTGCGTCATGGCTTGACAGGTATGGTTTGAATGTTTATCATATTGCTTAATCGCTTAAATGCTTAAGCGCTTAAATTAAATCAGGACAACACAATAAAGCATGTTTCTGATGCGCGGAGTTGCGCGTTGGGAACAGTCAGGATACCGTTCGCCACCAGACTGCACACAAGTCCGGCAATCCGGCCACAGCGCAATCGGTGAGCGGTCGTCAGCCGACTATAGGAGTGATGATCATGCCAAAGCTGTACTACCAATTCCCCGGCACGTGGTTCGGTGATTGCATGCCATTCGGCAAAGGCAATGAGTTCTTTCTGTATCACCAGCGTGACAATCGCAATCCGGAACCATTTGGTGAGCCGTTCGGCTGGGATCTGGCCACAACCTCTGATTTCGTGCATTACAAGGATTGCGGTGTAGCCGTGCCGCGAGGCGGGGACGACGAGCAGGATCAGTTCATATTCGCGGGATCGGTGTTCGAAGGGGAAGGGCAATACCATATCTTCTACACCGGATACAACCGCGATTATCCCCAGCAGGGCAAGCCGGCGCAGGTGCTGATGCACGCAGTCAGCGACGATCTGTACCACTGGACGAAAACACAGGACGCCATCACCTTCACACCACAAGAAGGCTACGACCCAGACGATTGGCGCGACCCGTGGGTTATTCGCGACGACGAACATGACCAGTATCTGCTGATTCTCGGCGCCCGTAAAATCGGCCCGAAAACGCAGCAGACCGGTCGCACGGTGAAGTTCACGTCCAAAGACCTCAAGAACTGGACGTTCGAAGGCGACTTCTGGGCTCCGAACCTGTACACGATGCACGAGATGCCCGATCTGTTCAAGATGGGCGAATGGTGGTATCACATCGTCACAGAATACAGCGATCGACACAAGATGGTGTATCGCATGGCCAAGAGTCTCGACGGCCCATGGATCGCCCCCGATGACGACGCGTTTGACGGCAGCGCCTATTATGCCGGACGAACCTTCGAACTGGGAGGACGGCGAATCCTCTTCGGCTGGGTTGCCACCAAGGAAGACTGCGATGACGCAAAGAACTTCGAATGGGCTGGCACCTTCGTCCCTCATGAGGTCTACCAGCGCGCCGACGGCACACTCGGCGTGCGCATTCCCGACACGGTCTGGGACGCGTTCAACGAACGCGAGCAAATCGTGACGAATGCGGTAATCGACGGTACTGACGCTCGCCGTAACGCCGTGCTGGCCGAGGGTTGCGGAGACCTGTATTCGTTTGAAGCGGACGTCTCGTTCAGCGAGGGAACGCGATCCTTCGGCCTCCGCGTCTACCGCGATGAGGCAAGTGAGCGTGGCTATCAGTTCATCTTCCCGATCGGTGAGCATCGTTACGTATTCGAAGGAAGCCCGAACTTCCCGTGGTTCAATTGCATGAATATCGGACTGGAGCGGCCGATCGAGCTGGCTGCCGGGCGTGAATATCATATTCAGCTCATCGTGGACGACACCATCGCCACGCTGTACGTCAACGGCGTCGCGCTCAACGCGCGCATGTACCAGCATCCCGGTGACGCATTAAGCATGTTCGTCACCGACGGCACACTCACCGTCACGAATGCGACCATTGCCCGCGGTCTCAAGGAGGTGTGAAGCACAGTCACCACCGTATGTCCGCGAACCGATACGTTCGCTTGTGATTCATCCGTATACCATGTGAACGCCGCCGGGTGAGACCGGCGGCGGGCCTCCAACCTACGCGCGGTCAGCGGGCACGACTTGTGCAATGATGATGTCCGCTCCCCCGCCCTGTATTGCAACAACAACGAAGTTATGGCATTCCATAGGAGGGAAACCATGAAGAAGATTATCAAAGCAACGGCCGCAATGGCAGCGGCCGGTCTGTCTCTGGGATTGATCGCCGGGTGCGGTTCCGGCAACTCCAATGCAGATAAGGGTCACGTCTACTTCCTGAGCATGAAAGTAGAGCAGGCTGATCAGATTCGTGAGCTTGCGGATAATTTCACCGCAGAGACCGGCATCGAAGTAGATGTCGCCACGGCATCGTCTGACACATACGAACAGACGCTGAAGAGCGAGCTCGCCAAATCCGAAGCGCCAACCGTATTCGACGTGGATAACAACGACTTCCTCAATTGGACCGATTACTACGCAGACATGTCCGATACGAACATGTACAAGGACCTCACCAAGCAGGACTACGCCATGAAGAACGGCGATGAAATTGGCGCTGTGCCGTACGTGATGGAGCGGTATGGCATCATCTACAACAAGGCCTTGCTGCAGAAGTATTTCGATGCCAGCTGGTCAAGTGTGAAGGACGTTGAGACGATCAACAACTTCGATACGTTGAAGACCGTGGCTGACGAGATCCAGGCGCATAAAGATGACCTCGGTATCAAGGGCGCGTTTACGTCAGCGGGCTTCGATACGAGTTCGATCAAGCGGTTCGGCGATCAGCTCGCGCACGTGCCGGTGTATTACGAGTATCGCGATCAGGGCGTGACGCAGCTTCCGGCCACAATCTCCGACACGTACATTCCGAACTTCAAGAAGATCTTCGACCTGTATATCACTGATTCGACCACGCCGGCCAGCCAGCTTTCGAGCGCAACCATGGATGACGCCAATTCGGAATTCGCACTTGGCGAAGCCGTGTTCCTGCAGAACGGCACGTGGGGTTACTCGCAGATCAAGGATCAGAACGTGCCAGACGAGGACATGGGCGTGCTGCCGATCTATATCGGCACTGAAGGCGAGGAGAAGGCTGGTCTGACAGTCAGCTTCCTGTACTTTGCGATGAACAAGAACGCTTCCGAAAAGGACCAGCAGGCAACTCGTCAGTTCCTGGACTATATTCTGCAAAACGATGATGCGCGCAAACTGGTCACCGATGAGATGGGATTCGAGACACCGTTCAAGTCATATGCCGAAAACGGATACAAGACCACGAATCCGATTCATCGCGCCAATGATGCCTACGCAGCCAAGGGCAATTACGATATCGTGATTTATCCTCTGCCGAGCACGCAGTGGGTGATGAGCCTCGGCAATGCGATGCTTGAGTATGCGCAGGGCACCGGCGACTGGGATACGGTCGCGTCCGCCTTCGTGGATGGTTGGGCGTCGGAATACAAGACCACGCACTGATTCGAAGCGACCAGCGTTGAAGTGGTAATCGGGACTTAGCGTCCTGATTACCACTCGGGAATATGCCACTTAGCGATGCTGGTGTGCTCGTGAGCACGTTGCTTACGAGCACACCAGCATATTCCGTATGGGTATCAGGGCGCATTTCCAGATGGACAGGAGAATATGGGCAGCAGAGGGGGCCAAAATACCAACACTGTCTGCCTCACGGCAACGGTCCTGCAATTACGGACGAGCTACGCGCGCAGCAGCGGCTCGGCGATGGCCTGGATCACGGATTCGGGCATGTGGGAATCGTCGAACTCGTGGCCGGGATGGCTGCTCTTGGTGCTTTCCAGCGTATGCAGCGCATTGAGCGCACGAGCGCCGTCAGCCTTGATGAGCCGGTAGGCACGTTCCTTGGCCAGATAGTCGATCTGCGCGTTGTACAGCACAGTGAACGCATCCTCAATCGCCGGATCGTCGGCGTACCGCAGTCCGTTCGTCGCGTGAATCGACACGGCCTGCGTGACCGGCGCATCCGCAACCGTGACGGACAGGCTCAGCGTCTCGGCGTCGTACGACACATCCGGCACGACCTCAGCGCCACCAACCGTCACAATCAACTCGTCAGCGGCGACCGGCGCCACACCGGTGAACGTCACCGTCCACGTGCGCTGCTGCGGCACCGCCGCAACATTGCCGGCCACCGGGGCAATCTCGAACGCGTTCACCGCACCATCGGCCTCCCAGCGGAAGTCCATATGCGTCACCGCGAGCGCGGAATCCGACGGCTGCGCCTGGTTGGTGCCATCGTCCTCCTTGAGGTCGAACGCGCCGTTCGCGCCTGGGAACACCGCAATCTCCAGATAGCGCGGATTATCCACGGAGTTGAGGCTGCCGTTGAGCTCCTCGTCAAGCGGCTGCAACGGCACGATGCCGCCGGCCTTCGCGAAGACCGGAATGCCATCGAGCCCACGCCACGCCTCGAACTTGCGGCCTTCGGCAGAGCCCGCCTCGTACCGCCGTCCGGTGAAGAAGTCGAACCATGTACCCTGCGGCAGCCACACGTCAGTTTTCGCCAGCTGCGCGTCGCGGTCGGACGGCGTCACGATCGGCGCGACGATCAGCTCGGTGCCGAAGCGGAACTCATGCTCCACCCCGTACGCGGTGACATTGTCCGGCGACTGCCAGTACATCGGCTCGACCAGCGGACGGCCCTCGGCGGCGGCACGCCAGTTCATCGTGTACAGATACGGCAGCAGTTCGTGGCGCAGACGCAGCGCGTCATCCATCGAGCATTCCGTTTCGGGGTGGAAGTTCCACGGCTCCTTGCCGTTGAACGGCGAATCGGTCGAATGCAGACGGTTGATCGGACTGAACGCGCCAAGCTGATACCAGCGGGCCTCCAGCTCCTCGTCGCGGTAGCCGAACATGTGGCCGCCGATATCATGACTCCACCAGCCGTAGCCGATGTTCGACGCAGTAGCCGTGAAGTACGGCTGGAACTTGAGCGACTCCCACGTCACGACCGTATCCCCGGAGAATCCGACCGGGTAACGGTGCGAGCCCGGGCCGGCATATCGCGAGAACGTGAGCGGCCAGCGCCCGTCACGGGCGGAGTCGAGATAATGCATGTGGTTCAGCATCCACAGCGGGTCAAGACCCTTCTGGCGGGTCACGCCGCCCTGCTGCCAGTCCAGCCACCAGAAATCGGTGCCCAGGGCTTCGAGCCCATGGTGCAGGTCGAAGTACGCTTCCATGAATCGCGGACTGGTCAGATCGAACTCGACCGGCTCGCCGCCCGCCGGGTCGATGCCCATGTGTTCGGCGACTTCGGCATAGCCGTCTTCGAATGCGCGAACGCCGTCGCGCGGGTGGACGTTGAGCGTCGTGCGCAGTCCATGCTCGTGCAGGATGCGCTGGAATCGCTCGGGGTCGGGGAAGAATTCGCGGTTCCACGTGTATCCGGTCCATCCGGATCCATACTTCGGGTCGACATCGTCGACCAGATGCCAGTCCATGTCGATGACGGCCGTGGTGAACGGCAGGCCTTCCTGCTCGAAGCGATCGACAAGCTCCAGATACTCGGCTTCCGTGTAACGGTGGTAGCGGCTCCACCAGTTGCCGAGCGCGAAGCGCGGCAGCAGCGGCGTCGGGCCGGTGAGCCTGTAGAAGTCCTGTACGGCCTCGATATACCGATGACCATAACCGAAGACATACAGATCCTTGCCGGGGTGCTCGCGCGGCATGACCCACATGCCGAACGGGTTGGCCTCGCCCTTGACGGTGGCGGCTTCGGCGCCTTCGACGATCACGTTCGACGCGGAATCGTCGAGCACGGCCCAGCCGTCGCGGGAAATCACGCCGAGACCCAGTTCAATCTCGCCGTCGACCGCGTCCAGCGTACGCGCGGTGCCGCGCAGGTTGCCGTCCTGGGTTTCGCCGTAGTGCCACGTGTTCATCTGGGAATTCGCCACGCCTTTGACGACGATGCTCAGGCCTTCCTTGCTGAACGGCTGCATGTCATAGGTGAGGCGCAGCGCCGGCGTATCGATGATGAGCAGCCCGTCGCGCTCGGTCTTCGTGAACTTCGGCGGAGTGGCGGTACCGTTCGCGCCATCCGCACCGTTCGCGCCATCCGACAACCAATCGCGATTGACGACCATTTGGGTGGCGTGGTCTTCGAACTTGCCGTCATCCTGCCATTCGAGGCGAACGAGCGATTCGGTGATGATACCGATGCGCCAACGGTCGCCTTGGATAACCGAGGCCGGGTTCATGCCCGGACGGGTGGCCAGCTGTGGAAAGGTGGACATTGGTGTGCTCCTTTGCTTGTGTTGTTTTCCACGTTGTTGTTTGTTGTTGGCGTGTCCATGAACCATCGCCGCCGTGCGGGCCTCAGACATCGCGATGCGCTCTGTATGTGCTCCGTCATGGTTCTTTTCATGTGGATATTGCGGATATGCTGTCACCGATGGCGACACGCATCGGCGGCGTTACGCGGCGATGGCCGTGGTGTCGCGCAGCATCAGCTGCGGGGCCACGGTTTCGAACCGCAGTTCGGACAGGGGTCCTTCCATCGCGGCGAGCGCTTTGCGCGCGGCAATGGCGCCCAGGTCATTCGGGCGTTGCCGCAATGTGGTCAGGCCCATTTTGGCGCTGAAGGGGATATCGTCAAAGCCAATTACTGACAGGTCGCGCGGCACGCGCAGCCCATATTGCGGCAACCGGTACAGCACCGGAATCGCCATTTCGTCGGTCTGGAAGCAGACCGCAGTGGGCGTGGGCGACATGGTGGTCAGCTGGGCGAGCGCCGCGCCAGTCGTATCCTCATGGCCGGAACAGCGAATCTGCTCAAGCGTGACGTCAGGATGGGCTGCGGCGGCATCGATAAGGCCTTGCAGTCGGTTTTCCGCGCTGAAGCGCAGTTGGCTGCTGTCATCCGGCGCGCCGTACACGTAGGCGATGTTGCGATGGCCGAGCGAAATCAGGTGTTCGAAGGCCGTATGCATGCCCAGCTTGTCGTCAATACACACCGCGCCGTCAAGTCCGATGGTGGACGGTGTGTTGATGCCGATGAGCGGCACGTTCACGTCTTTCAGACGACTGACCTCATCCGGGTCGATGTCGAACGAGCAGACGATGACAGCATCCACATTGCGGCGCACCGGCAGTTCGGTGAAGAAGTCATGCCGCTCCCGCGCGTTCGACAGGCCGTATACGGAGATATCGTATCCGGCCGGGCCGAATACCGAATTGAGCCCGCGGAAGACATTGGCGTTGAACCAGACGGCAATGGTATCGGCATGCAGCAGTGCGATGCGGAACGATTGGCCGGATTTCAACGCGGCCGCCGACCGGGAGACCTGGAAGTCGAGTTTCCGCGCGGCGGCGAGGACTCGGTCACGGGTCTTCGGCAGCACAAGATCCGGCTTGGCGAAGGTTCGTGACACCGTTGACACGGATACGCCAGCCTCTTTCGCTACCGCTTGAATGCTCGCTTTTGTCATGGCAACCTCGCTCATCAACAGTGGATAACAATCCCTCAAAAGACAACGTTATCATACACGAGCGAGAAATATGCACGCCGATCTATCCCGCAACAGCGCGCGGCGGGCGGGCGCAACCGTGCACCCGCCCATCACTAGCGTGTCGCCCATCACTAGTGGTCCGTCTCACCAATAATTGAGCACTGCGTCTCCTGTCTCTCCCCCAGTCAGCTTCGCTGACAGCCCGTCCTGCAATTACGGACGCGCTACGCGCGGCAGCTTGCTGGCTCGCCTGTCGGCTCGCACGTTGCCTACAAACAGCTCCGCTGTTTGCTTCACGGCAACGGTCCTGCAATTTCGGATGCGCTGCGCGCGCGGTTTTCTGGCTCGCCTGTCGGCTCGCACGTTGCCTACAAACAGCTCCGCTGTTTGCTTCACGGCAACGTCCCGTCAGAGGGGGCCGATACTGGAGACCTGCCGCGCGCGACGTCAGCGTTCGCCGCGCATGACCGCAGCCAACGACAGTACGCGCGGATTGCTGAAGACCTCCTCGGTGTGCACGAGTCGGCCGTCGCCATCCACCAGCGGAATCCGCCAATTGGGGTACTGATCGGACGTGCCCGGCTGGTTCACCGTCGCGTGCTGGCCGGTGCCGTCCACAATCGCCGCCTGACGCAATACCGAAGGCGTGGCCGTCAGCATGCGATGCATCGCCTCGACGATCTCCTGTTCGTGCCCCGGCACATCGGCGGCGGCTGCAGCATCCAGCCACCCGCCGGAGACCAGCACGTCGAGCATCGCCTGACGTTCGGCCGCCGCCGACGCGGCGAACTGCTCGACCGGCTCGGCCAGCAGGTGCAGCCGCTCGCGCAGCTTGACATGCTCGAACTCCAGATATCCGGCCGTCGGAGGCAGATCGTGAGTCGTAACGGACGCCAGCGCCTGACGGCGATAGTCGCTTGGCGGCGCATACGGATCGCCCGCATTCGGAGAGTTGTCGATGCGCGCGAACCAGGCCACATCAGTACCCAGCACACCATGATCAGCCAGCACATGCCGCACATAATCCGGCACCGTGCCCAAATCCTCGCCAATCACCAAGCCATTCGCGCGCGTCGCCTCAATTGACAGCACCGCGATCATGGCGCGATAGTCATACATCACATACGCGCCGCCCTTCGCGCCCTTGCCCATAGGAATCCACCACAGGCGGAACAGGCCGAGCACATGGTCGATGCGCACCGCGCCGGCATGAGCGAACATGGAGTGCACCATCTCGCGGTACACGCGGTATCCGGTCGCCTCGAGATAGCGCGGATTGAACGGCGGCTGGCCCCAATCCTGCCCCTGCTGGTTGTAGAAGTCCGGCGGGCAGCCGACCGTGACGGAACCGAGTGCGAAGCGTTCCGGGCTCCACCACACGTCGGCGCCGAGCGCGTGCACGCCCACGGCCATGTCCTGCATGAGGCCGAGCGCCATGCCGTTGTCCTTCGCGGCCTGCTGCGCGGCAGCCACCTGTTCGTCGGCGATCCATTGCAGCCAGCGGTTGAACTCGAACAAATCGTGATGGTCGCGGATCAGTTCGGCGACTTCGGGCGACGTGCGGCCGGTGCGGCCGAACCACGAATCCGGCTCCCAGGGCGCACCCCACACCTCGAACGCGAGGCACCAGGCGGCGAACGCGTCAAGATCGGGTCCGGCCTGCTCCTTGAACCGCGTGAACGCGGCCTCGCGCTCGGAGGAGCGCGGATGGTCGAAGATCACGCGCAGCGCCGGGCGCTTCGCATTCCACGCGGCATTGATGTCCAATGGTTCGGGATCGTCGTTGCGCGCGGCGACCGATGCGTGCAGCGCGTCCACTCGGGCGCGCTCATCGGCGGTCAACTCGGCGTATTCGGGGATGTTCTGCGGCCGGATGTACGTGACGTTGAGGAATCGGCGCGACTCCGGCAGATACGGCGATGGCTCGAGCGGCGGCACCGGCGCACCCGCGTGAATCGGATTGATCAGCATGAAATCGGCGCCTGTCTTCGCGCCGGCATCGGCGAGCAGCGTGGTCAGGTCGCCGTAATCGCCCACGCCCCACGACTCGTGCGAGCGAATGGAATACAGCTGGGCCATCCAGCCCCAGCGCGGATGTTCGGCCACGGTGGCCGGCAGCGGAATGCGGGCTGGGGCGACCATCAGCGTGGCCTCGTCCGTGCGACCACCGGCCGTGACTCGCAACGTGTGATAGCCGATCGGCAAATCGTCTGGTAATGCGAGGAACCGGCTCGTGGCGACATTGAGATCGGGCAGGATATCGTTCTCGTCGCTGCGGCGAACAGTGCCGTCTTCCAGCGTGATCGTCGCCTCCGGCTCGTCGCCTGCCGCGCAATGCAAGGTGACGGTGGCCGGCTCGTCTGCGGTCGCGATAAGGGTCGAGGACGGCAATATGCGATTGTTGGCCGCGGCATCGGCTGCGGCAAGGGATGCGTCGATCGCCTCTGGGCTGGTGGCGTCGACGCCGAGTGCGCCGAGCACATCGACCAGCACATCGTCGGCGATCTCGACGTATGTGCCAAGCTGATCGATGTATGAGGTGGATACGCCGCTCGCTTTGGCAAGGCGAATCAGCGGGCGTGCGAGACGCTCAGGGGTTTCGTTGCGTTCTGCGCCATCGATGGACGTGGCGGTGATGGTGCTGCTGCTGGATGCCGTCATTGGTGCTTCTTCTCCTTGCTGCGTGCGTTGTGCGAACGGTGCCGCGTGCGGGTACCGACCGATGTGCGGTCGGATGGTTACTGCACACGTTTGCTTGACGTGCGACTCGTCGTTGGGTCGGGTCTGTTGAGGCTGTCAGGGACCGTCAGGACCGTTGCATGACGTTATCAACTATAACGTCGATTGACATCGTTTGCAAAGCAACGAAACATGTTGTCCCTCAAACAGTTGAAAGTACTCGATTGTGTGAGCCGACGGGCGTGTCGCGCCATTTATCTCCACCGTTTGCAATCCCCGGAAACCGCGAGAAATCGGGCATATTCTCGAACCGCCGCTTCTCAGCCGGCTTCGCCGCCAGTCCGGCCTCAGAGGGCCGGTACGACTGACGGTTGGCTCCCCTTGTCAGGGGAGCTGTCGGCGAAACCGGCTGAGGGGCAGTCATCAGAAGGTGAGTCGACTTGGCGCGGCCTCTCCCCCAGTCAGCTTCGCTGACAGCCCGTCCCGCAATCACAGACGCGCTGCGCGCGGCAGCCTGCCGGCTCACACGTCGCCTACAAACAGCTCCGCTGTCTGCTTCACGGCAACGGTCCCGCAATTTCGGACGCGCTCCGCGCGCAACCTGCTGGCTCGCCTGTCGGCTCACACGTTGCCTACAAACAGCTCCGCTGTCTGCTTCACGGCAACGTCCAGGAGACAATACAACTCAGACAAATGCAAAATGGACCGCCAGTATGCCACGTCAGCAATTCGTCGACGAGTTCACCACCCTTCAGTTCCCATTACTACGCGGTAAGGTCGGGCGGCGGGGATGCCAGACGCAACGATGCGGAAGCAAATAAAGTTTGGCGGAATTCCAGCACTGATTTCAAGAAATCACATCTCGATATACAGCTACAAAGCAAATAACAGCAGCCGAGCGAATGGACCAGACAAGGTGAACACCAGACAGCGGCCCCAGAGCTCAATAGCCGACCCGAGCATGTCAGCGGGACAGGAAAACCTGCCCTGGTAGCGGGAAACCACGTCGAATATGCCAGCGGGACGGGTTTTCTTGTCCCTGTAGCTCCGAACGGCCGTTTGGGGGCTACAGGGACGAAGCCAGCACAGGAATGCCATCAATTCCCCAGGACTCCCCACCGACAAACGGCGGAATACCGCGGTTTTCAACAACCCGCCCACATCGGACAAGGCAATCAAATTGTCCCTGAAGCACACAATGTGCGAAAAACCGCTGCCGGGACACGAATTCCTGTCCCCATAGACACGTCAATCGATTAATGTCTCCACAGAGACGCAAAACACTGTCCCGGAAGCTCAAAAGCCGGCTCGAGCGCGCCAGCAGGGCAGGAAAACCTGCCACGCAAGTGCAAAACCGCCACAAATGCACCAGCGGGGCAACGCGAATGCGGGAATATCGCTGAGCCAACGAAACCACACACTGAGAAACGGCGAAATTCCGCGGTTTCCCGCGAGATGCTTACAACGGCAGTGCGCCCGAAACGCCACTGACCTGCCACGCAAGTGCAAAACCGCCACAAATGCACCAGAGGGGCACGAACCACAACGAAACACCCATGGCGAAACGCACGGAAGCAAATACCAAGCAGATGACATTTCGGCGGCATTTCAACGATTCCGAGGAATCACCCACAAAGACACAGTTACGAAGCAAATAACAACAATCAAACGAACACTCGTCAGGCAGAGTTATTGAGACGATTCCCGCACATAGCCGAATCGCTCGCGCATCGTCCGAGACCCGTTTTTCGCGATGGCAGTGGGGCAATTGCTGACACCCTGGCTTCACTGAGAGTCTGTCAGCGAAGCCAGGTGGCCAGCCCATGGGCCAGCTCTCCTAACAAGGGGAGCCAAAATATGATCAATGAATTAATGACGCGGGATACTAGTGTATCCACGATGCGCGGACGCTTGAAAACGGCATAAAACCGGTTCGACTCACCGAATGTATATGTTTGCAGAATAATGCGCTATACTGCAAACAATGCAAATGATTCCAATATGAATGAGTTTGCATCAAACATGACGGAGCACTGACGCTGCCGTCGAGGAGAACACACAGGAAGTCGTAAGGAGCATCCGATGAAGTCTGCTCAGAAGGTCATTGCGACCGCTGCAGTTCTGGCCATGAGCGTCGCCGCACTGTCCGCATGCGGCAGCGACACCGCCGATGACAGCAAGGGGAAGGTCTACTTCCTCAACACCAAGCCCGAAATCGTCGACCAGCTGCAGGAGCTGGCCGATGCCTACACGGATGAGACCGGCGTCTCGGTCGACATCCAGACCGCCGCCTCCGGCACCAACAATCAGACCCTGACCTCCGAGCTGTCCAAGTCCGACGGCCCGACCATGTTCAATCTCGCCGGCTTCGACCAGTACGCCAAGTTCAAGGACTACCTCGAGCCGGTCCAGGATTCCGAGGCCTACCAGCTGCTGACCGACGAAGGCAAGAGTTACGCCTTCAAGGACGGCGACACCGCGTACACCATTCCGTACGCCGCCGAATGGTACGGCATCATCTACAACAAGAAGATCGTCAACGAGTACGCGAAGAAGAGCTATGCGGTCATCAAGTCCGCCGACGACATCACCAGCTGGGATGTGCTCAAGAAGGTCATGAACTCCATGCAGGAGCACAAGGATGACCTCGGCCTCGAAGGCGCCGTGTCGACCCCAGGCCTGGACGCCTCCGACAACTACCGCTTCTCCTCGCACATGGCCCGCATTCCGCTGTTCTACGAGCTCAAGGATCTCGGCGTGACCTTCTCGCTCGACATCACCGGCAAGTACATGGACAACTACAAGGACCTGTGGGACACCATGGTCAAGGACAGCCCGACCGAGCCGTCGCTGATCGGCTCCGGCACCTATGAGGATTCCACCGCCGAATTCTCCACCGGCGCCGTGGCGTTCTACCCGAACGGCGTGTGGGCCTACTCGCAGATCAAGGACAACGACGTGGCCGACGAGGACCTGGGCATGCTCCCGTACTACATGGGCAACCCGGGCGAAGAGGACTACGGTCCGGCCGCCGTCTACGACGCCAACTGGGCGATCAACAAGAACGCCTCGGAAGCGGACAAGAAAGCTTCGCTCGACTTCATCAAGTGGATGGTGAGCTCCGATACCGGCAAAAACGCCCTGGCCAAGGAGATGGGCTTCGCAGCGCCGTTCACCACCTTCGGCGATGACGACCAGCCGGCCAACCCGCTCGTCGCCGCGGCCAAGGAGTGGAGCGAATCCAAGGGCAAGAAGACCGTCTACACCGCCAACATCCCCGGCCAGCAGTGGATGGACAACATCGCCAACCCGCTCGTCGAATACACGCAGGGCACCGGCGATTGGGATGCCGTCGTGGAAGGCTTCGCCGGCACCTGGAAGACGCTGTGGGACGCCTACAAGGACTCCACCGGCATGCTGCCGCCCGCCGACCCGCTGTCCTAGTGGTTGGCTCACTGGGGGATGCAAGGACTGCGCCTTGCATCCCTCAGTCTTCCCGAGCGAGGGGAGCAGTGGAGGAACGCAGCACCAGTCCCGGCATCACGATTTCGTGCGCGCGTTCCGGCGTCTTGCCTTCAATCAGCGCGAGCGTTTTCTGAGCCGCAACCCGACCCAGCGCGGCCGGATCCTGGCGGATCGTCGTCAACCCGCTTTCCTTGGCGTACGTCGAATCATCGAACCCGGTCAGCGACAGGTCACGTGGCACGCGCAGACCGTAACGAATCATCGAGAAATACAGCGGAATCGCCATAAGATCCATAACGCAGCAGACCGCCGTGGGGCGCTCGGTGAGCGCGAGAATCTGCGACAGCAGGTCGTCGGCGGGGGCGTCCACCGTCTCGTCGTAATAGATGGTTTCAGGATGAACGATACCGGCCTCGCGGCAGACGTCATCGAACCCCTGGATGCGCAGGTCGGCACTGTGCGGAATCGACGGCGACGTGCGATGCCGTACGAGCGCGATCTGCTCGTGGCCGAGCGTGATGAGATGCTCGACTATCATGCGCATGCCGCTGCGGTCGTCGATGCTCACCGTGGCGTCGTAGCCATCCAGTGACGGAGTATTCACGCCGACAATCGGGATGTGGACGCTCTGCAGACGCGAAGCCTCGTCCGGGTTGACGTTGAACGACGAGACAATTACGGCGTCGGCGTTGCGCCGCACCGGTAGCTCGGCGAAGAAGCTATGGCGCTCCTCGGGAGTGACGACCGAATACAGGGAGATATCGTAGCCTTCGTCATGCAGCACGGAATTCAGGCCGGCCAGCAGACGGGAATTGAACCAAGTCGAAATGTCCTCGCTGAGGAGCAATGCAAGGCGATAGGAGCGGCCGGTCTTCATGGAAGTAGCCGAGCGGGAGATCGAATAGTTCAGCTCGTCGGCCGCCGCGAACACACGATTGCGCGTTTTTTCAGATACCATATCCGGTTTCGCGAACGCACGCGACACCGTCGCGATAGATACGCCCGCCTTTGCGGCGACTTCCGAGATACTCGCTTCCATGACTCCCTCCATAGCGCTGCCCATAGTGCGATGCCATTGCGGGATGACATTGCGGGATGACATAGTGCATTGGCATCAATCCTGCAATGGCATCCCGCAACAGCATCCCGCAATCCGAGTTATCACCGGTGCTCACCTCGGCTGATCGACGACTCCTTATAGCCCTTGATAGCCCTTGGCAATCCCGGTAATCCTGACTAATCAGGGCACACAATCAGCACATGCACAACAATGCATAGGTTTACACCTTGATCCCACTAGTGTAACTCGCTCGAATGCCGCCGATGATGAAAATGAGCCATTGCTGTATAACCAATAACCATTGACGTAGCGACGAGGATTCATCGAGAACCCGCAGCCAGTGGAAGCCGCCGGCAGTCTACAGCACCACGCGGCGGTTGAGGTCGCGGCGCAGCACCTTCCAGCCGGGCAGGTAGGTGGTCATGCGGCGCTGGAAGCCTGCGCCATGGCCGCGTTCCCACAAGTGCGTCATCTCATGCACGAGCACGTATTCCAGGAATCGCGGCTCCATCAGACCCAATTGCAGATTCAGCCGGATGCGGCCGGTCGCCGGCGTGCACGACCCCCAGCGCGAAGTCATCAATCGCAGTGTGATATGCGTGGGGCGGCCGATCACCGGACCCCATTTCGCTAGCAGCGCGGGGAGCTGGGCGTCGATGTTCGCGGCCGCGCGGCGGCGCAGCTCTTCGGTCCAGGCGAAATGAGCGGCAACCTCAGGATATGCCGCTCCCCCGCGTGAATCATCCCGGCGCGAATCAGCCCGGCGCGTATCCGCCCGACGGCCGTCAGCAGCATCGCGCATACCGGCACCACCATCTATACCAGCGCCACCATCCGCACCGGTGCCACCATCCGCACCGGCGAATGTATGAGTATCAGCACGCGTGCCTTGCAGCCCGCCTTCGGCAAGAGACCGTTCACGGGCCGAAGCCATCTTGCGGATATTGCGATTGATCCATTCGCGGCGATTGCGAATGAAATCGGCGACAACCCGGTCGCTCATGCGCTTCGGCGCGGACACTGTGATATCGCCGTTCGGCGGCTTGATGCGCAGATACATGTTCTTGATGGGCTTGCGCACCACCATGACCGGCAATCCGTCGATGGTCAGGTTCTTGGCGGCGGCTTCGGCTGTCGAGCCTGCCGGGCAGGACCCGGAGCGCTGTGATGGTCGATACGGCATGTGTGCCATTCTCGCGCGCGGAAACGACAGTCCGATAGCGATGGAGTCGAATCTGGGGGTCCAATCTGGAACAAAGCCCACTCTCCGGAATCTGCTTTGCCGACCATTAAGACGCCGCAGCAGGTGGCGACACGCCGAAGCGGCTCAGGCGTTGACACCATTTCAGTCAGTGGTATTGTAATCACCTGTGCGCTTTTGAAGTGCATGGACGGGCCCGTAGCTCAGGTGGTTAGAGCGCATCCCTGATAAGGATGAGGTCGGAGGTTCAAGTCCTCCCGGGCCCACAGGAAAAATCAAGCGGCCGTGGTGCCGCTCTTTTTTTCCCGAATAAATCAATTGGGGCTATAGCGCAGCTGGTAGCGCATCTGCTTTGCAAGCAGAGGGTCGCCGGTTCGAACCCGGCTAGCTCCACAATCTCGAGAAACCCCGGAATCGCAAGGTTCCGGGGTTTCTCTTTTGCGGGCTATAGTCCAGCGAGGCAAAACCTCGGGCCAACCGATGAAGCACCCCAGTCACCACCCACCAGCGGAGCAATACCTCGGCCAAGCCAAGGAACCACCACTCCTACACCGCCCCAGCGAAGCAAAACCTCGAGCCAACAGCGAAACCGCCCCACTGAAAGCCATTCAGAGAGGCAAAACCTCGGCCGAGCCAATGGAACACCCCAAACACACCCCACCAGCAGGGCAGAACCTCGGGCAGACCGATGGAACACCACGCCTCCACCAGCTCAGTGACGCAAAACCTCGGCCAAGCCGAAGAAACACCCCAGCCACCACCCACCAGCGGGGCAGAACCTCGGGCCAACCAGCAAACCACCCCACTGACAGCCATTCAGCGGAGCAAAACCTCGGCCAAGCCAAGGAAACGCAGTGCGAGCCAACAGACGAGCCAGCCAGCTGTGCGCGTAGCGCGGCCCAATTGCAGGATGTTACCGTGAAGCAAACAGCGGAGCTGCTGGAAGCAACGAGCAAACCAACAGCCGCCCGGAGAGCCCGTCCTTGATTGCAGGACGAGCTGGCGACGAAGCCGTCTGGGGAGCAGCAGGGAAGCAACACGAAGCCGCAATCTCCAATCATTAGCACCAAATAGCGAGACAAACCCCAAGCAGTTGACACCTTGTCAAAATGCACTACAATAAGCCGTGAGAGAAATTGACGCTTCGTCAACAATACGGCCGCCGCAAGGAGTGCGGAGGTCAAACCTCGAACCAAGCGCCAATGCCCCGCTTCGGCGTCCGACGAGGGACGACGAAGCCGGCACAACAGCACATCAAGGGAAAGGACCGTCATGCTGTTTCAGGTCTACGGCGACAATGCCGTCTACCAATGGATTGGATGGATTCTCGTCTTCTGCTGCCTCATCGGCGCCAACGAGCTGGCCCGCCGCACCAAAACCGGCGGCATCGTCGCATTTCTCGTGGTTCCCGCCGTCCTGACCGTCTACTTCGTCACCATTTACACCGCCGCCGCCATGGGCGCGGAGTGGGCGCTCAACAACCCCACCTACGTACACATGACCAGCTGGTTCCACTACGCCAAGCTCTACGCGGCCACCATCGGCTGCATCGGCTTCATGGCACTCAAATACAAGTGGGGCTCCATCGGCAAATCGCACTGGTTCAAGTGCTTCCCGTTCGTGATCGTGGCCATCAACATCCTCATCGCCGTGGTCTCCGACTTCGAATCCGCCATCCGCGGCTGGGGCGGCACCTGGATCTCCACCGAAGGCGTAACCCTGTACGGCGGCTGGCACAACGTGTTCAACGGCGTGGCCGGCATCCTCAACATCTTCTGCATGACCGGCTGGTTCGGCATCTACGCCTCCAAGAAGAAGGACGACATGCTCTGGCCGGACATGACCTGGGTGTTCATCGTGGCCTACGACCTGTGGAACTTCTGCTACACCTACAACTGCCTGCCCACCCACTCCTGGTACTGCGGCCTCGCACTGCTGCTGGCTCCGACCGTCGCCAACTTCTTCTGGAACAAGGGCGGCTGGATCCAGAACCGTGCGTTCACACTGGCCATCTGGTGCATGTTCGCCCAGGTGTTCCCGATGTTCCAGGATTACTCGGTATTCTCCACCCAGTCCGTGAACAACCCGAACGTGAACCTCGTAGTTTCGCTGATTGCTCTGGTGGCCAACGTGCTGGCACTCGGCTACATCCTCGTCCGCGCCAAGAAGCAGGGCGTCAACCCGTGGATGCAGGAGATCTTCAAGGGCACCAAGGATTACGAGCAGGCCATCGCCCGCGCCGCATAGCTGCCTCACGACTACCGCCGCTCGGCGGGGCCTACGGGGACTCCACCGGGCTCCCCGCCCCACGGCCCGTGAGCAGGCCATCATCCGTGCCGCGTGAAAAGCCACGGGCCTGCCCGCGCCGGGCAGGCCAGACTACGCAGCCCGCGCCACCCGAACCTCAAAACCGGCTAACTCGCTTGAATGAGGTACATTCGGGGGTTTGCGAAGAGGCATCTGCCTTCAATGAGGTACCGGGATGATGAAAACCCGAGTATAAACGTTGATATTGCAACGTTCGTACTCGGGTTTTCCTGATTGAAGTACCTCATTGAAAGCAGATACCTTTCCGCAACCGGGCAAAAGTACCTCATACAAGGCAGATAGCTGAATGTGACCTATATCGCCCACGCCGCGTGACCGCAGACTACGCCGAGCAGGCCAGACTACGCAGTCCGCGCCACCCGAACCTCAAAACCGGCTGTAAGTTCGCGGCTCAACCAATATGTCGCGCACTTACAGCCGGTTTTTGCGTTGTTACAGACCGTATGTTCGCGTCGCCCTCGTTGAGCCGCGAACATACAGCCCGATTCACCCCCCGGCAGCCACTTCAGCCCCAGGCAGCCCCAATTACGCCTTGGTGACGTGGCCGCCGAACTGGGCCCGCATGGTGGAGACGACGCGCAGGGTGTCGTCGCCGCCACCGCGCGAGGTCTGACGGGCATACAACGCCGCCGCAGTGGCCGGAGTGGGCACGCCGAGCTCCAGAGCCGCTTCAATCATCCACTTGGCTTCGCCGGATTCGTTGGCCACCGGCGGCATGGACTTCAGCGTCGGATCGGTCTTGAAGGCGTTAGCAAGCAAATCGAGCAGCCATGAGCCCACCACCGAGCCAGACTTCCATGAGGTCATCACCGCGGCAGGGTCGGCGATGAGTTCGGAGCGCACCATGGTGGCGAAGCCCTCGCCGAACGCCTGCATCATGCCGTATTCCACACCGTTGTGCACCATTTTGGCGAAATGCCCGCCGCCGACCGGACCGGCCAGCACCAAGCCATACTCGCCTTCGGGCTTCAGAGTGTCGTAGATCGGCCGCATGAACTCGAAGTCCTCCTGCGAGCCACCGACCATCAGCGCGTAGCCGCGGTCGATGCCCCAGACGCCGCCCGAAACGCCGCAATCCATGAAACGTATGCCGAGTTCGCCCAATTGCGCGGCGTGACGGGCGTCGTCCACATAACGGGTGTTGCCGCCGTCAACGACCATGTCGCCGGCCTCAAGCAACGCCGCCAAGCGGTCGATGGTGTCGTCGGTGGGCTTGCCGGCCGGCACCATGACCCACACCACACGCGGGGCATCAAGCGCGGCAACCAGCGACTCCAGCGAATCGACGTCGCGCCCTGATTCGGGGGACATGTCGTAGCCGACGACCTTGTGCCCGCCAGCCGCGAGGCGCTTGGCCATGTTGCCGCCCATGCGGCCGAGTCCAATCATTCCGATGTGCATTGCAGGTTCCTTTCACAGTGATGTGGGGTACGGGATGGGGTTAAAGGATGGTGGAAATGGTGGGTGATGATGGTCTCTCCCCCAGCCAGCCTCCGGCTGACAGCCCCCTCGTCAGAGGGAGCCAAGGAAAACAGCCATAGGGGATAGGAGGGGCACGGGACCTGCCTGGCCTCATCAGAGGGACCAAGGAAAGCCACCATAGGTGGATAAGAGGGGGTACGGGACCTGGTTGGCCGCGTCCTCGCGCACCTTGAAACCGCCATGGAGGATATGGAGGAGTACAGGACAGGCGACATCCACCAGAGGGGGCCGAGGAAACCGGCCTGGGGGATGGGAGCAGTACGGGAGATGCGGCATCCCGTCCGCGATGGCCGAGGACGCGGATCACACGGGTCACAAGACCAGGGAGAGGAGCATCACACAGCCGAGGCCCACCACGGACAGCACGGTCTCCATCAGCGACCAGGTCTTGAGGGTCTGGGAGACGGACATGCCGAAGTACTCCTTGACCAGCCAGAAGCCGGCGTCGTTGAGGTGGGAGAAGAACACGGAGCCGGCGCCGATGGCGAGCACGAGCAGCGCCAGATGCGTGGGGCTCATGCCGGTGGCGAGCGGCACCATGATGCCGGAGGCGGTCACGGTGGCCACGGTGGCGGAACCGGTGGCGAGGCGGATGAGCACAGCCACGAGCCAGCCGGCGATCAGCGGGTTCATCGCGGATTCGGAGATGCCGTTGGCGATTACGTCGCCAATGCCGGAGTCCACCAAGGTCTGCTTGAAGCCACCGCCCGCGCCGACGATGAACACGATGCCCGCCACGGAGGCGAAGGACTTGCCGACTTCGCCGTTGATGAATTCGCGGGTACGGCCTTGCATGAAACCGAGCAGCACCATGGCCACCACGGCGGTGATGAACAGCGCGGTCAGCGGCGTGCCGATGAAGACGAGCACACGGCCCCACAGCGACTCGGTCTGTTCGGTCAGATCCACCACGGAGGCGGCGAGCATCAGCACCACGGGCAGCAGGATGACGGTCATGGCCTGAGCGAACGACGGACGCTTGGACTCATCCTTGACGGCCTCCTTCTCGGCGGCCTGCTCTGGCGCGGGGATGGGCACCCACTTGGCCATGATGCGCGCCATCAACGGCCCGGAGATGATGACGGTGGGCACGGCCACGAGCAGGCCGAGCGCCAGCGTGACGCCGAGGTTGGCGTTGAGGGCGGAAATCGCGACCAGCGGGCCGGGGTGCGGCGGCACGAAGGCGTGCAGGGTGGACAGGCCGGCAAGGGCTGGGATGCCGAGCAGGATCACCGGCATCTTGGCGCGGCGGGCGGCGAACAGCACCACCGGGATGAGAATCACGACGCCGACCTCGAAGAACATCGGGATGCCGACGATGAACGCAATCAGCGCCATCGCCCACGGCAGCAATTGCAACGGCGTCTTGGCCATGATCGTGTCCACGATCACGTCGGCGCCGCCTGAGGCGAACAGCAGTGTACCGATGATCGAGCCGAAGGCGATGAGCAGGCCGACGTTGGACACGGTTGAGCCGACGCCTGAGGTGAAGCTGTTCCAGGATTCGTCGAACGGCACGCCGGCGCAGATGGCCATGACGAACGAGCCGACCATGAGGGAAATGAATGGATGGACTTTGGCGACGGCTATGAGCAGCACGATGGCTGCGATGCCGATGATTGCGGCGAGGATGAGGTTCATGGGGGAATTCCTTGCGTTCGTTGGAAGGATTGGAGTTACGTTTTCGGGCTGGCTTCGTAGGCGTTCAGGCCGCTGCGGATACCGTCGCGTCGTTGGCAGCCTTGGATGCCTGATATTGGCGGACTGCTTCGACGGCTTGGGCGACGACTTCGTCGATGGTGCCGTCGACCGGTACGACCACGCCGTTTTCGTCCGATTCGAGCGGCTGCAGATCATTGAACTGGCTGGCCAGCAGCGATGGCGGCATGAAGTGGTCCTTGCGGGCGGAAAGTCGGCTGTAGATCAGCTCCTGAGAGCCGGCAAGGTGCACGAAGAACACGTCGACGTTCTCGCGCAGCAGGTCGCGGTAGGCGCGCTTGAGGGCGGAGCTGGAGACCACGGTGTTCTGGTCGAGTGCCTCGCGGGCCACCATCCAGGTGTTGATGACGCGAAGCCACGGCCAACGGTCTTCGTCGGTCAGGGGGATGCCGGCGCTCATCTTATCGATGTTGGCCTGCGGGTGGAAGTCGTCGCCCTCTGCCATGACGTAGCCCAGCTGGTCACGAATCGCCTCGGCGACCGTGGATTTGCCGCATCCGGCGACGCCCATCACTACGACGTGAATGCTCATCTGGATTGTCCTTTCAACTGCTTTGTTGATTGGTTGATTGTTGAGTAATACTATACGATTCTTTCGTCGTACTTGTCAAGTTAAAAGTACTACTTATTTTCGGAATGGCATGATTTTTCTGACAATTATGATGAGATATGACGAAACAGCAGGGACGCGGCACATCGGCGGACACGGCCCGGAGCACACGGCGCGGAGCACAGACCCGGAGCATACGGCCGCAATGACATCAGCACCGCAGGGAGGGAAGACCATGAACGGAAGCACCGGCGACACCATTTCGACGACGCCGACCCCCGTCCCGGCCACCAGTCAGGCCGCAAATCCAACTACGCACACGCCCGCCAGCCCAGCCATCACCCCAACCCGCACCCCGGCCTTCACCACCGCGCACGTCAACCACAACCCCGACGAGTCACACGAAAGCGCCTTGCTGCACAAGGCCATCACCGACGAACTTGCCGTGGACATGCTGGAGGGACGCTGGCCGGCTGGCGAGGCGATGACGCTGGAGGCTATTCAGGAGCGATTCGCCACATCGCGCACAGTGGCCCGCGAGGTAGCCAAATATCTGGAGGCGATGGGTGCGGTGAGCGTCCGCCGGCGCGTGGGGCTGGTGCCGCGCGCGGTGGAGGAATGGGCCGCGCTCAATCCGCAGGTGATCCGATGGAAGCTCATGTCCAACAGGCGCAAGGAGCAGCTGCGCACGCTCACCGAACTCCGGCTGGCCATCGAGCCGGCTGCAGCGGCCGCGGCGGCACGCAACGCCTCGATGGAGGCCCGCGCGATGTTTCCGGTCATGGCCGGCGAACTGCGCAAATGCGGCGAGGCCGGCGATCTGGACACCTTCCACGACCTCGACGTGCGCTTCCATTCCTCTATTCTGCTCAGCAGCGGCAACGAGCTGTTCGCCTCGATGGCGGACATCATCGGCATTGTGCTCAAAGGCCGCGTGGAACTGCACATGTATCCGCAGAAACCGAAGCCGTCCGCCCTCGACGCCCACGACGCGGTGGCCGAGGGCATCTGGCGCGGCGATCCGAACCGCGCCCGCGAGGCGATGCACGCCATCGTGGACGAGGTGGCCGAGTCGCTGGAACTTACGTAATTCGTAAGCGATACACGGCAATACGCGGCGATACGCGATAGCCGGTCGCCCCTGCAACGGAACTCGAAGATCAGCGGCCACTTTCGGCTCCATATACTGGCCCACACCCTGCCGGCACTCCTCTGGCTAACACACCAGCAAAGGGCACGGTCGCGTCTACGCCATTACGGCCATGGGGTGATAAGACGCGCTGTGACGTCCGGTGACCGGGTTCCATACACGCTCGGCGAAAGCACGCAGACGCGCGACGCCTTCGCGCAGTTCATCGGCGTCACCCGCATAGGACAGACGCACGAATCCGCGACCAGCCTCGCCGAACGCCTCTCCTGGCACCACGGCCACACGCTCCTCGTCCAGGAGACGGCGCGAGAATTCATCCGAGTCGAGACCGGTGAGACGCACGTCCACGAACGCATAGAACGCGCCCTGCGGTCTGATGAGACGCAGCACCGGGCAACCTGCCAGCCCGTCGAGCACGATCTGCCGCTTGGCCCGGTATTCCTCACGCATCGCGTCGACGTGATCCTGCGGACCGGCCATCGCGGCCACGCCGGCGTACTGGGACAGCGAATTGACCGACGAATGCATGAGCTCGGCGATTTTGCCGGTCTCTTCGATGACACGTTCAGGGGCCAGCAGGTAGCCGATGCGCCAGCCGGTCATCGCGTAGGTCTTCGACAGGCTCTCAACTACGATTGTGCGTTCCTTCATGCCAGGCACTGCGGCGATGGACGGCGCCACCTGTGTCATCTGCGCCATCTGTGCCACCTGTGTCATCTGCGCCGCCAGCGCCGCACCGCCGCGACCAGCATCGCCGGAGATGCCTTCGGCGGAAGCGACACCCGATTCCTCCCCATCGAACACGAACGGATGGTAGACCTCATCGGAAATGGCCCAGATGTTATGCCGCTTGCAGACCCCAGCGATCCGCACCATTTCGGCCGCGGATGTAACCGCGCCGGTCGGATTGCCGGGGGAGTTGATGATCACCGCGCGGGTGCGAGGAGTGATCGCCGCTTCGATGTCCGCCGCATTGATGCGCATGCCGTTCTCCGGACGCAGCGCCACCGTGACCGGTCGCCCGCCCACCAGCATCACCTCGGCGTCGTAAGACGTGAAATACGGCGAGGGGATGATGACCTCGTCGCCGGGCGCAACCACGGCAGCCAACGCAAGATACAGGCCGATCGTGGCGCCATCCACGGCCTGAATCTCGCGCTCCGGATCGTAGGAGATTCCCTTCATCCGCGCGGAATAGTCGGCGACAGCTTGACGGTATTCGGGGATGCCGAGCACATTGGTGTAGCGCGTATGCCCGGCCCGCGCGGCCTCGCACGCCGCCTCGACGATGTGCGGTGCCGCGGTGGCGCTCGGCTCGCCGACTGTCAGGGAGATCGCGTCCGGCACCTGCTCCACACGATCGAACACGTCGCGGATGCCGGAACGCGGTATCGCCAACGCAGCAGAGGAGATCGGCATATCCGCGCCGGATGCCGCAACAGCCCGCACGTCGGAAACTTCACCGGAAACCGCGCCAAGTGGCGCACCGGGTGCCACTGTGGATTGTGCTTCGGCCACTATCCCGGTCGCCTGAACCACCATGGATGACTCGGATACCGCGAACGTCCGGGACAGGGACGCCTCAGATGACTCGGACCGCGACACGACGGACTGCTGCTGCATGATCACCCTCCTACGCTCAACCGACCCTTAGAGTCACCACAACGGGAATTATTACGACCTAAGAGCATTTCCATAGGAATTATTACACAATAGAGCGACTATCTATGTAAACATTACGTTTCTAGAAGCCTCCTATCGGAATAATGCCAACAATCCTCCACGTACGCGGGATACAGTCCGCCTTTCAGCGCGCCATTGCCAGCCACAGCAGTACAGACATTCCGCCGGCCTCAAACGGGGCGAAACATAAGGTTTTCGCACCATCGGTTTATGTTTCGCCCCACTTTGGCCATACGAAATGGGACGAAACATAAACTGTTGACGTTGAAAACTTATGTTTCGCCCCAAATCCGGCCTCTAGCTGCCTCTAATTGAGGTTTACGCGGGAGATTGGCCGGCGCCATCGGCCACAACGGCATCATCGGCCGCAATCGGCGCTGTCGGCCATAGCTGGCAACCACAGCCGGGGCTGTCAACCACACTAGACGCCATCAACCACACTAGCCGCCATCAACCACAGCTGGCAACGGGCCGGCAGCGGGTACAGTGGCATCAGGAAAGTGGCATCAGGAACAGAGAACCGGAACACGAGCGGGCGCATCAGAAAAGAGGCGGCATGACGGCAATCGACGATATCGACCAGCGCATTCTCACCATGCTGGAGGCGGATGGCCGCGCCACGCTGGCGCAGCTGGCTCAGGAGACCGGACTGTCCGTGTCCGCCGCGCAATCGCGCGTGCAGAAGCTGGAGAAACGCGGCGTCATCAAGGGCTATAAAGCCATCGTCGATCAGGAGCAGCGCGGCCTGCCGATCAGCGCGTTCGTCAATGTGACGCCGCTCGACTACTCCGCCGAATCGTCGATTCCGGAGAAGCTCAGGGACATCGACGGCATCATTTCTTGCTATTCGGTGGCGGGAGCACCCAGTTTCGTGCTGGTGGTGCGCGTGGCCTCCCCCACCGCGCTCGAGGAACTGCTCAACCTCATCCATCGCACGGTGCCGGTGAGTACCGAGACCACGATGATTCTGCAGACCTATTTCGCCCACTGAATCACGGAGCAGCCGACGCTTGGGTCGGTCGCGTATAACGGGCACGCGGCAAAGCACGTCGCCCGCCTGTGCGTGCGGCCCATCCGCTGCCTCGCCCCATCTGACACCCCGGTCCATCCGCTGCCCCCCGACTCATCCGGCACCCCAGCCATCAGCTCCATCCGCCCCACCCCCCTGTCCACCTGTTGACTAATCCCGGACCGACCTCTTGAGCGTTTCCAGCCAACGCGCCTACAATCGGAGTCGTCTTATTGATAGTCCAACCCAAGGGGGAGTTTCACTATGCTCACCAACGAGTACGTCAAGCGCGTCTACGAACAGGTCGAGAAGCGCGATGGCGACCAGCCCGAGTTCCTGCAGGCCGTCTACGAAGTGCTGGACACGCTTCAGCCGGTCATCGCCAAGCATCCCGAGTATGAGAAGAACGGCGTGCTGGAGCGCCTGGTCGAGCCCGAGCGCGTGGTCAAGTTCCGCGTGGCCTGGGTGGACGACGCCGGCAAGGTGCAGGTCAACCGCGGCTACCGCGTGCAGTTCAACTCCGCCATCGGCCCGTACAAGGGCGGCCTGCGCTTCCACCCGACCGTCAACGAGGGCGTCATCAAGTTCCTCGGCTTCGAGCAGATCCTCAAAAACAGCCTGACCACGCTGCCGATGGGCGGCGGCAAGGGCGGCTCCGACTTCGACCCGAAGGGCAAGTCCGACGCCGAGGTCATGCGCTTCTGCCAGGCCTTCATGACCGAACTGTGCCGCCACATCGGCCAGTTCACCGATGTTCCGGCCGGCGACATCAACGTCGGCGCCCGTGAGATCGGCTACCTGTTCGGCCAGTACAAGCGCATCCGCGACGAGTACTCCGGCGTGCTGACCGGCAAGGGCCTGGAGTTCGGTGGTTCGCTGGCCCGCACCGAGGCCACCGGCTACGGCGTCTGCTACTACACCGCCGAAGCCCTGCGCGTGCTGAAGAACGATTCCTTCGAGGGCAAGACCGTGGTAATCTCCGGTTCCGGCAACGTGGCCATCTACGCTGCGCAGAAGGCCGAGGAGCTGGGTGCCAAGGTCGTGACCGTGTCCGATTCCAACGGCTACGTCTACGATCCGAACGGCATCGACGTGGCTGTGGTCAAGCAGATCAAGGAAGTCGAGCGCGGCCGTATCAAGGAGTACGCCGAGCGCGTGCCATCCGCCGAATACCATGAGGGCTGCTCCGGCGTGTGGACCGTGCCGTGCGACATCGCACTGCCGTGCGCCACCCAGAACGAGATCAACGAGGAGTCCGCCAAGGCCCTGGTCGCCGGCGGCTGCAAGGTGGTCGTGGAGGGCGCGAACATGCCGTCCACGCCTGAGGCCATCGAGGTCTATAAGTCCAACGGCCTGCTGTACGGCCCGGCCAAGGCCGCGAACGCCGGCGGCGTGGCCGTCTCCGGCTTGGAAATGAGCCAGAACAGCTACCGCCTGAGCTGGACCTTCGACGAGGTGGACGCCAAGCTCAAGTCCATCATGGAGTCCATCGTGGCCGAGTCGCTGAAGGCCGCCAAGGAATACGGCGAGGAAGGCGACCTGATGGCCGGTGCGAACATCGCCGGCTTCGTCAAGGTGGCCAACGCTATGGTCGCCCAGGGCGTGCTGTGAGCCTGCTGTAGGCTATAACACCGAATACCTCACTAAACGTACGCTGAGAGCAAACTCAGCGTACGTTTAGTGAGGTATTCGTGCTTTGGCCGCTTTGTGCACGGTGGTGCGCCCTTACCGCATGGTTAGCGCATGGTCAGGCCGCCGTCGACGTGCAGGCATTGGCCGGTGATGAAGCCGGCCAGGTCGGAGGCCAGCAGCGCCACTCCCCCGGCGATGTCGTCCGGCCGCGCCAGACGACCCAGCGGCGTCATGGCGATGATATGTTCGCGCACGTCCTCCGTGGTGGCGGCGCTGGAGGCGGTCCCAGCCGTCAGACCGGCGGCAATGGCGTTGACGGTGATGCCGAAACCGCCCAATGCCTGGGCCAGCGAACGGGTCATGCCCACCAAGCCGCCTTTGGCGGTGATGTACGAATGGTACGGCACAATCGGCGCATCGACCAGATTGCTGGACACGTTGATGATGCGTCCGAACGTCTGCGCCTGCATCAGCGGCACGACGTGCGAGCACATCAGATACGCCCCATGCATGCATCCTTCAAGCTGCGCATGGAATTCTGCCCAGTTGCCGCCCGTAAAGGTTGATCGACGCCGTGGATCGAACGAAAACCGCCCGAACGCGTTGTTCACCAAGATGTCCACGCCGCCGAACGCATCGACGGCCGCGTCCACCAGCTTCTTGGACTGCTCGTCGTCGCAGACATCGGCCTGTACCGCGATCGCCGTGCCGCCCAGCGCGCGGATGCCGTCAACGGTACGCTGGGCGCTGTCCGCATCGTGCACATAGTTCACGACGACCGCAGCCCCGCACAACGCCAGGCGCGCGGCCACCGCGGCGCCGATGCCCTTGCCGGAACCGGTGACGATCGCCGTCCGCCCGCTCAGATCCGCCATCGGGCCGCGCACTCCCCCGGCCGCCGCGTCACCAGTACCAGCCGCGCCGACTGCACTACCTGCACATACTGCTGCCATCATCCTCACCTTCCATATACCTGATATTCACTACGGTCCTGTATCAGCAATTCGTGACAAACTGACTACCCCTCAGTCCCGCTTCGCGGGCCAGCTCGTCCTGCAATTTCGGACGCGCTCCGCGCGCAACCTGCTGGCTCGCACGTTGCCTACACACAGCTCCGCTGTCTGCTTCACGGCAACGGTCCTGCAATCACGGACGCGCTACGCGCAGCAACCAGCTGGCTCGCCTGTCGGCTCGCACGTTGCCTACAGACAGCTCCGCTGTCTGCTTCACGGCAACGTCCTGACAAGGGGAGCCGGAAACACAACTATCGAACTGCTACTGCTGCCGCCATCGCCGTGCTATTCCGTGCTATTCCATGTCGAGATCGAACGAATCGCTGTACGTATCGCTGCCGCGCTCGATATCCACGGCTCGCAGCAGATCGATGAGATTGAAGCCGCCGTCGTGATGCCAGCCGGATTTCGCCCGATCCATCTCCCCCAATGGGCAGACGCGATCGACGCCCACCTGCGCCAGCGCATCGGCAAGACCGAACAGTCGGCTGGAATCCACGGCCACCCCGCAGCTTTGCAGCCATCCCCGGCAATTGGCCAGCTGTCCGACGGCATCCATCAGATCAGGTACCGCCACCACGTTGATGGTCCGGTTCAGCGGGGACATCAACGACGTAAGCGTCTCGGCGGCACCCAGCCCCGTCTCGGCAGCCGCAGCCAAGCCAGCGCCCGCAACGCCCGCATCAGACTCAAGTTCGCGATACAGCACCGTCCATGCCGTGCCGTCCCTACTGGCTATCACCGCATCCGAACCGCCCATCAGCGCCTGCATCTCAGTATCGGTGCGCGCCCGCTGGATGGCCATGTTCTCAGCGTCGCTTAGCACCGCACGCGGGTATTTGCACTGCTGACCCTCCAGCTCACCGCCCAGCAGCTGGGCGACTTCGCGCGGGGCAAGCGCTCCACCGGTCTCGACGAATATGGTCTGCGGGGCCAGACAGCTCTGTTGGTCGTAGGTGGCGATATCTATGGCCGCGCGATGCACGGTGTCGGCATACGTATCCGGCCGCAGCGCCTCGCGCCCGATGAACGCCAGACCGATCTTAGCCCCGTACCCCAGGCAGGGCTTGGCGCCCGCGACCTTACCGGCGATCAGCTTGGTGGTGGTCGACGAGCCGTAGACGATGACGGCGTCGGCGGCGTCGATGGCGGGGTCCTCCAGCTCCTGCGAGCCGCCCTTCCACGGCACCACGGCGATGGCGTCGGCCAGTTCCGGGTCGATCATAGCGATGCTGCGTGCGAAGAATGCGGGCATCACCGGTTCCGAGAACGAGGATTTGCCGAGGATCGCGCCTTTGACCAGCAGGGTCATGACCATGCTCCACACCGGGATGCCCGGCACGTTGCTGGAGAACACCTGATACGTGAGGCGCGGGCCGACATACCGGGAATAGCCGCCCGCCTTGTTGGGCCGGAATCCGTCGAGCATGGCCGGCTGTCCGATTTCGGCGTCGAGGAACCGCAGCAGTTCGCGGCGACGGAACTGTCGCATGTACCGTTTCAGTTCGATGCGCACCATGTCGGGCTGGTAGCCGGTGATCGCGGGGATGAGAAGCTCGGCCTGACGCCGCAGCTTGAAATCGGGATCGGTCCACAGCTCGGCGGCGCGCGCAAGCACGTCGAGGATGTCGTTGACGCTCATCGCGGCCAATCGGCGGGCGCGCGCCTCGGTCAGCTGCCGCGCGAGGGCTGTGATATCCGAACCGTTGAGCATGGGATAGCGCAACTGCCGAACGCCGGCCGCCGTGGTGACGTCATAGGTCGCATATTCCGCGGGTTCCACGCCTGAGGGCAGATGAAAAACATCGATGGTAACGGGCGAGGATAACGGGGATGATTGGGATGCATCCGCACGGATTGCATCCGCACGACCGTTCACGCCCAGCGCGGAATCACCCATAACAGAGCCGCCGACAGCGGAATCACCTATAGAGTAGCCGCCCATAGCCTCACCCGCGGTTGGCACTGATGACCTCGTCCACCGCAATCGAGCATCCGCGGGCCTCGGCACCCTTCGCCCTGCCCTGCAGCAGGAATCCGTCCGGCGTGCGGTGGCCAAGGTCCTCGGTCAGGATGCCGATGCAGGAGTTCCAGTTGGCCAGGTCGTAGTGGGCGATTACGCCGGTCTCGCCGTCCTTGACGGGCGTCAGCGTGTTCGGATCCAGGAACACCGTGCGCACCCATGCGGGGTTCGCCTTGAGATAATTGCTGGTGCCGTCCGTGTACCAGGACAGGATGTTCTGGTCGTAGATCTGGGAGCTGAGCTCGGTCATGCCGTACATGTTGACGCAATGGTGGCGCGGCACGCCCAACGTCTGCTCCAGTTCGGCGAGCATCTGGTCTTCGGTGATGTCGCGCTTGGTGCTCTTGAATCCGCCGGTATCGAACAGGCGGCTGTCGGCGGCCAAGGCGAACGTCAGGTCGTGCTCGTGCAGGTAGTCGAGCAGATACAGGTAGGACGACGAAACGCCCATCAGCATGACCGGCTCGTTGTCGGCCACTGCGCGGTTCAGGAAGTCGATGATGCCGTCGAATTTGAGTCCGTGCTCGTCGAAGTAGATGCCGCTGCCCTCGCTGCCGCATTGTTCCACGGCCTTGGTGAGGTAGCGGGAGAGCGACGAGTTCTGGTTCATGTCCCACGCGGGGGAGATCACGGCGATGCGGATGCGTTCGCGGTCCGGCATGATGAAATGGCGGAACGGCACGATCATCGACTCATCCCACACTTCCAGGTCCGGGTGGAAGTTGCGGCCACGCATCGCCCCGCCGTGCGTGGTGCCGCTGGTCATGAACACCGCTTCGCACTGGTCGGTGGGGAGGGTGGACAGGGTGAGGTGCTTGAATCCGTCCACTGGCATCGGCGGAATCTCCCGCCAGTCGCGCAACGAGGCGGGCGTGATGCGCTTTGCCGCGCAATACCGGCGATACGGCAAGTCATACGTGTACTGGTATGTGAACACGTCGCGGGCCAAGTCGTCGAACGCCTCGTCCGGTGCCTGCTCGCAGCCGTAGGTGTGGATGAAATCGAGAATCTCCTGTTTGATACGGCCCGCGTCGGCCTTCACATCGGTCCCGCCAGTCATTGCAGTCATTGATCTGCTCCCCTCCGATTCCGCTGAATAGTCTGAATCCTGATATGCATTATTGTTCGCTGAACTCAGTCCCGCTTGGCGACGTTCGAGTTATCCACAACATTTGTGGATGGCGCGACTGCAGTAGCCTTCGCTACGTTCACAGTGGCCTCAGCACCGTTCGCAGCAGCATCCGCTACGTTCGCAGCAGCCTCTGCACCGTTCGCAGTAGCCTCCGCTACATTCGCGGAAGCATTCGCAACGTTCGCGACCGGTTCAGCGGCACCCGGCGCGCGATGCCGAGCCACCAGATCCGGCAGCGCCACGAACAGCGCGTTGAGGATGATTGCGCAGAATACGCCGACCATGATGTTGTTGCCGAAGAACACGCTCGCGCCACCGGTCAGCCCGGCGAGCGCCTTCGGCAACGCGATGCCGAGTAGCAGGGACATGCCGATCACCATCTGACGGCGTTCGTCGTCGGCGACCTTGCGCAGCGTGCGGATGCCCGTCACGATCAGGCTGGCGGCAGCGGGCAGGAAGATGCCGCCGACGACCGCCGAGGGGATGACGGACAGCAGGGCGCCGGCCTTCGGCACGAAGCCGAGGATCAGCAGTAGCACTGCGGCGATGACCACAGGCGTGCGCGTGCGCAGCTTGCCTTCACCGGTCAGGTTCAGCAGACCCACGTTCTGCGGGTACGCGGTGGTCGTGAAGCCGCCGATGAGCGAGGAGATGGCGGAACCGGCCGCCTCGCCGGCCAGGCCGTAGCGCACCTGTTTGCGCTCAAGCGGGGTGCCCTGAATCTCGGAAGCCGCCTGATACACGCCCAGCGCCTCCATCACGGCGACCATGTAGGCGATGAAGAACGGTACGAAAATCTTCCAATCGAACGTAAACGGACCGTAAGGCAGGAAGGTCGGCAGACCAAGCCAGCCCTTTGATGCGACAGGGGAGAAGTCCACCATGCCCAGCGCGGCGGCGACCACAGTACCCACCACGAGCGCGATCAGGAAGGAGAACGATTTGAGCAGCCCCTTGCCAAGCAGGGACAGCACCAGCACGATCGCCGTGGTCAGGATGGACACGGCGAGAATGCGGGGGTCGGCGAACGTCTTGTCGCCGGGAGCGCCGCCGAGGAACTCGCTCAGCGTGAACCCGGACAGGGATACGCCCACCATGAAGATGACCACACCCGAGATCAGCGGGGAGAACAGGAACCGCATCCGTTCGATGACGCCGGTCAGGCACAGTACCAGGAACACCAGCGAGGCGATGAGGATGGACGAGCTGGCCGCGCCCAGCATGCCGGCGGTACCGGCCGCGATCATCAGCGCGTCGAACGCGGCGGACGGGCCCTGCACCACGGGCAGGCGCACCAGTCGGGTGGCCTGAATCAGCGTGACCAGACCGGAGACGATGAAGATGGCGTTGATCATGTTCGACGACAACGCGATCGGCAGGCCGATGGCGCCCGCCACGAACACCGGGTCGAGCCAGACGTTGGAGACGAACACATGCTGGAAGCCCAGCAGGACGTTTTGGGCGGTCAGTTCCTTGCGTATTGACACTTTCTTGCTTCCTCCCTCAATGCGCACACGGCTCTCGAGTCGAACGGAAGCGTCCAACCGTCGTAGTCCCTACGCGAGTATGAGCTCACAGGTTCGAAGGGTTCGGCGAATGCCGTCTCAGCCAGAGGCGCCCCTTACGAATCGGTTTCGAGGTCACCGTAGCAAACACAGCGGCTGCGAGTCAAGGAAAATCCCGCGCCGGGCCAGATTGCCGGGTTTGTCATGTCGATTGACGGGGTTGCCGGGGTTGCCGGGGTTGCCGGGTTGCCACCTCGGCTGACGGAAGTGTAACTGACGGAAGTGTAACGAATTCTGTTACAAATCCGTCAGCCAAACAAGGAAACGAAAACGGTCCAAATAAGGAAATGGAGCCTTTCGGGATGTCATCGAGGACATGCCCGCATGGAATCCGAATCTTCGTTCGAAAACCGCCATTCGATCGGCGGATACGCGGCATTTCGTCGATCCGTCCATCGCTGCGGCTGCCCTTGGTGTGAATCCTCAGGGCATTTTACGTGACTTGGAGACCTTCGGCCTACTGTTTGAAGGAATGTGCATCCGCGATCTTCGCGTCTATGCGGACGCATTGGGCGGACAGGTGTTCCACTATCGTGACAAGACCGGTTTGGAATGCGATGCCGTGGTCCATTTGCGTGACGGACGGTATGGTCTCATCGAGGTCAAACTCGGAGGAGACAAACTAACCAACGAGGGTGCCTCGAACCTGTTGAAGCTGGCCGGAAGACTGGATACCTCCAAGATGTCCGAGCCCAGCTTCCTCATGGTGCTCACCGGTACCGGAGCCTACAGCTTCACGCGTCCGGACGGAGTAATCGTCGCGCCCATCACCACATTGCGGCCATGACACGCCGCACCGGCGCCAACGGCACACGCGCATCAGCCAGATGACACGACGAGGCCGCCGTCCCTGAAGGAAAGGGACGGCGGCCTCATACATAGCACCTGCAATATGGTGCCGTACGGCACCGAGCCGGTCGGCTGTCAGCCGTACGTTTGCCGGGAACACTCGGTAGTCGATTATCGATAATCGACTGCCGAGTGCTGACTACCGGCTACCGGCGACTGCGGCGCACGGCGGCCAGCGCGATGCCCGCCACTGCCAGCAGCAGCATCGCGACAGCCACGCCGGCGACAGCGGAACCGGTATTCACCAGATTGCCGTCACCCTTGCCGTCCGACTTGTTGTTGTTCTTGTCGGACTGGTTCTGGTTGCCTTGGTTCTGGCTGCCATTGCCACCCTGGTTGCCCTGGTTGCCGTTGCCGCCATTGTCGGAACCGGCATCCTTCGCCTTGACCTTCACGGTGAAGGTGGCGGGCTTGAGATCCTTGCCCGCGTCCTTGCCGGTGTAGGTCACGGTCACCGTCACAGCGTCCGCAGCCTTGGAGGAATCGAAGCCGGTGAGCAGGTACTCGTCGGAGCCCAGCACACGGGTCTCACCATCGGACAGCTTGGCGGTCACTTCGAGGCCGGAGGCGTCGAACTTGTCGCCGACCGTGTACTCGGTCTTCGCGGGCTGCTTGGTCACGGCGATCTCATCGACCGTCGTCTCGGCAGGAGGCGTGACCGGCTTGTCCTTGACCGTCAGCTCGAAAGCGGCGGTCTTGGTGGCATCGTCCTTCAGCGCAACGGTCACGGTGACCTTGCCCGCAGCCGCGAACGGCTTGGACAGATCGACCACAACACCGGAGGCGTCCACGGCGGACAGGGTGTAGTCGCCTGCGGCAACCTCATCCGAGGTGTTGTCGGACATCAGCTTCTTGACCGTCAGACCCTTGTCCGAGAACGTCTCACCGACCGTGTACTCGACGTCGTCCGGACCGCTCACCTCAATGCCGGTCACAGTCGGCTGCGAGGGCTCGGGCTCGCCCTTGGCAGTCACCGCAGTGCCGTCGAAGATGGCGGTGTAGTCGCCCTTGGCATTGTTCGAGGTGGCGAAGATGCCCACGTCGAGCTTGTCGGCCGCATCCTCACCGAGAGTGGCAGTGCCGAGGCTCTTCCACTCGGCGGAGCCGGCGAGCTTGTAGAAGCCTTCCAGCTCGGTGGCGGAGTTACGCACCAGCTTGAACGACACCGGAGTGTCGATGGAGCTGGCGGCTTCGGCCACCTTGTCGAGTTCCTTGTCGATGAATCCGTTGTTGTTCGAATCCGTCTGGAAGAACGCACCCTTGGTGCTGGCGATCAGCAGCGCGTAGCCGTGGGCCTTGCCCTGGCCGGCCGCGCTCAGATCGTTGCGCACGATGATGCCCGCACGCGGGTCCTCGTTGCTGCCGGGCTGGGAGGAGGTGATGGTCGTCTCGATCGAGTCGCCCACACCGAGCTTGGCCGGCTGGTAGATGGTGGACAGGTTGTCCTTGTTCGTCCATGCACCGTTGTTCGAGGCGTCGGTGATGCGGAAGGAACCGGTGGCCTCACCCTGCAGGAAGGTACCGGCGTTGCCCCAGCTGGTGGTCTTCCATGGTTCGCCCACCTGCTGCGCGCCCTCGGCCGATGCGGTGAAGCGCACGGTGTAGGTGCGGGTCTGGGCCGGGTCATCCTTGGAGGCGACGGTCACGATCGCGCGGGCGGTGTTGACGTCCACGGTCACGGTCGTGTGCTCGGGGTCGGCGGCCACGGCCTTGACCGTAGGCACCTTGCCCCATGCACCGGTATCCACCGTGTAAGTGGTGGTTCCGCCGTTGAATCCGGCCACCGCAGCACCGTTGACCTCAATCGAAGCGAGGTTGAGCGGGTTGTCTGCGGACTGATCCCAGTAGCTCACATCCCAGCCGTCACCATACGTGGCGGGATCCTGGGTGGCGGGGTTCTGCATGGTCAGCGCACCGGTGGTGGCGTTGATGGAGATCGGCAGCCAGACATACGTGGAGTTGGACTTGCCGGAGTCCCAACGGTCACCGATGTAGATGAACTTGCCAGGCTGGATCTGGAACACGGACGCGGTCTGCGAGCCGAAGGTGGAACCACGGGTGTCGCCCACGGAAAGAAGGCCATCGGCACCCTCCGGCAGGCTGCCGAACGCGGTGTTCTCGTACTGGTCATCGGCCTGGACGCCGCGAATCCATGCGCCGAACACCGAGTCAGACGTGTAGTACGTCTGCTTGTTCGGGGCCCAGCCGGTGGCACCGGAGGCGATGATGTAGTACTTGCCGTTGTTCTTGAACATGGCCGGTGCCTCGAGCATGCCGCGATCCTTGACGATCACGAAGTCCTGCCCGGCGACCGGAGCGCCCTCGCCGCCGTCAGCCAGCGTGTATGGATACTCGCCGGATTCGGAGTACTGCAGGTCCGCATCGGCCACCTTCGACGTGTCCTTCGTGGTCTTCACCACGTTGGTGTAGTCGTCGTTCAGCTTGGCGATGTACAGCGTACGGTTCTCCTCCGAGGAGTAGATGAGGTACGCGGTGCCGTCGTCATCCTGGAACACGGTCATGTCGCGAGAGCCACCAGGTACTGCGTTCTTGTGGCCGGTCTTGTAATCCTCGCGGTTGGGCAGACGGTATGCGCCGGTCAGCTTGAACGGACCGGTGGGGGAGTCGGATACGGCCACCGCGGCGAGCGAACGCTCGTAGTTGGCGGTCGAGCCCGCAGTCTTGGTGCCGTCCGCGTGCCACCACATCACGTACTTCTTGGTCTTGGCGTTGTACAGCACCTTCGGACGCTCGAAGATCGCGTTCGCGGTGTCCTTGACGCCATCGCCGTCCACGTCGGTGTTGGTGTTGAGGTAGAAGGCGAGCTTCTTGGCCTTGGCCTCGTTTACCTTGCCGTCCGCATCCTTCAGGCCGTACAGGTCGGTGAAGTAGCTGTCGTCGGTGAGCTCGCCATCGTAGTAGATGGAGCGCATCGCAACGCCCTTGTCTACCCAGTTCATGGCATCAGTGGAGCGGTAGACGTGCACGCCGTGGGAGTTGTAGTAGCCGGAGGAACGGTCCTCGCCGTACCAGTAGTAGACGGTCTGGCCGTTCTCCTGGACGGTGATGACCTGGCCGCCGTGGGCCTGAATGTGGCTGCCGGTGGTGGCGTCATCGGAGTCCTTGGCGTACCAGAGCGGCTGGAAGTAGTTCTTGTCCTTGGTGCCCGGGTCGGCGATGGCCTCGAACTTGGTGTAGTTCGGAACCTGATCCGTGGTGGGCACGTCGGTGGCCGGCGGGTTCGGCTTGGTGGTGCCGGAGTCGAGCGGCAGGGTGACGTCGAGCGTCGGGGCCTGATCGGCCTTGGCGCCATAACGGCCTTCGGCGGCCCCCTTCGTGTTCACGAAGTACAGCTCGTCGTTGGCGAATTTGCCACCCACGGCCAGCGTGAGCGTGGTCTTGCCGGCTGCCAGCGCATCCTGCACGGCCTTGGTCACGTCAACAGTGACCGTGGTGCCGAGCACGGAACCGGGCACGTCGTTGCGGACTTCGTTGTTGCTGTTGTCGAACGCGGCGGAGGCGGTGGTCGCATCGTCGGCAGCGTCGAAGTTCGGGCGGGTGTTCCAGGTCATTCCGGACAGCGTGCCGTCGAACGCGGTGCCGTCAAGACGCTTGTCGGCGTTGACCGGGGTCACCGTGATCTGCTCGTCCGCACGGTTCGCGGTGTCATAGCGGCGGCCGATCAGCGTGAGCTTCAGCTGCGCCAGCGACGGCGTCTTGCCGTTGAACTGGCTCAGATCGAACTGCACGAAACCGAGCTTCACATCAGTGCCGTCGCCGGTGCTGGTGCTCTTGTTCTGCTCGCCCAACAGGCCCTTGCCGTCGGCGTTGCGCACGGCGAAGTAGCCGTCGGTCTGCTTCTTGACCGGGTTGGTGCTGTAGTCGTTGTTCTTGTTTGACTTCCAGGACGCCACGTAGGCGTCGCCAGAAGCGGCCACGGACTTGACTTCGGACTTGGAGGAGATCACCTTGACGGTGACGGTCTTGGTGGTGGCGTCGTAGTCGCCCGCCTGGGCGCCGGCGTCGGCCGCGGTGAAGGTCACCGGGTATTCGCCGATCTGCTCTTCGGTGGGGGTCCACTCGAACTTGCCGGTCGCGGCATCGAACGTCGCGCCCTTGAGCCCGCTCAGGTCGGAGACCGTAAGCTTCACATTGTCGCCGTTCTCCACATCGGGGTCGGAGACCGTGACATCGAAGCTAAGCTTCTCATCGCTCTTGGCAGTCACGGTGTCGGACTCGGGAGCGGTGAACGTCGGTACGGTGTTCTGCTTGACGCTCTGGGTCTTGCCGTCCGCGTCGGTGTAGGTGTAGGCCAAGTTGGCCACGGAGTCGTTCTTGGTGAACTTGGCCATGTTCGTGTACTGCACCTGTTTGCCGCCCACGTACAGGTTGTTGACGGTGGCATCGGTGATATTGTTCAGCGCGAAGCCGGCGTTGGCGTTGGAGAACCACGTGTTGTCGATGGTCACCTTGGCGATGGGCAAGCGCTCGACGTTGTAGTCGGCGTTGCTGCCGTCCGGGTTCGGGCGATAGCCGTTCTGCTGCTGATCGGCTGACTTGACGGTCGCCTTGCTGGAGCCGTCGGCACCGTTGATGTCAAAGTTCGTACCAACGCGCGAGGTGTCGAACGAAGAGTCCTTGATGACGATGTTCTCGTAGCGCGGGTAGATGTCGGTGTGGTTCTGGATGGTGATGGCGCGACCGCCGCCTTTGAAGCCCAGCGAGTTGAAGTTGTTGAACGTGTAGTTCTTCAGCTGGTAGCCGTGGGCCTCATGGCCGAGACGGATGCCGTTGCCGCCGGAGAACGACCAGCCCAGCGTGTTGTTGAGCGTGATGTCGTGGCTGTCGGCGGTATCCCATGCGTCGTTGTCGATGCCGTGGGATTCCACGAACGCGTCGTAGCCGCCCACCGCGTTGTCATAGCCCTGGATGTTGGGGCTGTCGGTGTTGAACTTGAACATCTTGTTGTACAGGTCCGGCTTGTCCGGCTGGAACCAGCGGCCCGGGTTGTAGTGGCCGGAGGCGAAGGTGTCGTCGTTGCCGAAGGTCAGGGCGCCGTTGACGGTGAGGTTCTGGCCGGACGCGAAGTCCATGCCGTCACCCCAGCTCATCTCGTACGGGGTCAGGCCCTTGATGTTGTTGAACGTCATGTTCTTGGCGGTGTGCGTCTCCCAGTTCCACTGCTTGGCGCCGCGCATGTAGGTGTCGTTGAGCACGATGTCGCTGGACTGCACCACCATCACGCCGGCCTGATGCTGGCTGTTGTAGGCGTCGTTCTTGTCGCCGGAGGTGTTGCCGTTCTTGTCGGAGTAGTTCTTCGCGCCCTGGCCGTCGTAGATGCCGCGGCCGGAAAGCTCGATGTTCTTGGAGTTCCAGATGCCGATGGCCGGCTCCTGCGCCTCGCGGTAGGGCTGCACGTGGTTCTTGAGCAGCGCGCCCTCATCGGCATAGATCTTGAGCGTGCCGCCCTTGACCTTACTGCCGTCGACGCCGTTGATGTCAAGGCCGCCGTACGTGTACGTGCCGTTCGGGAAGTACAGGGTGTTGAGCGAAGCGCCCTTGTTTTCGATGAAATCAAACGCAGCCTGCAGCGCGTAGGTGGCGTCGTCGTCGCTCATGGCGCGCTGGTCGGGGTAGCCGACCTGCGTGACGGTCTCGGATCCGCTGACGACGGTGTCCTTCTTGGCGGCGTCGGTGACGACGTTGCCGTCCTTGTCCTTGCCATAGATGATGCGGCCTTCGGAGGTGACGCCGGTGGCGGTCTGGCCGCCGATTTCGGTGCCCTTGCCGTCGTTCCACAGCGAGGTGTGGTGGGAGGCGATGGCCTCCTGCTTCTTCACCGTGGTCTTGCCGTCAGGCAGCGTGGTGCCGGCCTTGGATTCGAGATACTGCTTGGCGAAGGTCTTGAAGTTGAGCACGCCGGTGGCCTCGTTGTAGCCCCAGGCCTGCTCGTCGGCGCTGGCGCCCGCCTCGGCGCTCGGTGCGGCGCTCTTGTCTTCGATGGTGTCGTTGATCAGCGCGAGGTACGGCTGGCCCTTGGCGTTGACCGTGTCGCCGCTGTTGATCATTACCATGGCGGAGAACAGGCTGGACTCCATCTTGAAGGTCAGGGTCGTCTTGTCGGCGCTGACTTCGTACTTGCCCACGTAGTAGCGCTCAGGGTAGATGTTGACCTTGTCGATCTTCTCGCCGTTGATCATTGTGACCTTGACCACTGGCGTGCGCGAGCTGGACGCGAAGCGCGCGATGTCGAAGTTGTGGCCCTTAGCCGTGTACTGCACGGCCTCCACCGGGGTGTCGTTGATGGTGACTTGGTACTTGTCCGAGGCCACGTCCGGCGTGTCGGTCTTGTTGCCGAGCACGTCGGTGCCGGCACCGGTGGCAGCATAGGTCTGGACTGTGCCGTCATCAGTGAACGTCGGCTCCGCTGCTGCGGCCGTCTGTACCCCCAACGGCACGATGGTCAGCAGCATGGCCGCGCTGGCAATGGCCGCCATGGCCTTGCGCAGCGTCGGCTGAGAAGCCGATGTCCTCTGGGATGCAGAGGGTGTTATTCGCTTCATTGCACTCCTTGGTTTCTTTCCTTCGGGATTCCTCCTGATGAACCCCATGCAAGGATCACGAACGCCGTGACTGTTTACACGCTCCTTAGCATACACTATTTTGTAAGCGCTTAGAATATTGGGAGTACAATGACTGTAAGCACTTACGAAAACTCTGGGTAGAAACTGGGAACTGTGAGCGAAACGCCGGTATCGCAGTCACTTATCATGGAAGTGACCGATGCCGGCGTACAGCGGTGCCGGACCAGCCGACCCTGCGCCGCGGCGCTGGCTTGGTACCGATATCACGACGGCACATGCGTCTGTACCGGTGCCTGCAGTGCCGGTTTCTGACGCAGATACCACGCCTGCGTCACGATGTCGGAGTCATTGACGACGGCACAACAGCCAGCGCAACGGCATCCGACACCGGTACCATCGGCGTCACAATAGTGACGTCATCGGCACCCGTGTTCATCAATGTCTCACGACACCAGCGTCACACACCCGAGGAAACAGCAACGGCACAGGCAACAGCGTCCACCCACCGACAAGAGGCACACATGACCAAGCAACAAACAGACCAGCATCAGGCGGACGCCACCGAGGCTCCTGTGCCGCTGACGCCGGAGACAATCGAGCCTACAGCCGAGTCGGCGACTCCTGCCGTCGCCCACATCGAATCATCACACCGCACGAGCGCGGTGGACAGCGCGACAGCCGCAGCAGCATCGGCAGCCAAGCCATCAACACCAGCGCTATCGTCAACGGCACCATCAACACCGGCGGCACCATCAACGCAGCCCCCGCAAAAAGCCACGATCTACGACGTCGCCGACCGCGCCGGCGTCTCCTATGCCACGGTCTCCCGCTACCTCAACGGCCACCCCAACGTGTCCGCGAAAACCGCCGCACGCATCGACAAAGCGGTCAAGGAAACCGCCTACATCCCCAGCACCAGCGCACGCTCCCTCGCCCAGCAACGCACGCATATCATCGCGCTGATCATCCATGGCGCATCATCGGATGTGCTCACCGATCCCAATATCGCGCAGATCATGGCCAGCGCGAACGAACGCGTGACGCGCGAGGGCTGGCAGTTGGTGACGATGATCTCGGACGAAAACATCGCGGCGAACAATATCAAACAACTGGTGGCCGGCGGCTTCGCAGACGGATATTTGCTCTACACACTATCGAAGAACGATCCGCTGCTCTCGCTGCTGGCCGAGCGGTCGCTGCCCGCAGTGGTGTGCGGCACCGGTTTCAACGAATCGATAGCTTGCCCCTCGGTGGATGTGGACAACCTCACCGCCATGAGCGGACTCGTGCGGTATGTGCTCGCGCCGAAGGGGACGCTGGCGCGACGACGACCCGCCTACATCTGCGGCCCCTTGAACATGCCCGGCGCACCGGAACGATTGGCGGCGTTCGTCAATGTGACCAGCGAGATGCTGCCGACCAGTATCGATCATCCAATTTGCTATTCGGCGGATTGGAAGACGACCAGCGGTGCCGATGCGATTCGCGAATGGCATGAATCAGGCGTTTTGGATGATGTGGATGCGGTAATCTGCGCCAATGACACGTTGGCGCTCGGAGCGATCCAGGAATTGCAGCGGTTGGGCAAGGACGTGCCCGGCGATGTGGCCGTTTCCGGGTTCGACAACAGCTCAGCCGCCACCTCCATCACGCCGCAGATCACCACGGTCGACCAGCACATGGATCAGCGCGGGCTCATGATGGCCGACGTGGTCATCAAGGCGATCGGCGGCGAGCGGTCGCCCCGTGTGGTGCATATGCCGACGGATTTGGTCGTCCGCGAATCCGCGTGAGGGTTGTGGTCGTCCGCGAACCCGCGCGAGGGTTGTGGTCGTCCGCGAACCCGCGCGAGGTTTCTGGTCATCCGCGAACCCGCGCGAGGTTTCTGGTCGTCCGCGAACCCGCGCGAGGTTTCTGGTCATCCGCGAACCCGCGCGAGGTTTCTGGTCATCCGCGAACCCGCGCGAGGTTTCTCGCCGCGGCAAACGCCGTTCTCCGCAACCGCAAACGCTGTTCTCCGCAACCGCAAACACCGTGTTCCACAGCAGCAAACGCCCCGCTCCGCAGCCGCTGTCTATTCGGGAAAACATGGTATACACTAGGTTTGTGACCGGTCACGAACCTAGTGAGCCGGAGCGATAAACTGCGTCACACTCAAGGCAGAGTGGCACACGCGGAAAGCGGATACGATGACACATATGACGACGGAGCGCAAGAAAGCAACGATCAGGGACGTGGCCCGTATGGCAGGCGTGTCATACGGTACAGTATCCCGGTATCTCAACGGCAATGAACACGTATCGTCGAGCGCCGCCGAACGAATCGCCAAAGCCATCGAAGATGCGCAATACACGCCGAACAAGGCGGCACGGTCGCTGGCCCAGCAACGCACCTCCATGGTCGCGTTCATCGTACAGGTGGAATCGATTTCGACACTGATGCAGGCCAGCGTCTCGGAAGCCATGGCGAACGCCAACCAGACCCTTGGCGAGGCCGGCTATCAGATGGTCACGCTGATCGCCAACAGCGAGGAATCGACCCATCGCATCGCGCAGCTGGTGCAAAGCGATTTCGCAGACGGCTACCTGATGTTCTCGCTGAGCGAGGATGATTCGCTACTGAACATCTTCCGCTCCGCGAACCGTCCGGTGGTTCTCTCGGAATCCAATTCGCGCAACACGACGCCCTATCCGGCCGTCGATTTCGCCAATACGGCCGGTCAGCGCGACATCACGAATTATCTGATCGAACGGGGATGCGCGAAGTTGGCCTACGTATGCGGGCCCGGATATTCCCCCTCCTCGATCAAACGACTGAACGGCTTCAAACAGGCGATGGGGCCCCGCTTCGATGACGGGCTCGTCTACTACGCCGACGATTGGGAGATCAACAGCGGCGAGCTGGCCGCCGTCGCATTTCAACCCAGGCTCGATGAGGTCGACGCCATCGTCTGCGCCAATGACCACATCGCCATCGGGGTCATCAACCAGTTGCATCGTTTCGGCTATCGTGTGCCCGACGATATCGCGGTGACAGGATTCGATGACTCCCCGATCGCCCTGATGTCCGATCCGAAACTCACTACGGTCCGTCAGGATTCCAGCCTGCACGGGCGCGAGATGTCCCAACTGCTGCTGAGCATGCTGCGTGGGGAGGCCGTAGACGAGCACATCGTCACCGTGCTCCCGACCACGATCGTCGAGCGCCAGTCGGCCTAGCGGAAATTAAGCAATGGCTGTCGGTTTTCTCCTTCAGGGACATGGATGATTGTCCCTGAAGCTGGGATTCGCCTTTTCTTATCCTTCCGGGACACGAAAACCTGCCCCTGAAGCGCAATACGGACCTTTTCGCACTTCCGGGACAGAACCGGCGGCTCGCCGCACAGCGACGCGCACACACCCACACCAAGAAACCCCGGAATTCCGCCATTCCTTCCACACGAAACTCACGCACCGGCAAGCCCGGCAGCGGAATTCATGTCCCGGTACACCAAAAACAGCCAAACCGCACTTCCGGGACACGAAAACCCGTCCCTGAAGACAGAATCAGCCCCTTCTCATCCTTCAGAGACACCGCCGATTGTCCCTGAAGCACAATCTATACGTTTCTCCCCTTCAGAGACACAAAAACCTCTCCCTAAAGCGGGAATCAGCCCCTTCTCATCCTTCAGAGACACAGCAGCCTGTCCCGGAAGCCGCAATCTGCACGTTTCTCTCCTTCAGAGACGCGAAAAACGTCCCGGTACGCGAATCCGCCCGTTTCCCCGCGTACCAGGACATTCTCAACGCCTCATAACCCGTAAGAACCGAATCCATGGACCGCATCCTAGCCGAGTCCCGGAGACCGGAGTCCCCACCGAACCCAAAACCCGGCCACAATCCGGCATACTGTTACAGCAGCTCCAGCGTCACGTCGAGCTTCAGCGGCTTGTCCGCCTGCAGCTGGAATTCTGGATGCACGGGCGCGCCCCAGGTGTCGTCGCCGCCGACGCCCATCTGGGCGGCGAGCAGGCGCAGGAACGTATGACGCACCGGCGGCAACTCGTCAGCATGCGTGGCGTCCTCGAGCATCAGCGAGTTGTACGGCAGCAGGCTTACCGCGAACGGCGAGGCGTCCGGCCCGGCCGCCGTGACGCGCATGCCGCGGCCGTGCACATCGGTGATTTCGGCCCAGCGCACGCCCTCATGGTTGCCGGTCTCCTGCGGAATCAGGTACGGCGCGAAGTCCTCGGCCGCGGTCCGCTCGAAAATGCCGAGCTTGGCGCCATGCAGACGATCCGCGTACGTCTCCTCGGGTCCCAGACCGTAGAAGCGCAGGTGATCGTACTGCGCCGGCAGCATCCATTCGAGGCCGAACGCTGGCAAGGTGGCCGCGTCCGCCTCGCCCGGGTATTCGGCGGTCAGGTGGATGCGCAGGGCGGCGTCGATCTCGTAGCGCACCACAACCGGCGTATGCGCGGCGTCGGCCAGCTCATAGGTGTATGTGCCGGTCAGGCCGTCCACGCCCTGCTCGATGGCGGTGTTCGTCACGCGCGCGTAGCGTCCGGCGGCGAACCATTGGGCGCGATCAAAACCGGACTGGTTGCCGCGATCGTTGTCCACCAACGCACGGAAGGTGGTCAGCGCGGGCCGGCGAATCACCATTTCGCGATCCGGCTCGCCGCTCTTGCCGCCGCTGAAGCCGTCCGTGCCGAAGCGACGGTACGATACCAGTCCGCCCGCGGTCTTGGACAGCAGCGCTTCGGCGGCATCGTTGTGGATGCCGGCGTTGAAGGGGTCCTCGGCCACGACGGCCAGCGGCGAAGCGCCCGCGGCCGAGCCGACACCGGAACCGACGCCAGCACCAGCACCCTCGCCATCCCCGAAGTCCATGCTCGCCACATACTGCCCGAACGTCAGCTCATATCCGGCCGGCGCCCAATCAGTAGCCGAAGCCAACCGCTGGTCGACCTCGTACACGACTTCGGTACGGCCCGTCAGCGGTACCAGATCGGTGACGCGCGGGAAGTCGATCGGCAGGCGCTGGGTGTCGCCGGCCGGCACGTCGAACCGGTAATCCGCATGCCACCGTTCGACGCCGTTCACCAGCACGCGAGCGGTGAACACGTACGCGGCGGTCGAGATGAACAGGTTGTCGTTGACGATGGTCACGCCGCTTTCGTCCGGTGTCAGGCGCACGTTGGCATACAGCTGCTTGACCTCCTGCGCCTTGGGCGTCACACTGCGATCCGCGAAGACGATGCCGTTGCCGGCGAATTCGTAGTCGGTGGGGCGGTCGTCGAAGTCGCCGCCGTATCCAAGCCGCTCGGTACCGTCGCCGAGCCGCTGGAACAGGGCCTGATCCACGTAATCCCAGATGAATCCGCCCTGGTACTTCGGGTACTGCTCGAGCGCGGTGTACAGGTGCAGACCACCGGAGGAGTTGCCCATAGAATGGCAGTATTCACAGGAGATGTACGGCTTCTGCCCCTCGCCGAACAGGTAGAGTTCCTTGATCTCGTCCGGCTTGGCGTACATGCGGCTCATGATGTCGGTCACGTCGCTGTATTCCGGCTCGTTGTACACGCTCTCGTAGTGCACCGGGCGCGCGGGGTCGGTCTCGTGCACGAAGTCGCGCATGGTGCGGAACACGTCACCGCCGAACGACTCGTTGCCGAGCGACCAGATCAGCACGCTCGGATGGTTCCAATCGCGGCGCATCATGCTGTTGAGGCGGTCCACGCAGGCGGCCCGCCATTCGTCGCGGCTGCCTGGCACGGCGGTTTCCGCGTGGAATGTGCCGTCGCCGTACGTCCAGGTGCCGTGGGTCTCGAGGTTGGTTTCGTCGATCATGTAGATGCCGTATTCGTCGCACAGCTCGTACCAGCGGGTCTGGTTGGGGTAGTGGCAGGTGCGTACGGCGTTGATGTTCAGCCGCTTGAATTCGCGGATGTCCTGCAGCATCACCGCTTCGGAGACCGTGCGACCGGTACGTGCGTCGAATTCGTGACGGTTGACGCCACGGAACACGATGCGCTTGCCGTTGAGCTTCATCAGACCGTCTTCGATGGCGAAGTGACGGAAGCCCATGCGCTGCGGCACGACTTCGATCACGTGGCCGGCGCCGTCCAGTGCGGTGACGGTCAGCGTGTACAGGGTGGGTTCCTCAGCGCTCCACGGGGCGACCTGCCCCACGTTCGCCTTCCATGTCACGACGGCATCGGGCGTGGCATCGAAGCCATCGTCGCCATCCCCCTCGCCCGACGCCTCCCCGGCCAATCCAGCGGCGATAGTGGCGATGTCGGTGGTGTCCGAATCATTCACATGACGGGTTTCGCGCCAGACCTCCGCGCCATCGGCGTCGCGCAGCACCGCTTCGAATGCCGCCGCGCCTGCGGCATTGCGCACGATGGCGTCGATGCTCAGCTCGCCCTCGCCGCTGACGTGGTCATAGTCGGCGGTGATGCGCAGATCGTTCACATGCACTGACGGCTGGGCGGCCAGCTCCACCGAACGGAAGAGGCCGTGCATGCGCCAGAAGTCCTGGTCTTCGAGCCAGCTGGCGGAGGAGTACTGGAAGCAGGCCACGGCAAGGGTGTTCGCGCCCGGCTGCAGCAATGCGGTCACGTCGAATTCGCTGGGGGTGTAGGAATCCTCGGAGTACCCCACAAAGGCGCCGTTGAGCCAGACGGCGATGGCTGTGGATGCGCCTTCAAAGGTCAGGGTGATGGGGGAGAGCGGTTCTCCGGTTTCGCCGGCGCGCTTATTGGAGGCTATTGCAGCCGCGACTTTGGCTTCCGGCGCGAATGTACGCCGGTACAGCGCGATGTGATTGTGCTCGGGGATGCCGGGTGCCTCAGGTGCTTCATGGCCGGACCAAGGGTACTGCTGGTTGACGTATTGGTGATTGAGGAAGCCTTTGACTTCAAGGCATGAGGGCACGTCGATTGGCTCATATGAGGAGTCGTCGTACTCTGCGTCCGCGAATTCGGCTTGGGCCAGCGCATCGGTTCCAAGCTCGGCAAGATCGGCGATGGATACCAGCCATTCGCCGTCGAGGCTCTGCTTGAGATCCATTGTCTCGCCGGTGCCCGGCACGTGGTCATAGTACTTGTGGCTGGAATGCGCGGTCAGCCTGTTCACCGCGAACACGCGCGGATCGGCAAGCCAGACCGGATCGAATGCTGCGGCCGCCATCATTGAGCTGGTCATGTTACGTATGCTTCCTTTCACCGGCACCCCATAGTGCCTCGGCATTTGTTCATATCCTTTACCAATGGTACTCACACGTACTGTCCGAAGAACTGTTTGTGCTGCATCGTATTCGCAGAGATGACAATATGTTCGTATATTGGTGAGCAGGTAAGGAGTTTCTATGGTCACCATGAAGGATGTCGGACGCGAAGCCGGCGTTTCCGCAATGACGGTTTCCAACGTGCTTCGTGGTAATGATAACGTTGCTCCGGAAACCGCCAAGCGCGTGCGCGAGGCCGCGGACAAGCTGCATTACCGGCTCAACACCACCAGCCTGTCCGCGCGCAGCCTGCGCGTATCCACCAGTCGTAGAGGCAAGGAGTTCGGCACCATCGGACTGGCGATTTTCGAGCTCGACCAGCCGTATCCGTCGCAGCTCGCCTCGCTGGTTTCCATAGAGGCCGAGAAGCGCGGCTACCAGACGGTGGTGCAACAGACACGCATCAACGAGCTCAACGAACGTTCGATCATCGAGCGCATGTCCAACCAGTTCTGCGACGGGCTGCTGTTCAGCTT
>NZ_JFAG01000013.1:53669-105167 GCF_006408915.1 Bifidobacterium sp. UTCIF-1
ACCTTGTCCAATCATCGACCGACCGTGCTGCTGGACGATGACCGTCGGCAGACCGATATCGATACCGTGCTGACACCGTGTGAGGCCGGCGCGCAGGCAGCGATCACCTACCTCCACGGTATCGGGCGGCGTCGGATCGGCATCATCGGCGCCAATCCGGCGGTGAACGAGGTGTCACTCGAAGACAGTCGCATCACCAAAGGACGCCGTATCACCGGCTGCCGAATAGCATTCGAGGAGCTGGGCATGACGTGGAATCCCGCGCGCGTCATTCCGACTCCATGGAATAACGTGGACGCCCGGCAGGCCGTGCACACCTATGAATCGACGATCCGCGACTGCGACGCCCTGTTCTGCATGACCGACACGGTGGCGTTCGGCGTGATTCGCGGGCTCAAGGATATCGGACTCGATGTGCCGCGCGATATCGCCATCATCGGATTCGACGGCATCGCAATGGGGGCGTCCATGGTGCCGTCGCTGACCACGGTGGCCGTCGACATCGAAGACATCGCCCGGCGGTCCGTGGATCTGCTGATCAGGCGGATCGATGACGAACCCAATCTCCCCCATCAGCGCGTCACCGCGACATTCCACATCGAACGCCGCGAATCCGCCTGATATACGAAGAATGGCTCCCCGGTGAGGGAGAGCCATTCACATATTGTGCGTATTTTGCACTATTCGCGTACTCATTGGCGTAGGTGCTTACTTGCGCACGCACCTACCCACGTACCGCGTACCCGAAGCGTCAGTGACGCTGGCGGTTGAGCAGGAGGATGCCTCCGGCCAGGATCAGCACCACAGCCACAGCGGCCACGATGGTGACGCTGGAGCCGGAATCAGTCAGCTTGCCACCCTGATCGGCGGCGGGCTTCTTGTTCGGATTGGCGGTGTTGTCCTTGTCGCCACCGGGTTGCTGGCCGGGCTGCTGCTCGCCACCCTTGGCCTTCACCGTCACCGTGAACGTAGTGGTGATGGTCTTGTCGGCCTTGAGCGTGAGCGTCACCGTCAGGGTGCCCGCGTTGGAGAACGGCTTGGACAGATCCACCGGTTGATCGGAACCGTCGAAGAAGGCGGCCGTCGCATACTCGCTGTCGTCCAAATCGCGCGTGTTGCCGTTGGAGAGCTGGGCGCTCACCTTCAGGCCCTCGGCGGAGAACGTCTCACCGACCGCATATTCGGTCTTGTTGGGGTTCTGGGCCACGCCGATGCCGGTGATGGTCACGTCCGGCTCAGGCGTCTGCTTGGGGGCGACCGTCAGATCGAACGTGGCCTTGATCTCGGGATTCTCCACCGCGGCGACCGTCACGGTCAGGTCTCCGGCCGGGAGCGGCTGAGTGAGATCGACTGCGTTGCCATCCTTGTCTGCCGCAGACAGCGTATACTCGCTGGGCAGCAGTTCGTCGGTGTAGTCGCCGGTCCACGCACCTTCCACCTTGAGACCGGAAGCGGCTGCGGAGAACAGGTCGCCCTCCGTGTACTTGGTCTCCGGGTTGACGGTGGCGGTCAGTGACTCCAGTGTGGGCAGCGGGTCGGCGGCCTGGAAGATCTTCACTTCGGCCACCTTCACGTACGGATAGTCGCTGCCGTTGTCCACCGGGGTGACGATCAGGCTGATGGCCTTGGTGGCGGGCAGTCCGCTCAGGTCGAGGACGGTAGGCTCGGCGGGCTTGCTGGCGTCAGGCTTGCCGATCAGATCGGTATCCACCCATTTGCCATCCTCTCCAAGGTACTGCACCTGGAACTGGGCCGGTGCGGCCTCGGCCTTGGTCTGGTCAACATAGAACTCCAGATTGCCGAGCTTGTACGCCTGATCAAAGGTCCAGTTGATCCACGCCGGATTGGCCGGAGCGTTCTCGGACTTGTCCTTCCAGTTCGACCAATTGGTGCCCAGATTGCCGTCGGACGCATCCGAAGCCTTGGAGGTGCCCCACTTGGTCTGCACGTCGGACGCAGTGGCGGACGAACGGAACTTGTATGCCAGGTTGGTCACGTTCTGCACACGCACACGGAAGCGGGTGATCTTGCTGCCATCCACGTTGAGCTTGACCGTCACCGGCACGACACCGGCCTTGGAGGAGTCGAAGCCAAGCAGGGTGTACTCGGACGGATCAAGCACACGGGTGGTGCCATCAGACAGGGTGGCGGTCACTTCCAGCCCAGCGGCGTCCAGGGACTCGCCGGTCTGGTAATCGGTCTTGGCCGGCTGCTTGGTCACGGCAATGGATGCGATGTCCGTCACCGGGGCGGCCGTTTCGACCAGCGTCACGTTGTCCACATAGGCAGCGGAGGCATCATCCAGATCAGGCTGTGCGATGTTGACCCACAGGGCGCTGTCTGCCGGCACATCCCACGGCACAGTGAACGTACCGCGCACGTACACCTTGTCGCCGCCATCAGCGGTTTCGGCGTCCACCGACTTGTTCAGCAACACGGTGCCATACTGGCTGAAGTTGCCGCCTGCACCGGAACCTTCCTTGCGGGAACGGACGGTGGCGGTCACCGTGGATGAAGTCTGGTCGTTGCTGGCGCCGGTGGTGACCCAGAATCCAAGTTCATAGGTCTTGCCGGGCTGTGCAGGGATGTTGCGCTGATCGATCTGCGTGAACGAGACGCCATCGCTCTTGCCGAGCTTGGCGGCTCGTTCGCCGGAAACCACCGCGTTCTGCTGGTTGAGGTCGGAGCGGTAGCGCTTGATCTTGGCGTCGTTGTAGTTGTCGCGGTTCTTCGAATGGTCGCGGTTGGCCGGCGCCCACGGCGAGATGCCGTTCTTCGGCTGGCTGGCCTTGCCGTGGTTGATGCTTTCGAACGAACCGTCCCACAGCTGGTCGTATACGGTCGAGACGCTGATGCCGGTGACCGCACCGGACTTGCCGGTGTTGGTCAGGGTCAGCTTGGACACGTCGGACGAGGTGCGCACGTGCAGCACCTGCTCGCCTTCGCCGGTGGTCTGCTGGGTGTATCCGCGATCGTTGGCCAGTCCGGCTTCGAGCACGGCGTCACCGGCAGTGGTGGCCTTGATCTCCAAGGTGGCGTTGCCGGGCGCGTCGATGGTCACGGACTTGCCTGCGGACAGGTCACCCACGGCACCGGTTTCGGTGGTATCGGCACCTTGGAAGGCACCCACGGCCGGGGCGGACCAACCGGACACCACGTGCTGGGTGCCATAGGTCTGCTTGGCGTGATCGAAGCCATGCGGGAAGTCGAGGGTCTTGAGCGCATTGTCACCAGTCAGATACTTGTTGCTGATGGCGAACGGGAAGTTGTCGCTGGCCATCGCACGGCCCTTGCCGGCTGCGTAATCGGTGGCCTTGGCGGAGTAGAGCGAGCTCAGATCGCCCTTGGCTACGGCCTCGAGGTCCAGTCCGGTGGCGGCGACATAGTCAGCCAGGGAGACGTACTGGTTGCCGTTCTCGCCGACCTTGGCCCATTTGGTCTGATCGCCGCCGACGTACAGGTTGCTGCCATAGTTGATCTGGAAGCCGTCGTCATTGATCTTGCTGTTCTGGTCGGTCAACGTAGTACCGTCCTGCGCGATAATCACGTTGTTGTTGTACGTCACGCCGGCGTTCTGCGCATTGTTGGAGAACGTGACCTTCTCACCCTTGGGCAGGATGGTCGTGTTGTTGTAATAGTTCATGTCGGTGATGCCGTCGAGCGTCACCGTGCGATAGGTGTCGGTGGAGTCGTCCCGTGGCGTGGCGGCGACGCCGTCGTTGACGGACAGGTTGTAGCGGAAGGTGCCGCCGAGCGCCGTGCCGATCTCGTCCGGATTGTTGTACCAGTCGGTGCAGGCGCACACGAGGGCCGCGCCGCCGGCGTTGTCATGGCTGTAGTTGTACTGGAATACGGTGTTGCGCGTGCCGTAGTCGAAGTCCCATGTGGTGCCGTCGTTGTTGCCGGGCAGCTTCTTGGTGTTGGTCACCTCGTTGAACTGGAACAGCGTGTTGTCGGAGTTCCAGTTCCAGATGCCGGCGTTGGAGCCCTGGCCGTTGACGCTTGCCGCGTTCTCCAGATAGTTCTTCTCCACCACTGCGCCATCGGACATCTGCACGACGATGCCGTCGCCGCCGATGTCCTTCAACGTGTTGGATGCGATGTACAGGTTCCTGTTCGGGGTCCACGGGTACTTGTCGCGGGTGGAGCCGCTCACGCCGCACTCCCAGGCCACATCCTCGCGGCAGCGGAAGTCGGAGGACATGTTGATTCCGGATCGGTTCACGTTGGTGATGGTGTTGCCCACGATCTGCACGTCGTTGAACCAGGAGCGGGTGGCACGGGAGGTATCGGATTTGACGCTGCCCTTCTTTTTGTCAGCGCCATCGACCGGGATGGAGCGGCCGTAGTTCTCGAGCTGGATTGCCGCGGATCCGCCAAGGTCCTTCTGCTTTTCGCCGTAAATGTCGTGGATGGAATTGTTGCGGATGATGATGCCGTTCAGCTCGCCGGCGTTGTCGTTTTCGGCGGTGATGCCACGGCGCATGTATTTGTAATAGTTCGCTTCGGTGTCGGTATTGGAGATGTCGAGGTTCTCCACGGTGATGTATTCGCTGTTGCGCAGCAGGACCACATCGGCCACGCCGGCACCGTCGAGCTTCGGTGCGGGGGCTGTGGCGTCGCCGTAATCGCCGATGACGATCGGGGCTTCGGCGGTGCCGCGCGTGTTCACGATGCGCAGGGCGGCTTTGATGGTGGTGCCATCTACCGTCTGATCCTCACCGGTGCAGGTGGTGCCGCGTTTGAACAGCAGTCGGTCGCCGGCCTTGAGGGTGACGTTGTTGGCTGCGGCGAATGAGTTGAACGGCTTGTCCTGCGTGCCGTCGCCATTGGGGGCCGCCTGGCAGTCGACGTAATATGAGGTGCCGGTGGCTGGGGTGTCTTGTGTCGTCTCGTCCGCATAGGCTGCGACGGTCGGCACCAGTGCCATTCCGGACAACAGCGTCGCGCCGGCGACTGTGCCCGCGAATAGGCGCCTTAGGGTGGATTGGGTCATTGAAGAAACCTCCTTGCTTCTTCTTCATTGATGTTTGCGCAATCAAACGAATGCGCACGCCATTTCTGGCTCCTCAATAGCGCCCGCGTCCTTCCTCGCAGTTAGGCGCACCGAGTTGGTTGTAAGTATAGCCACAATGCGTGACCGGTTACAAATTATGGCAAATATGCACGCGCGGGATGTTATCCATAACATTCCCATGGTTCCCGGCTTGATTATTCCCGTCAATACGATAATTCAGCAGCCATTATCCGTTGCTCACAGCGCCACAGCGGTCAAGATACCGACACCGCATCCAAACCACTGATAGGTATCCAAGCCATCACGGGCATACAAAAAGCGGCCCCGAAAGGCCGCTTTTCCGATAATCGATTATCACCCGATCTATTGTCACTTGAACAGGTGCTCGCCGAGGCTGCGCCGGCGCTTCACCAGACTCAATCTACACGCCGGACCGGCAGGAACTCAGTCGTCGCCGAGCGTCAGGTGGACGCCGCCGACCAAGGTGCTGACCACGTTATACAGCAGGGAAATAATCGTGGTGAGCAGGGTGGCAATCACAACCTCGATGATGGAGAAGATGGTCACGCCGGAGATCACGGTGGTCAGGGACAACACGTTCTTCAAGTCGAATCCCTCGGTGTTGAGACCGGTGCTGGAAACGATCTGGGTGATCTGTCCGAAAACGCCGACGGCGTCAAGCATGACCCATACCAGCGCGGCGGCGACGATCTGGATGATGGCGCCGGCGATGGAAAGCATGAACGTCACCTTGGCCACGGACCAGGCGTCCACGCGGGTCAGGGACAGGCTCATGCGGCGTGCGCGCGGCGTGCGGCGCACGTTCGGACGCGAGGTGGTGGGAGTGCTGCCGTTCGGCAGAGCGGATTCCTCGGGATCGCTGGACACGGAACGTGCCACGCGGGGGGCACCCTGCGCAGGGCTGATCAACGGCTCAGCAGGTTCGACTGTGGGTGGGGCCACGGGCTGCATGACCGGCTCGTTTCCTTCGAGATTCTCGCTCATCGTTTCTCCTTACAGGCTATCGGTAGCCTCTGCTGTTAGCGAGGCTACCAGCTTTTCCGGACGCCGCTCACTCGGCGTCCGCGTTGTTCACATTCTCCTCGGATTGCGCGGATTCGGCAGCCTCAGCAGGCGCTTCAGCAGACTTAGTAGACTCGGCAGACTCAACGGCAGGTGCCTCAGCGGGTGCGGCGGCAGCCCCAGCGGCAGATTCGCCCTCATCCTCCTCGTCGTCCTTCTCCTCGTTGCGAGCGATGGACAGGATCTCGTCGCCCTTGTCCGGCTTGGCGAAGGTGACGCCCTGCGTGGTGCGGCCGGTGCGGTTCACCTCGTCCACATTGGAGCGGATCACCTTGCCGGACTTCATGATGGCCATGACCTGATCGTCCTCGGACACCACAAGCGCGCCCACCAGCGAGCCGCGGCCCTCCACGAGCTGCACAGCCTTCACGCCGAGGCCGTTGCGGCCCTGCAGGCGGTATTCCGAAATGGCGGTGCGCTTGGCGAAGCCCTCGTTGGTGACCACGAAGAGGTCCTTGTCGGAATCCTCCGGCACCACGTCCATGGCGAGCAGGCTGTCGCCTTCGCGGAACTTCATGCCCTGCACGCCGGCGGTCTGGCGGCCCATCGGGCGCAGCTGCTCGTCGTCGGCCTGGAACTTCAGGCTCATGCCAAGGCGCGAGACCAGGATGATGTCGTCCTCGGCGTTGCACAGTGCGGCGCCGATCAGCTCGTCCGCGTTCTCGCCGTTCTCGTCGGTCATCAGGCGCACGGCGATCAGACCGCCCTGACGAGCGGAATCGTATTCGGCCAGCGGCGTCTTCTTGACCTTGCCGGAGCGGGTGGCGAGCACCAGGTACTTCGCCACGTCGTAGTTCGGGATGGACAGCACGGCCTGAATCTGCTCGTCAGGCGCGAACTGCAGCAGGTTGGCCACGTGCTGGCCCTTGGAGTCGCGCGAACCTTCCGGCAGTTCATAGGCCTTGAGCCGGTAGACGCGGCCCTTGTTGGTGAAGAACAGCAGCCAGTTGTGCGTGGAGGTCAGGAAGAAGTGATCCACCACGTCGTCCTCACGCAGCTTGGTGCCCTTGATGCCCTTGCCGCCGCGGTGCTGGGCGCGGTATTCGTCGGCCTTGGTGCGCTTGATGAAGCCGGAGTGGGTGACGGTGACCACCACGTTCTCTTCGGCGATCAGGTCCTCGACGTTCATCTCGCCGGAGAACGGCAGGATCTTGGTGCGGCGCTCGTCGCCGTACTTGGCCACGATCTCGTCGAGTTCGTCGCCGATGATCTTGCGCTGGCGCTCGGGCTTGGCGAGGATGTCGATGTAGTCGGCGATCTTGCGCTGCAGTTCCTCGTGCTCGGCGACGATCTTGTCGCGGTTCATGCGAGTGAGCGTGCGCAGCTGCATGGCCAGGATGGCGTCCGCCTGCACCTGGTCGATGTCGAGCAGCTGCATCAAACCGGTGCGCGCGGCATCGGTGTCTTCGGAGGCGCGGATGAGGGCGATGACCTCGTCCAGCATGTCAAGCGCCTTGAGGTAGCCCTGCAGGATGTGGTCGCGCTCCTCAGCCTCGCGCTTGAGGTACGCGGTGCGTCGGGCGATGACGTCGAGCTGGTGGCCGACCCAGTGGCGGATGAAGGCGTCCAGACTCAGCGTGCGAGGCACGCCGTCCACAAGAGCCAGCATGTTCGCGCCGAACGTCTGCTGCAGCTGGGAGTGCTTGTACAGGTTGTTGAGCACGACCTTCGGCACGGCGTCGCGCTTGAGGACCAGCACGAGGCGCTGGCCGGTGCGGCCGGAGGTCTCGTCGCGCATGTCGGCGATGCCCTGGATCTTGCCGTCGCGCACGGCTTCGCGGATGGAGACGACCAGACGGTCCGGGTTCACCTGATACGGCAGCTCGGTGACCACCAGGCACATGCGGCCGTTGATCTCCTCGGTGTTGACCACCGCGCGCATGGTGATCAGGCCGCGGCCGGTGCGGTAGGCCTGTTCGATGCCCTTGTGGCCGAGGATGGTGGCGCCGGTGGGGAAGTCCGGTCCCTTGATGATGCGGATCAGGTTGTCGAGCAGCTCCTCGCGACTCGCGTCCGGGTGTTCGAGCGCCCAATGCACGCCTTCGGCGACCTCGCGCATGTTGTGCGGCGGGATGTTGGTGGCCATGCCGACGGCGATGCCGGCGGAACCATTGACCAGCAGGTTCGGGAAGCGCGCCGGCAGTACTGTCGGCTCCTGGGTCTTGCCGTCGTAGTTGGGCACGAAGTCGACGGTGTCCTTGTCGATGTCGCGCACCATTTCCATGGCCAGCGGGGCCATACGGCATTCGGTGTAACGCATGGCCGCGGCCGGATCGTCGCCGGGGGAGCCGAAGTTGCCCTGACCGTCGACCAGCAGATAGCGCATCGACCAGGACTGGGCCATGCGCACGAGGGTGTCGTAGATGGCGGCGTCGCCGTGCGGGTGGTACTTACCCATCACGTCGCCGACCACGCGGGAGCACTTGTTGTAACCGCGGTCGGGGCGGTATCCGCCGTCGTACATCGCGTAGACCACGCGGCGGTGCACGGGCTTCATGCCGTCGCGCACATCCGGCAACGCGCGTTCCACGATCACGGACAGCGCGTACGCCAGATAGGATTCGCGCATCTCCTGCTGCAGATCCTTGCGCTGGATGCGTTCGCCGGTCATCAGGCCGTAGTCGGTGTTGTCCGCCTCCTGCGGGCTCAACGGCTCCATCGAGCCGTCCGGCATGAACTGATCGTCGGTGCCGTCGCCGTCCGTCGGCATATTGTTGTTTTCGTCTGCCACTCTATCGTTCCTTTAGTTGTCTAAGTCTTAAGCCGCTCGTAGCCCCCTCTGACGAGGGCGGTTGGAGGATTCGGTCACGCGTCGATCCAGCGGACGTTCTTGGCGTTGCGCTGGATGAACAGGCGGCGGGGCTCCACTTCGTCGCCCATCAGCATCGAGAAGGTCTCGTCGGCCGCAGCTGCATCCTCGATGTGCACCTGCTTCAGGATGCGGTGCTCGGGATCCATGGTGGTCTCCCACAGCTCCTGGTAGCTCATCTCGCCCAGACCCTTGTACCGCTGGATGCCTTCGCCCTTGGGCAGCTGGCGGCCCTTCGCCTTGCCCTCGGCGAGCACACGGTCGCGTTCGGCGTCGGTGTACACGAAGTCGTGCGGGCCCTTGGTCCACTTGAGCCGGTACAGCGGCGGCATGGCCACGTAGACGTATCCGGCGGTAATCATCGGGCGCATGTAGCGGAAGAACAGCGTCAGGTTCAGGGTGGCGATGTGCGCGCCGTCCACATCGGCATCGGCCATGATGATGACCTTGTGGTAGCGGACCTTGGAGATGTCGAAGTCCTCGCCGTAGCCGCCGCCCACTGCGGTGATCAGCGATTCGATGGTGTCGGACTTCATCATGCGGTCCAGGCTGGCGCGCTCGGTGTTGAGGATCTTGCCTCGCAGCGGCAGGATGGCCTGGGTGATGGGGTTGCGGCCCTGGATGGCGGAGCCGCCTGCGGAATCACCCTCCACGATGAACAGCTCGCACTCTTCGGGGTTCGAGGACTGGCAGTCCTTGAGCTTGTCCGGCATGCCCGCGGATTCGAAAATCGACTTGCGGCGGGTGTTCTCGCGCGCCTTCTTGGCTGCCAGACGCGCGCGCGAGGCCTCGATGGCCTTCTGGATGATGTTCTTGGCCTCGGCGGGATGGGAGTCGAACCAGTCGCCGAGCTTATCGGTCATCACGCGCTGGACGAAGGTCTTGGCTTCGGAGTTGCCGAGCTTGGTCTTGGTCTGGCCTTCGAACTGCGGGTTGGTGAGCTTCACGGAGATCACGGCGGTCAGGCCTTCGCGCACGTCGTCGCCGGACAGGTTCTCGTCCTTGTCCTTCAGGATGCCCTTGTCGCGCGCGTACCGGTTGACCAGCGAGGTCAGCGCCGCACGGAAGCCTTCCTCGTGCGTGCCGCCTTCGGTGGTGGAGATGGTGTTGGCGAAGGTGTGCACCGATTCGGAGTAGGCGGTGGTCCACTGCATGGCCAGTTCGGCGGAGATGCCGAGCTTCAGGTCCTCGGCCTCGAAGCTGATGACCTCGTCCTCGACCGGGTTGACCTTGCGCACCTTGACCAGATAGTCGACGTAGTCCTTGATGCCGTTGGCATACTGGTAGGTGACGGTCTGATGGGTCTCGCCGGCGTCCGGCGCATCGTCGCCGGCCACCTCGTCGCCGGCCTGATCGGGTTCGCGCAGGTCGGTGAGGCTGATTTTCAGGCCCTTGTTGAGGAAGGCCATCTGCTGGAAGCGGGAGCGCAGGGTCTCGAAGTCGTAGACCGTGGTCTCGAAGATCTTCGGGTCGGCCCAGAAGGTCACGGATGTGCCGGTGGATTCGCCCTCGGCCATCGGCTCGCCCTGCTTCAGACGTGCGGTGGGGTGCTGGTCGAGGTAGGTCTGGGTCCAGTGGAAGCCCTGACGGCGCACTTCGATGTCCACTCGGGTGGACAGCGCGTTCACCACGGAGATACCGACGCCGTGCAGGCCGCCGGAGACCGCGTAACCGCCGCCGCCGAACTTGCCGCCGGCGTGCAGCTTGGTCATCACGGTTTCCACGCCGGAGACGCCTTCGCCGGGCACCTCGTCCACCGGGATGCCTCGACCGTCGTCCACCACGCGGATGCCGTTGTCCGGCAGGATGGTGACTTCGATGTGGCTGGCGTATCCGGCCAATGCTTCGTCGACCGAGTTGTCGACGATCTCGTAGACCAGATGGTGCAGGCCGCGCGGGCCGGTGGAGCCGATGTACATACCCGGGCGGATACGCACGGCTTCCAGTCCTTCGAGCACTCTCAGATCAGAGGCCTCGTAATGTTCGGGGGCCATGGATTCGTCAAGTTCTCCCTCGGTGAGTTCCGCAGTGTTGATATGCTCCGCAGCCGCCTTCAGCTGCTCCTCTTTGCTGGTTTCGTCTGCCAACAGGCTTCCTTCCGTAACTACCGGTCAACCTCGCAAATATCGTCTATTGCTGAAGCGATATGCTGTAAGACGCCCATAAAGGGCTCTTCTAGCCGTTTGACCATACTTCATGAGATTTTACTCGTTTAGCACGACGAGCGCCATAGCGAGCCTTCTGCGGGTTCGAGGTCCAAGCCCACCCTTGCCGAATCCACCATCCACGCGCTTACTTCCGCCGCGCCCATTTGCGCGAATAGCCGACGGCCGGACCGGTGACGCGGATCTCGTTGATGGTCAGTCCTTTGAGATTGCCCCGGATCGTTTCGGTCAGCTGGGGGATGAGATAGGTCAGCTGCGTGGCCCAGATGGTCGATTCCGCGCGTATCGTCAGCACGCCATTCGTGAAGTCGGCCACCGCCGTATGCTTGGCGACGCCTTCGCCCACCACCTGGTCCCAATGGGTGCGCAGTTGCGCCAGTTTCAGGTTCATGCTCCAGACGCCATCACCCGCGATGGTGGACATCACGTCGCCGAGCTCGATTGGGTCGCGTCCGGGTTTGCCGAAGTTCTCGACGGCTTCCTCACGCCGCCGGCGCCGGTCCTTGAGCAACGCGCCACGATGCGAGATCTGCTCGAATACCTCGGCGGCGAGCTTGGTCTGGTCAAGGTGCAGGGCGAAAGCCACCGGCGGCGTCATCGTGGCCCCGATTCACCGGTATCAGCGGCGTGAGATGCGGCGTCGGCGGCCGGAGCCGCTGACGCCGCGGTATCGCTCAGCAGCGAGGCATCGTCCGCAAGCGCAGTATCCCCCGACCGCGCTGCAATCGACTGCTGCAGCGACTCTTGAAGCGACTGGGCGAAGGCGTCATACTGCGCTTTCAGCGCGGCGACATCGATCACATGCGCGCGCCCCTCGCGCGTGGCCGCCTCCGGAGCATCGCCTTCCGCGGCCACGGTGATCAGCGTCTGATCCTGCCGGGCGGCGAAATCAAGGATCTGCGCGCGCCGGCTGTCGTCCAACTGCGCGAACACATCATCGAGAATCACGATTGGCCGGGTTCCGAGCCTGTCCTGAATGACCTGGAACAACGCCATTTTCAGCGCCAAAGCAATGGTCCACATCTCGCCGTTGGATGCGAATTCCTTGGCGGGCATGTCGAACAGTTCGAGGCTCAGGTCGTCGCGCTGCGGACCGATGAGGTTCACCCCGCGAGCCACTTCGCCGGGGTAGATGCGTTGGAAATGCTCGCTGATCGCCTGATGAGGCTCATCGAAGATCAGTACTTCGTCGAACGATGGCAGATACCCTAGGCTCACCTGTTCGGTGTCGCCGGCGAGATCGCGATAGATCCGCGCGAACGGTTCGGCGAGCAGCGCTATCAAATGCCGACGCATGCGGGTGATCGCGATGCCGGCTTCGATGAACTGTCCGGTCCAGATCTCCAGACCGCTGAGCACGGCGTCCACCGGCTGTCCGGCGTTCTGGTTCGCGCCCAGCTGCTTGAGCAGGGTGGCGCGCTGCTTGCCGATGCGCGTGAACTGTTGCAATGCCGCCAGATATCCGGGTTCAAGCAGCGCGCCGGCCTGATTGAGGAAGGTCCTGCGCGCGGCCGGGTCGCCGGAGATCAGCCGCTGGTCCTCCGGCGTGAACGATACCGAGGGAATCTGTCCGATGATGTCGCGCAGGTACATCGACGAGCCGGAATTCACGCGGGCCCGATTCGCCCCGCGCGCATGGATGGAGGCCTCGTATGTGGTGACGTGTTCGGTGACAGTCGACTGGTCCTGACCGTCGACGCCGTGCTCGCCGGCAACGTCGACCACGTTTGCGCGGATGGTGGCGGTCGTCTGTCCGCGCTCGATGAGCGGCAGGGTGCTGGAGGTGCGATGGCTGGATCCGGTGGACAGCACCTCCACGGCCTCGACGATATTGGTCTTCCCCAGGCCGTTGTTGCCGATGATCAGGTTCACGCCCGGTACGAAATCGACCACTACCTGGCTCCAGGAGCGGTAGTGGTCGAGTGCAAGTCGCGAAATGTACATCGGATGATGGTCGATTCCTAGGGGTTTATCTCGTAATTGTCTGAGTGGTGTTGGCCCCCTCTGACGAGGGGGCTGTCAGCGAAGCTGACTGGGGGAGAGACAAGAGACGCAGTGCTCAATTACTAGTGAGACGGACCACTAGGGGTTACCGGATCGCGGTCCTATGGGTTCAGCTGTTGAAGCGCATCGGCACGAGCAGGTACCGGTAGTCCATCGATTCGTCGGAATCGGCTTCCTGCTGGCCGTTGAACTCCACCGGCTTGACCGGGGTGGTCATTTTGATGCGCACGAACGGTTCGGCGATGGCGGACAGGCCTTCCTTGAGGTAGGAGGGGTTGAACGCCACGGTGATGTCGTCGCCGTCCATATCGATGTCGAGCGTTTCGTTGGCCTGGGCCTCATCCGCGGAGCCGGCGGACAGCGCCACTTCCTGGCCGGAGAAGACCATGCGGATCGGGGCGTTGCGTTCGGCTACCAGAGCCACGCGGGTGATGGCATCGAGCAGATCCTGCTTGTTCACCACGGCCTGAATCGGGTATTCGTCGGCGAACAGGCGGTCGACTGCCGGGAATTCACCATCGATGAGCTGGGAGGTGGACACGCGGCCGGCGTTTTCGAAGCCCAGCAGAGTCGGATTGTCGGCGTCGAAGTCAAGGCGGATGTTCTGGTGCTCGTCCAGCGAACGGGCCACATCCTTGAGCAGCGAACCGCGGACCAGCGTGGTCGTGTCCACATCCGGGTTCACCGGGCTCCAGGTGAAGGTGGCGCGGGCCAGACGGAAACGGTCGGTGGAGGTCAGCACGACCTTGTCGCCACGGAACTGCATGCGCACACCGGTGAGCACCGGGCGGTTCTCCTCGCGGGAGACCGCGACCGACGCCTGGTTGACGGCCTGCACGAAGGTCGGTGCGTCTACCTGGCCGAGGGCTGCGGGCACGACGGGCAGGTCAGGGTACTCGGTATCGGGCATGAGTTGCAGCGTGAACGTCGACTTGCCTGCGCTGATGGTCAGTGTCGAGTCGGTGGTGGACATGTAAGTCTTCTCGGAGCGCAGCGACTTGGTGATATCCGCCAACAGCTTGCCGAGGACCAGTACGGAACCGGGTTCGTCGACGCCGGCTTCGATGTGGTGACGTGCCGAGATTTCGTAGTTGAAGGCCGAGAACTGGAGTGTGCCGTCGACGGCTTCCAGCCGGACGCCAGCCAGAATCGGGTTCGAGGGTCGAGCGTCGATGACGCGAGACGTCCAGGCTGCGGCGTCGGCCAAGGCTGCGGTATCGATTTCGACTTTCATATGGGTTTCCCTTCGTCTGATTTCGCTGAAGAACATTCTAGCCGGTGAACGGCTAAGTCGATGTGGAGCAGTGCTCGCCGATTACTGTGCTGATGATGCCCTTCTAAGTACTGAGTAAGTAATCGCCATAATAAGCGCGGTGGATAGTGTGGATAAGTGCTCGCAGGGCTTCTGCCGCAACGGTTGATAACTATGTGCACAATGTGGATAACTTCTGCATAGCATGTGGATAAATCGCCAAGTTATCCACACCGGAAATGCCGGTTTTTGGTTATCCACATCGAGGTGGCACTTGTGCACGACTTATCCACCGCTATTTTGGGGGTAATCCACGAGTTATCCGCAGAGTTTACCCACATTTGTGAATAACTATGTGGATAACTTCGCCGCGTTTTTCGCGTGCGCACGGCGTGTTGGGCCCTTCGGCGTCGAGCAGAATCGATCCTGGAGACCGTTTTCGAGGGTTTTCGGAACCGGGTTGCGCGAAGTGCCGAAAACGTTCGCTGAAACGCATTCTCCCGGATAGCGTGATGTTCGTCCCCTGTGGCCGTAGGGAAGGCACCAGTGCCATGCGAACGGATGCTTGTGAGTTATCGGCATACAAGGCATTGGAGCGGCCGCCCAGCGCGTTTGTAGTTCGTTGCTTTTGCCAGCTCCCCTTGTCAGGACAGCACCGTAAAGCAAACAGCAGAGTTGTTTGTAGGTGTTGTGCGAGCCGACAGGCGAGCTGGCAAACCGCGCGCGAAGCGCGTCCCTGATTGCAGGACGAGCTGGCCCGCGAAGCGGGACTGAGGGGTAGTCGATTAGTCAACGAACCTTCGCAGGCCACAAGCCCGTCTTGCGAGGGCTTGTACTCAACTCGCAGAATCGATTCTGAAGACGAAAAACGGCACTTTTCGAGACCTCAGTCCCCAAAAGTGCCGTTTTTGGTCGCTCAGACGGATTCTCCCGGATTGGTTCCGGGTGCCTTACTTGTCGCTGTTCTGCTTCAGGCGCACGGTGAGTTCCGTGACGTAGGTGTAGATCTCCTGTTTCTGCTGCATTTCGTCGCTCACACGCGTGTAGGCGTGCATCACTGTGGTGTGATCGCGGCCGCCGAACACCTCGCCGATATCGAGAAGGCTCATACTGGTCATTTCGCGGGCCAGATACATGGCGATCTGGCGTGCAAGGGCCACGTTCTTGGTTCGCGAGCGTCCGACAAGGTCGTCGAAGGTCAGGTGGAAGTACTTGGCGACCTGGCCGATGATGTCGGTGGGCTTGATCTCCACGTCGGTGGTGAAGAAGTCCTGAAGCGTCTGCTCGGCCAGGGCGCGGGTGACCGGCTGGTTGCTCAGCGATGCGACGGCGGTGACACGGGTCAACGCGCCTTCGAGCTCGCGGATGTTCTCGGTGAATCGTTCGGCGATGAGGTCGAGCACGTCACTGGGGATCTTCGAGCCGTTGATCGAGGCGATCATGCGCAAAATGGCGATTCGGGTCTCAAGATCCGGCGGCTTGACGTCGACGGTCAGACCGGATTCGAAACGGGAGATCAGGCGCGCCTCGAATCCCTTGAGATTCTTCGGCGCCACATCAGAGGCGATGACGATACGCTTATTCGCCTGATGCAACGCGTTGAACGTATGGAAGAACTGGTCGAGGGTCGCTTCCTTGCCGCCGAGGAACTGGATGTCGTCGATGAGCAGCACGTCGACCTCGCGGTAGCGACGGTTGAATGCGGCGATTTGGCCCTGGCTCTGGTTCGGGTTCTGCAGCGCGTCGATGAATTCGTTGGTGAATTCCTCGGACGTGACGTACCGGACCTTGAGACTGGGGTCCTTGACCAGGGCGTAGTTGCCGATGGCGTTGAGCAGGTGGGTCTTGCCCAGACCAGACCCGCCATAGATACACAACGGGTTGAAATCCTGTCCGGAGCCTTCGGCCACCGCCAATGCCACGGTACGTGCGAACCGGTTGGAATCGCCGGGCACGAACGAATCGAACGTGAAGTTCTTATTGAGATGCGTCTCCGGGTCGCGGTTCATCTTCTGACCGCCTACCGGATAACGGGGCTCATTCACCGGCGCGGGAACGAATTGCGGCTCGGGTTGGGGTGCAACCTCAGGCTGCTTGGCGCCATACGGGGTCTGGCCGAACTGTTTGACCGTCGGGGAGGCATCCCTGCGATGGGGAGCCTTCGGCTTGGGCGCAGGCTTGGGTTTCGGCGTCATCTTAGGCGCGACTTTGAATGCCGGGAACATGGTGGTCCCGGTTACGTTCTGCAACGCCTGCAGCAACTGCTCGTTGAGATTGCCCTGAATGGCCTGCAACGTGTCATTGGAATCCACGCATAACACAATGGTCGGGCCGAACACGCCCTCGGGAATCACTCCCTCGAGCCATCCTTTTTCACGGGGAGTCAGCGACGAGCTGTGTTTGAGTATGGTGAGAGTGTCCGACCAGATGCGGGCAGCTTCGACCGCGGGGTCGGCAGATGAACCAGCCATACAGACCCCTTCTTCTTGCTCGTGCGTACATGGATACAATAGGACATGTTTACTACTATCCGCGGAAGTTATCCACCGCGTTGCGTGTTGGAAATGCTCGATTGTGAATAACATAGATGTAATTTGTGGATAACTATTCTGGCGGAATGGTTGATATTACGCCATTATCGAGCCCACGGCGTGTTGTGATGGTTGTGTCGAAATGTGAAAACTCATCCGCTGTTTTGACTTGTGGGCAGGGTTGAGAGTAGGTTGGTATAGCTTGACTCACGTGAGGGCAGCGCGAAGCGTTGCCAAATAGACCTAGGAGCATTGATTATGAAGAGGACGTTCCAGCCGAACAACCGTCGTCGCCACATGAAGCACGGCTTCCGTCTGCGCATGCGCACCCGTTCCGGCCGCGCGGTGATCAACCGCCGTCGCGCCAAGGGCCGCAAGTCCCTGTCCGCCTGATCCCATCGATCATTACCACAGCGGCATAGTCGAGGTGGAGCGGCTGAAAAGCCATCGTGATTTTGTGTCCGTGCTGAAGCGCAGGCGCAAAGTCGGTGGCCGAGATATCGTCGTGCACTATTTGGTGCCCGATGAGCAGCATGACGACCAGGCGAATCATCGTCGCCTGGGTTTGGCCGTCTCTAAATCCGTCGGCAAAGCGGTTACCCGTAATACGGTGAAGCGTAGGTTCCGAGTCCTGGCCAGGATGCACGAGCACCAACTCCCGGAACAGTGCGATATCGTATTGCGCGCCAAGCCAAGCGCGGCAACTGCCTCGTTCGCTTCTTTGGATCAGCAGATCGCAAAGTGCTTTGCTGCCGTGGCATATAAGGCGAAGTGACATGTCTACTTCCATCAAGGCGGTGATGATTCGCGGTGTGCGTTGGTACCAACGTCACATTTCAGCGAATACGCCGCCTTGTTGCAAGTATTATCCGTCATGCTCGAATTACACCATTGAGGCAATCGAACGGTATGGGGCTTTCAAAGGGGGAGTGCTCGCTGTGCTGCGATTGCTTCGCTGCAGGCCGTGGAGTCGCGGGGGAATAGACGACGTGCCGCAGCGTTACTCGATTTTTTACAGATTTTCGTGGTCGAAGGCTCATGAGGAGCCTCGACTGACACCATTGGCCACAACCCAAGGAGAGGCCCAACGATGATCAACCAAAACCAATTCTTCCTCGATAGCGGGTTCTGGGGGTTCTTCTACAAGATTCTGACCCCTGTCGAGTGGCTGCAGACCTGGATTCTCAAAATCGTTCATGATTTCTTCGTGCTGCTTGGCATGAACGAGGTCGGTGTCTCCTGGGTGCTCGCGGTCATCGCTCTGGTGCTGGTCGTTCAGGCATGCATCTTCCCGCTGTTCTATAAGCAGATCAAGTCGATGCGCAAGATGCAGGCGTTGGCTCCTAAGATGCAGCGCATCCAGAACAAGTACAAGGGCAAGACCGATCAGGCTTCCAAGGAAGCCATGAGTCGCGAAATGATGAAGCTCTACCAGGACAACGATGCCAATCCGGCCGGGTCCTGCCTGCCGTTGCTCATCCAGAGCCCGGTGTTCATGTCCATGTTCTATACGCTTTCGGCCATTCCGTACATCGCCAGTGGCGTGAAAAAGGAGTCGCTGGGCGCGTTTGATCAGGCCACCGCCCAGCAATTCACGCAGACCGATGTGTTCGGCATCGTCAGCGTCACCGACAACTTCAACTCCGCAGACATCGCAGGCAAAGTCGTCATCGGCATCTTCGTGGCGCTGATGTGCTTCTGCCTGTGGTTCACGACCTACTTCAGCATGAAGCGCAACACGCCTACCGCTTCGATGAACAAGCAGGCGGAGAGCATGCAGAAGATGATGCTGTGGCTCTTCCCGGTGATGTACATCTTCTCCGGTGTCACCATGCCCTTCGCCGTGCTGGTCTATTGGTTGACGAACAACGTGTGCAACTTGGTTCGTACGTTCTGGCAGGTCATGTATTTCCCGACTCCGGGTTCCCCGGCTGCCGAGGATAAGGAAAAGCGTGATTATCGCCATGAGAATGAACGTCGCGCCAAGGCCGGTTTGCCTTCCCTCGAAGAAGAGGAACTGCAGAAGGCGAAGGAAGCGGCCGAGCGCCGTGACGCCAAGGGATATCAGCGCGCCCAGCCGCAGCGCAAGCGGAAGCGGAAGTAGTAATTCATCATATGTCGAACGTGCTCCATGTTTCACGTGAAACATGGAGCACGTTCGACACTCTACGGGTATTTACCCTGAACACGTTAGACTTGTAAATCAGTATCTGCTAGAAGGAGTATCGCATGGCACAGGATGACGAGAAGACGATTGATCAGCTCAACGAAGAGGCTGACATCGCCGCTGATTATCTTGAAGGTCTGCTTGATATCGCCGACTATGAAGGCGATATCGAAATGGGTATCCGCAACAATCGTCCGACGGTGCAGATTGTTGCGGATGACGACACCGATATCAAGAACCTGATCGGACGTAACGGGGAAGTGGTTGATGCACTGCAACAGCTGACTCGTCTCGCTGTCCAGCAGAAGACCGGTGAGCGATCCCACTTGATTGTCGATGTTGATGGCTTCCTCAAGCGGAAGCGTCAGAAACTTCGTGATATCGCTCTCGATGCTGTGGATGCAGTAAAGGAATCCGGCGAGGCGGTCGACCTCAAGCCCATGAATTCCTTCGAGCGTAAGGTCGTCCATGATGTCGTGCGCGAAGAGGGTCTGAAATCCCGTTCGCATGGTGAGGAACCGAATCGTTTTGTCACTGTATATCTTCGGAAGTCCGAAGACGATGCTGAGGACGGTACCGAAGATTACGATCAGGACACGGTCATTGCATAGTCATGGTGTCTGAATCAGACCGTGTTTTAGGCTGTGGATTTCTTGCCAAGCCGATGAGTCTGATTGTTGTTTCACGTGAAACAGAGAGAAGGAATGTCGTATGGCAGATGCCCTTAATGGTTCGCCAGTACTTGAACAGGTGCTCGGCGATGCATTGCCTCGACTCGAGCGTTTTCATGACAAGCTCGAACAGGAAGGCGAGCCGCGTGGACTGATTGGCCCTAGGGATGTCGATATTATCTGGGAGCGTCATATCCTCAATTCAGCTGCCATAGTTCCGTACGTCATGCGATCCACTGCTCAGGACAGATTCAAAACGGTGGCCGATGTCGGTAGTGGTGGCGGTTTTCCTGGCTTGGTTGCTGCCGCATGTTTGCCTGATCATCGCTTTACGCTGATTGAACCCATGGAACGTCGTGTCGAATGGTTGAGCGAATGCGTGGAGCTCATGGAGTTGGATAACGTCACAATAGTGCGAAGCCGTTCAGATGAAGTCATTGCTCAGGTTCGGAAGCACACGCTGCATCCTTTTGCAGTAGTCACCTGTCGTGCGGTGGCGCCTATGACCAAGTTATCCGGTTGGACACTGCCCCTGTTGAAACCATCGGGTCAGCTGATCGCTTTGAAGGGTCGTTCCGCTCAGGCTGAACTCGATAAAGCGAAAGATCAGATCAACCGATATGGAGGTCGCAATCCTCGCGTCGTCGAAGCAGAAGTTGGTCCAGGACTGGAATCGACACATGTGGTGATTGTGGATAAACGATAACGCTCTGCTGTACATAAATCGATGCGATGTCCTATCCTATCCAGCGCCAATGTTCGTTGATGTTGTTGTTGGCTCCCCTTGTGAGGACAGCACCGTAAAGCAAACAGCGGAGCTGTTTGCAGGTGCTGTGCGAGCTGACAGGCGAGCTGGCATACCGCGCGCGAAGCGTGTCTGTAATTGCAGAACGAGCTGGCCCGCGAAGCGGACTGAGGGGTAGTGGCTTAATAAACGACCTTACGATGAGGCATACTAGTTGCTTTCATCGAACGAGGACTGGGAGGGGATTATTAAGGATTGGAATCCATTCTGGAGCAGCTGAGTACAGGCAATCAGCAAATATGTGGATACTTAACTTATCCACATTTTGCATCGAACAAAAAGTTATCCACATTTTTCGGCATGAGTTGTGGACAATACCAAAAACGTTGATAAATCAAGGGTTTTGATTGGTGTGATTTGCTATTTTCATGGTATAGCGACTGTGGTTATCCACAGTTATCCACAATAGTTTTGCACATGGTGGATAACTCAAAGACTGTCCATGCGGATAGCAAGACTTGGAACATACATATTGCAAGGAGGATTGATGGCCAAGAAGGATCATCACGAGGAAGCTATCGAAACAGCTTCTGAAACTCTTCATCGTATCTTTGAAGGGCAGGATTCGGGCCTCGGCACGCAGATGGCTGACGAAAGCTCTCGTTATGAGGCCCTTCAGAACGCCACATTCCCCAAGCCGAAGCGTACCCGTCTGATAGCAGTCGCTAATCAGAAGGGGGGAGTGGGCAAGACCACGTCGACAGTCAACCTTGCTGCTGCACTGGCGAAATATGGCGCTCAAGTATTGGTCATCGATATGGATCCCCAGGGCAACGCTTCCACGGCATTGGGCGTACCCCATGCTTCAGGAGATCCCTCGACTTACGATGTTCTTGAAGGACGCAAGCCGATTCAAGATGTGCTGAGCGTCTGCCCTGATTTCCCCAATCTGGATGTGGTACCTGCATCCATCGATTTGAGCGGTGCCGAATTGGAAGTCGCCGATCTGCCGAACCGTAATACTTTGCTGAAGGAAGCGCTAGACCTGTATCTACGCCAGTCGGATAAGCACTATGATTACGTGTTCATCGACTGCCCGCCTAGCCTGGGCCTGCTGGTGATCAATGCGATGTGCGCGGTCACAGAAATGCTGATTCCTATCCAAGCGGAATACTATGCACTTGAAGGTCTCGGACAGTTGATCAATACCATCGGATTGGTTCAGGATCATTTCAATCCCGTACTGCTGGTATCCACCATGCTGGTCACCATGTTCGATCGACGCACGTTGCTGAGTAGGGAAGTGTTCAACGAAGTCAAGGGCCACTATCCCAATATCGTTCTGGACACCACAATTCCACGATCGGTGAAGATTTCCGAAGCGCCAAGTTTCTCACAATCCGTGATTGCCTATGACCCCCGTGGTCTTGGGGCCATCGCCTATAGCGAAGCGGCATTGGAAATCGCTGGACGCTCCCAGCATGTACTTGACGCGATTGATGCGAGGAGGAAGTAATGGCATCGAAATCACGACTGGGCAAAGGTCTCGGCGCTCTATTTCCTGATCTCCCGGGGGAGGACTCTGCCGAGCACACCAAGAAGGATACCGAGAAGAAGGTGAATCCGGAAGAAGCCGCCAAGAAGGTCGCCGAAACCAAGTCGGCTTCCAAGGTGCTAGCATCTGCTGCCACCCCGGCTGCAATCAAGGGCAAGCCGTCAACCAATGTGAAAAAGAACATGGCGAAACGTGCCGCCATGCCAGCGTTGGATGATATCGCCCACCCGAGCGACTTGTTCTTTGGTGCTGATACGCCGCAGCCGCAGCTGAGCGGGGTTGAATCAACCTCGCTGTCCGGAACTGCGAGCAAGCATGTTTCACGTGAAACATCTGCTGCAGCAGCAGTTAGTTCCGCCAAGAACAATGCTGATACGGCAAAGGGCAAGAGCGGCGACGAGGAGAAGCCGGAGCTGAAGCCTGTGGAGGGCGGCTACCTCGCTGAGCTCAAGCTCAGCGAAATCGGTCCGAATGCCCACCAGCCTCGTACCATCTTTGATGAGGACGATCTGAACGAACTGGCCGCTTCTATCAAGGAAGTCGGCATTTTGCAGCCGATTGTGGTGCGCAAGCGTCCGGCCTCTCAGATTGCCGAGGCGAAGCAGCACCATGAGCCGCACGATGGCGATGCCGCTGCCAATCCATTCGCCGGCCATTTGGATAGCCCCTATGAGTTGATTATGGGTGAGCGGCGTTGGCGCGCCTCCCAGCTCGCTGGGCTGGAGACCATTCCGGCAATCGTCAAGACCACAGCGGACGACGATATGCTCCGCGATGCGTTGCTGGAAAACCTGCATCGCGTGGCGCTGAACCCTCTCGAAGAGGCTGCCGCATACCAGCAGATGATCGACGAGTTCGGTCTGACTCAGGCGCAGCTGTCGAAATCGGTGTCGAAGTCCCGTCCGCAGATTGCCAATATGCTCCGATTGCTCAACCTGCCTGCCACCGTGCAGAAGAAGGTTGCGGCCGGCGTATTGTCTTCTGGACATGCGCGAGCATTGCTGGGATTGACTGATCCCGAAGAGATGGACAAGCTGGCGTCGCGCATCATTGCCGAAGGATTGTCGGTGCGCAGCACTGAGGAGATCGTCGCGATGAAGATCGCCTCGGGTGAGCAGCCGAAGAAACCGAAGAAGTCGAAGACCAATCCATGGCTGGGATCGGCTGTCCAGCAGAGTCTGGAGAACCATTTCGACACGAAAGTATCCATCAAGGGCACGCAGCAGCATGGACGCATCGAGATTGTGTTCTCCTCGCCGGAGGACATGGATCGCATCCTCAATCTCCTGGTGCCCGAGCAGTCCAAAGCTGACGGTTCCAAGTGGGTGTGATATTGCGTGTCGTGCAGTGCAGAGCGTTAATCTGAAATAGTCGGCAGAGCGCCGATTGAGCTCGATTCTACCAATCGCACAAGGGGCTGCCTTGTTCACGTTGCGAGGCAGCCCCTTATCTCGCATTCAATTTACTATAGATTCATATACCAATATTTTGTACAACGATTTTTTCACTAGTTCTCACTTGGTTCTCACTTGGTTCCCACTATTTCTCACCAATACAAACCCTGAAGTATTTTTGAGCCCAATGGTGACGGGTGTCGAATGGATTCCACTGCTGGGTTGCCGGTAAAGGCTTCGATGACTTTGCTGTGTGCAGAGCGATCGGATGCAGGGAAGCAGGGGGAAGATGCGCCCTCCGCACCGGAAAATTCGTTCATTACTATTCCTGCGAATGGATGCTTGCTGGTACCGGCATGGTCGTTTGCTGTGATTGGAGTGCCGACTGACACTGATCTGTGAGCGGCGATCATTTGGAGGTTCGAGACTGCTTGTTATTGCGGCGAGGTATCCTATGCATAGCATAGAGAGAAGCGGGTGCGGTGGTGGCCCGATGAAGGCAGATGATGATGGGATTTACGGGCAACGTGTCGGGGCGGCACATCAAGAATCGTGACAACAGCGCGGCACTGGTCAGGAACACATCAGTCGGCGTGGTAGGCCTGATGCTGGTACTGGCCATTGGGGCCGGAACGATGAATATGAACAACGTCACGGCCGAGGCGGAGGATGCCTCCATTCCCATGGTTGTGGATAAGCCGGCGAAGGCCGTCCCGCTTCCTGCGTCCGTAGCCAAGACGAACGCGCCGGCTCCCAATGCCAAGATTATCGCGGAACGTGAGGCACAGGCGAAGGCCGCCGAGGAAGCCAAGAAGCAAGCTGAAGCGGCAAAACTTCAAGAGGAACAGGCAAGGCAACAAGCCGAGCAGGCTAAGTTGCAGGCTGAACAGGCAGCCAACAACGCCGCTTGGATGAATCCGACCGGCTCTCAACCGAATCTTGCCGATTATCCGAATCTCAGCGTCCACGTCAGCCTTGCCGAACAGCAAGTGCACGTGATGAGCAACGGTCAAGACATCTATGTGATGAAGGCCAGCACCGGTGTGGATGATGCCACGCCGCACGGGCGGTATTACATCAATGGTCTGCGGGGTGATTCATTCTACAATCCGAACGAGCAGATGGGTGCGCGCGACTGGGTCGGATTCATCGGCGGCACTTACCTGTTCCACAGTGTGCCGACGGACGCCAACGGCAACTGGATCGTTTCCGAAGCCGAGAAGCTCGGACAGCCTGCGTCCCACGGATGTGTGCGCCTCACTGTAGCCGATGCGGCGTGGTTCCGCCAGCAAATCCCGACTGGCACCCCCATCGACATCGGCTGAGAGGCGGTCGCATCGGCTGACGCCTGATTGCGATGCCTGTATGTGGCTATATGGCGTTCAGTAACTGTTAAGGATCCTTGAATAGCAATACGGGCACAGCGGTTTGTCGGGATCATTGTAAGCGTAGCCTCGAATGCAGCTTTCATGAAAAAGACTATTGCACTCATCGCATAGCACGCCTTCGCCGTATTCAATCGGCTGATTGCAGTACGGGCATTTGCTCAGTCCCTTTGTGCTATATGAATATCGGATCCGTCCATTGGTCGACACAATCACATGTGGGCCGCTTCTACGGAGAGGGCCGCTTCCACCGGAAGAGCTCCCACTGGAAGAGCTCCCACTGGAAGAGCTTCCACTGGAGGAGCTTCCACTAGAGGAGCCATACTTCAGATTCTCTCTGAACTCTTTATACTGCTTGCTCATTAAAGCCGGAATCAGCAGATTAAACACCGCGGCGAGGCTGAACATCAGCATTATCCAAAACGAATGGACAAAGAACCCATATACCGCACCAATAAGCAGGACAAGACTGACTATCACCCTCAGTATGATTTTCATACTTCCATAGTAGCCCTGTAATCATTGTGCCGATTTCGCTTGTTCGGACGTATATCGACCTTTCGCAACCCCTAATACGGTTCGATGTTTTGCGTAAGAATGCTGATGGCATAATTACGGCGTAGCATCTATCAGCGTATTGCGGCTGAAACTCATCGTAGAAGTCGTTATTGTGCTTTCCTGGGGTGTTTCCGGGGGGTATTATTGAAAAAAATGCGATTTATACCCCCGGAAAACACGTTTAACCAAGACTGTACATGCAGAAGAGGAATATGCCATGGCGTTATACCCGCGCGAACGATACTTGGAGCGACTCCGTCCTTTCTATGATGATGCTGGGTTAATAAAGGTGATCACAGGCATTCGCAGATGCGGCAAATCATCGTTGATGGCATGCGTCGCAGATGAGCTTAGGAATCGCGGTGTCGACGGGCGGAATATCATTATGCTGAATCTGGATAGTAGGGAACTCCGCAAAGTAACCACCGCGGATCAGCTTGATGCGGCCATCGAATCGCGGATTCCTGATGAAGGATTCGTCTACCTTTTCATTGACGAAGTACAGAACGTCAGTGGTTTCGAGAACGTAGTCAACGCTTATCGTGAGGACGGTCGGTTTTCTATCTTTATAACCGGGTCGAATTCTTATCTGTTGTCTGGCGAATTGGCAACCAAACTTACCGGGCGATACGTAGAGCTGGAGATGTATACCCTCTCGTATGGCGAATATCTTGGTATGAAAAGCTTCATTGGGATTTCAAGTAATGCTGACATGCTGTCATTTAACGATTACCTCACCTATGGCGGGTTTCCAAAGGCGCTGGAATACAGCGATCCTGATGCAAAGGCCATGTATGTTCAGGATGTGATTCAGCAGATTTTTGACAAAGACATCACTGCCCGTAGCCGCATCTCGAATCGGGATTCATTCAACCGTGTGCAAACGTATCTAATCAACAACTATGCGTCTCCCACAAATCTGACCCGCATTGCTCAGTATCTGCAGCACAGCGAGCACGTGATTATAAAACGAGAAACTCTTGCCAAGTATGTGCGTATGCTCGAAAACGCAAAGGTCATATACAAATGTCCTCGCTTTGATCTGAAATCACGCAGATCATTACGCGGTGGTGAGAAGTACTATATTGCTGATCCAGGCGTATATTTTGCGCGCAACATCGATGTAAGACTGAGCTATGGGCCGGCTTTGGAGAATGCATTGTATTTGCATCTGCGTGCTAAGGGGTATGAGGTTAGCGTTGGGCGCATCGGTAAGCTGGAGTGTGATTTCATCGTTCGCAAACGTGGACGATATGCATATATTCAAGTTTCAATGAGTGTTCTTGACCCATCGGTCGAAGAGCGTGAGTATCGACCGTTTACGTTCATACGTGATGGTTTCCCGCAGTATTTGTTCACTCTTGACCAGCTTCCCTTGCAACGTGATGGTGTACGCCATCACAACCTCATGGATTTCTTGGCCAATGATGGGGATATCGAATTTGAATGATTCCACTGATCTGATACGCCGACGTTCGAATACTAGGTCAGTGGTTGCGGCCTTTCAAACATAGTGGACAAGAGACATTCGGAACTTCAGCTCCCGGACGGCTGTACGTCCGGGAGCTCTGCGCATCTGCTAGTCGCTAATCGTTCAGGTAGGCCTGCGCATCAAGCGCGGCGCGGCATCCCATGCCGGCGGCGCTGATGGCCTGGCGATAGACGCGATCCACGCAGTCACCGGCGGCGAAGATTCCCACGGCGCTGGTGCGGGTGCTGGCACCATCGACCGTAATGTATCCATCGGTGTCACGAGTCACCACATCTGCGGCGAAATCGGTGGCCGGCGTATGTCCGATAGCGACGAACACTGCGGCGGTCTCCAGTTCGCTTTCCTCACCAGTGACGGTGTTCTTCAGCGATACGCTACTGACATTGACCTGCGGCTTGGGCGTAAGCGCCAAACCGCCGAGGTTCAGCGCCGGTGCTGCAGGAGCCGCAGCCGGCGCAGTCTCGGTACCATGAACTTCAGTCACTACGGTATTGGTCAGCAGACGCAGCTTCGGGTTCTCCTTGGCGCGGTCGACCATGATTTGCGAGGCGCGGAACTCGTCGCGACGGTGAATCAGGGTGACTGATGAGCCGAAGCGCGTCAGGAACAGCGCCTCTTCGAATGCGGAGTCACCGCCGCCGACCACGACAATAGGCTTGTCACGGAAGAAGAAACCATCGCAGGTGGCGCAATAGGATACGCCGTGACCGCTCAGCTCCTGCTCGCCCGGAACGCCGAGCTTACGGAAATTGGATCCGGTGGCGATGATCACGGCTTCGGTCTGCAGTACATCGCCGTCGGACAGGTTGAGGCGATAGCTGGGGCGTGCAGAGTCCTGGCCATCGGTGGCTGGCTCGACGGCTTCGATGGCCAGGACATCGTCGGCGATGAACTCGGTGCCGAAGCGCTTGGCCTGAGCACGCATGTTGTCCATCAGCTCGGGCCCCATGATGCCTTTCGGGAAGCCGGGGAAATTCTCGACTTCCGTGGTGTTCACCAACTGTCCGCCGGGAGTCAGCGCGCCGGTGACCATCACCGGATCCAGACCGGCGCGTCCCAGATAGATGGCCGCGGTATATCCGGCCGGACCCGATCCGACGATAACGACCTTGTGCTGCATGTGCCACCCCTTGTTCCCGTATGAATGTTCGATTCGTATTCGTTACTCCAGAATCTCCATCATAGGTGTGGCTAGCGCCTATTTGCGCCATTCAGCTGCAAGCTGTAGCAGAACATGGAGGGAGCCCATGCCTCCCTCTGATGGGACGCACATCCTCTCTGAGCGTAAGAGTTTATGGCTCCCTCTGATGAGGGAGCTCCCGGCGGCAGCCGGGTGAGGGAGAGAAGCCCGCAGGCGCAAGCCTGCGACATAAGCACAGTATCGGCCGAAGGCCGATGCCACCGCCCAACCAAGCATTGCAAGACCGCTCTTATGCAATTCGTTGGCGTACCACCTGATCTATCCGTGTGCATACTTCAAGGAACAAGCGATCCACTTCAAGGTTCGAGAATCTGATGACCATCAGGCCTTCATGTTCCAGTTCCTGTGTACGTTGCAGATCCTCGATCTGTTGCTGCTGTTCGTAATGGCCACCGCCGTCAAGTTCGACCACAAGCCGTGCTTTGGCGCAGTAGAAGTCGACGATGAACCGTCCAATAGGTTTCTGTCTTTGCCAACGTATTGGATACGTTTTCAGATATTCGTGCCAGAGTTTGCGCTCCCATGGAGTCATGTTGCGTCTGAGCATCCGCGCCCTTGCGGTATTGGCCCGATCATAATCCTTCATGTATCGAGGATACGCTGGATTTGTGGGAATGGGAATGGAATCGGCCTTCGGCCGATGCTGTGTTGTATGCCGCAGGCTCGTGCCTGCGGGCTTCTCTCCTTCACCCGGCTACGCCGGGAGCTCCCTCATCAGAGGGAGCCGCAAACTCTTCCACTCAGAGAGCCTGTACGTCCCTTCAGAGGGAGTCGCGAACTTGTGCACACTTCCCATCAGAAGGCTGCGGGCTTTTACTTTGGGTTAGAAGACTTCGATCTTGACGATGTAGAGCTGGTTCTGGGGGAGGCTGCCCATCGGGACCCACAGCATCAGATCCTGTGTGGTGATGGACTTGGTGAACTTCACTTCGGTGGTGCCACCCTCGGCGAACGTGAACGAGGCCATCTCGGTACCGTCAGCCGGGTTGCCGGTGGTGTTGGCGCGGATGTAGCCCTTGCCACCCGAACTGCGGATCGTGATGATCATACGGGACACATCGTGCGGCTGGTCGAGGTGCAACGTGTAGCCGTAACCGGACTGGCCGCCGGGGTTGGATACGAAGTTCGCGTTGGCGATGGCGTACGCGGTGGTGTTGTTCACGTGCGGCTTTGGCACGGAGCTGACCGAGCGATCCTCCACGACCTTCTTCACAGTGGACTTCTTCTCCGTGGACTTCTGCTCAGAAGACTGGTTCCCGGAGGACACGGACGATGAATCGGACGAATTCGATGAGGAATCCGACGATGAAGAGCCGGTGGCGGAGTCGGAATTGCCGTTGCTGGCCGAATCGGAGGAACCAGCCGATGAGGAGTCCGACGACGATCCCGGGGTGGAATTGCCGAACGGCACTTCGTTCATGTTCACATCCGGCCAAGCGTCCTTGGAAGACGATTTCGTATCAGTGGCATCGGCGGGATCGTTGCCACTGGCCTGGAAAGCGCTCCATGCCCAGAAGCCGGCTGCGACCACCACGACCAGCGCCACGACCAGCGCCACAACCTTCGTCGTGAGGCTGCCGAACAGGTTCTCGTCCGGCAGCTTGTCATCCTCCGCGCTGGACTTGACAGGCGGGTTCTTGGGGTCATAACTCGGCGGAATGGCAGCCACCTCGGCGATACGGGCCTGCTCCTCTTCCAGCGCGCGCAGCGATTCTTCGCCGGGCTGGATCTCACGTCCGCCGCCATCGTAGATCGGGATACGGCTGGTGGTCTCTCCAGTGGCATCGATTGGCACGGTCGGATGCGAATTACCGGCAAACGTGCCGTTGGCCGGCGTATTGAAATCGTTGAACCAGTCGGCTGTGTCATCGCCGGAAAGGTTTTCCGCGTTCCAGGCATCGGAGAACTTGAAGTCGAAGAGACGACGTCCTTGGGCATCCATGCCATCGGTGCCCGCGGCGGAAATCATCGGTCCTGCCTGCGAGATGGCCATCTCGGGCAGCTGCTTGCTGGTGATCAGCGAATCGGGAATCTCGGCAAGGTTCGGTTTGCCTTCGAGATCGCGGAACTGGGTACGCACTATGGAGCATTCGCCGGCAGTGATCGGCAGATCGATATCCGATTCGGCGAGGTCCTTCACCGGCTTCCACTCGCCCAGCAACGCATCGAGTTCGGCCAGTGAAGCCATCGGCAACGCCAAGGCATCCTCGTCGAACAATTCCAGCCCGCGCTTGCAGATCACCTGGAATTCGCCCGGAGTATCCGCAGGCAACGCGGAAAGATGGAATTCAGGCTGCTTGCGGCTGCGCTGACCGGTCAGCATCGAATACAGCAATGCCGCCAGCTGACGAACGGCATGACGCTCGGAGCCGTCATGCTCAAGCGTGTTGCCCGATGTGTCGGCCAGCAGCGGAGCGAACGGAGCGTCGGTGATCTCCACGCCATTGCCGGTGATGCGGACGGTGTCGGTGTTGACCACGATATTGCTGGTTACGCCGAAGAGCATCGGGCGAAGCACTTCGGACAGCTCGCCGATGATGGAGCGCATCGCCTGATAGCTCAGTGGAGAAGACGCCTTGGTGGCCAGATAATCGCTCAGTGACCGGCCGTCGTCTACCGGCGTGATGACCAGCAGCACATCCCCCTGACGGCGGTATTTGAGCACAGATACGAAATTCTTGGGGTGCGTGGCGGTGATGGTGCCTGCAATCTCGTTGATCATCGTGAGATGGTCACGATTGGAGACCAGATATAGCTGGCAGTCCTTGGCCAGAATACGGTCGTTGGCCTTCCATGCTTCAATGCCCGGTGCTTCGCGCAACAATGACACCAATGTATATCGATTGAGAATGGTATCGCCCAGTTGCGGTTTCATATGCTTGTCCGACTCCATACGATTGTGGCTTGGAATTGTCTTTGACATTCTATCCGTGGGGATGGCCTTGGCGGCGTCCTCCTCAGGGGTGATTTCAGGGGATGGTTCGCTGGGTGAAACAGGCTCTGCGGGACCGTCCGGATTCCCGCTCGGGGTGCCGTCGGAACCGCTGTCCGGCCCCTCGTCCGGACCGGTATCAGGGTCGGTGCCGGAACCGCCGGTTGCTGCGGTGGCATCTTCCGCGGCTGCGCCTTTCACGGCGGTATCGCCTGCCGCAGTCGCAGGGGATGGTATGAAGGGGACTACGCGGGCGGCTTTGGCGAGCACCGGCCCGGCGATCGCACTCAGCTCAGCCGTGCGCAACAGCCACAGAACCGCCACATATACGACCGCCAACACGATGGTGAGCACTATGCAGATGCCCATTGCGGAAAGCCAGCTCATGTGGCCGCCACCGGCTTGTCCGGCGAGGTGCCCTGCAGGTTGCGCGCCGGTTGCATCAGCGGCGGCCACTGCAGCGTCACGTCTGCCGAATCTGCCATCCATATGCTTCGCCGGCTGGATGTCGGCCCTGAACAACGCCACCACCGGTGACTTGAGCAGCCACACCACCACGCCGGCCACTACAGCCGCGGCAATCGCCTTGCCATAGGCTACGGCCACCGTCTTCAATCCAAGATGGCCGTCGAACTTGCGCCTCAGCATCATTAGCGTTGGCGGCAACGCCACAATAGAACCTATTGGCGCGGCGCAGGCGATGCCCACCACCCACCACTGCGGCGGCAGCACCATCATGCCGCCCACCATCAGCGCGATGACGAATGCGTAGTCGATGAGATTGCACAGGAAGGGGTGCAGACCGTCCTCGAACGCATAGAACGTGCGCTGGATCAGCAAGAAGCCGGAGACCAGCGGGATGCCGAAGCTCAGCGGAATCAGCGCATAGGAAATCAGCATCGTCTCATTCATCGATACGGACGGCAGCAGCGCGCGGATGATTGGCTCGGGGAACACGATCATCGCCGCGGCGAAGAACATGATCACCAGCCCCACATTGTTCAGCGCGCTGCTCAGATCATTGCGGGCCTCACTCAGATCATGGTCGGCGATGGAACGCGAGATCTTCGGGAACATCGCTGTGGAAACGGACACGGCGATGAGCGAATACGGCAGGATGAACAGCGTATACGCGTTCTGATAGGTGGCGTTGCCTGCGATGTCGAACAGACTGGCACCGGTGAGCTCCTGCGCCCGCAATGGCGCCAGCGTGGCGATTCGCGTCTGGATGATCGTGGCGATTTCGGTGATGACCACCACGCCCAGCGAGCCCAAGGCCACCGGTCCCATAGCCTTCAGACCGAATCCGGACAGTCCGAACTGAGGTCGGTATCTGAACCCCAGTTTCACTAACGGTAGAAACAGGACCAACGCCTGGAAGGCCACGCCCAACGTCCAGGTGCCGGCCGTCAGCGCTATCTTGCCCGGGTCCCAGAAATCCAGCGGCTGTTCGTTGGCCTTGCCGAACAGCAGGATGAACGCGGTGAAACCGGCGCAGCTGATGACGTTCGCTCCGGTGGAACTCCACGCATAGGCGGTGAAATGGTCCTTGGCGGCGAGAATCTGCCCCAGCACGGTATAGAGGCCGTAGAAGAAGATCTGCGGCATGCACCAGAGCGTGAAGGCGGTGGTCAGCGCGATCATCTGATCATTGTCGCCGCCCACATACAGTCGGGTCAGCAGCGGCGATGCGGCGCCCATCAGCACCGTGACCGACAGCAGGATCACGATGGCCAGTGTGATCAGACGATTCAGGCGAGCCTCGGCGTCCTTCTCCTTGAGCGTGCGCACGATCTGCGGAACTAGCACCGCATTGAAGATGCCGCCGGTTACCAGCGTGAAAATAGCCTGCGGAATCATCGAACCGGCCTGATATGCGTTCGCGGCCAGACCGGTGGTGCCCATTGCTGCGGCCAGCAGGATTGTACGAATCTGACCGGTCACACGGGAGGCCGCGGTACCGGATGCCATGATCAGGGAATTACGGCCTACGGTAGAACTCATTCGTCGGGATCCTTCTTACGGTTGAACTGGCGCCATAAACCCACGACGCCGAGCAGCACCGCGAAGCCGATGATGATGAAGCCGCTCGCATCGCTGATGCGTAGCACGCTGGTGATTGGCGTGTTCTGTACATTGCCGAACGCAGTGCCGCTGCGGTCCGTCAGCGAGACATGTGCGGTGGTGGAACCTGACGTGGAGACGCGGATCGTGAACGCCACCTGTGCTTCGCTGTGTGCGGGAATCACCAGGCTAGTCGTGCGCGAGGTGACGATCTGCATGGAATCGGTGATGGAATTGACGTTGATGCTGACCGCGTATGGCAACGCGTTGCTGACGGTGATTGGCATCTTCGCGGATTCGCTGAACACCGACACTGATTCGGATGGTGTGATGCTCACGCTGTTGAGCAGGGTGCTGGCCATGTTCATCGCGGCGTCGGCCATGCGCTGGTGGGCGTCCGAAGGTTCCGCGCCGGTGAGCGCGCGCAAGGCCATATCGTCGTGGACCGCAAGCAGGTCGGCCATCCATTGCGTCTGGTCGTTGTCGTGATTCGCCGTGCTGTTGGCGTCACGTCGGGCAAGCGCCTGCGGATCCAACGACGAGAGGTCTGTGGCGTTCACGCTGTCTTCCAGGATGGAGTCGCCCAGTCGCAGTATGTGCTGCCGGCTGGTGATCAGCTGGTCGAGTATCGTGCGCGTGGCGGACATGTCCGGTGTGCCATCGCCCTGGTTCACCGAATCGCTCACGTCATACGGGTCCGCTGCGGCCATGGCGTCAAGGCCGGTGAGACTGAGCCAGGATGCGCCTTCGAGCGCGCTCATCACCTGATTCACCCAGCCCGACGTGCTGTCCCTGTTGAAGGTCATGAGCAGGTGGCGCGAGGTGTACGGCTGTTCCATCTGATAGAACGCGCTCTGCGCCATCAGACGGGCGAGGCGGCCGGCGTCGCTGGTTTCTGCGGCGGCCGCCTCGCTGGTGGCACGGCCCTGGGCCAGCGTGCTCAGTTCGGATTGGGCTTTGAGCACGGTCACATCCCCGGCCGACGTGTTCACCACATACGTGCCGGTGTGCACGGTATCGGTCTGTTCGTTGTCGAACGAAGCGTTGGCGATGACTGTGGTATAGCCCTGCGCACGCGCCTTGGTCAGCGCGTCCATGCTCCAATTCGCAGCGCCCTGCCAGGCATATGCAGTGGGCGCGGCTGCGGTTTTGGCGGCCACTGCATACTGCGTCTGCGCGGTTTTCGCCGACCACTGATTATCCGCTATGCCGGCGTTGCCGTATGAGGCGGGATCGTTGATCGCGGCATAGGACGTGATATCGAAGTCGGCGGGCTGCATGACGCCCGCCACGGTGCCGGTGCTGCCGGACTGTTGCACGTATACCGGGTCGGCTACGAGCTGCAGCGCGGGATGCTTGGCGGCCGTCTGCTCAAGCGTGCGAGTCGCCGCAAGGCTCTGCGCATTGATCGCCAATGGCGTGCTGCCTGCGGTTGTCGCCGTGCCGGTGCCGCCATTGAAACTGTCAGAGGAACCTGAATCTTCCGCGGAACCGCTTGTGGAGGAACCGCTCGAGGAACCGTTGCTGTTACCGGATGATGAGCCCGCATCCGTGTCGCTGCTGCCGGTGCCGGTATTGTTCGCGTCGTCGTCGGTATCTTTTTCGCTGCCGTTCGCGGACGCAGGAGCATCGGTTTCTTCGATGATATTGGTGATGGCTTGATCGTTGGTCTGCCAATCGCCCGAGGTCAGCGGCATCGCCACAGTGAGGTTCATCGCCGGGGTCTGTGCGGTGTTCAAGCCGTCCGTGGAGCGGGTCAGGAAACTGTGGAGCTCGGCCTGGGCGTCGCCGGCGACATAGACGAGCTGCAGCGGTTTCGGTCCCCAGCTGCGCAGCAAGGACAGTGTCTGGTTGTCCGCTGGAATATTGAACGACACGGTGCTGCTGCCGCCAGCCTTGATGGATGGGACATCGACTGAATCGAGCAGGTTGGGCGTGGGAATATGGGTGCCGTTTTCCGCCCACGACTGCATATCCGACCGTGAAGCGAACGTGAACAGGGCATTGATGGTCGCGGTCAGGCTGCCGGCGGGAACGTCGCTGTCGCTATGATTCGCGACCACCACTTGCATGTGGAATCCGGAGGATGCGCTGACCACCGGTGTGCTTTGCGCGATGGTCAGTGTGTTGGCCTGCTGCCGGGCCGAGGATTGGTCCGATTGCGACGCCGAAGCGTCACCTGTGGCGTCATCGGCCCATGCGACCGGCGTAAACAGCATCGCTCCGACTGCAATGAGAGCAGCGAGGGCACGTGCACATCGTCCGCCGTGATGCGTACGGCGTTGCATTGCGGGTAGGTTCACTCGTTTGCCTGCCTGTTCTTCTTCTTGGCATACAGCCACGCGATTTTCCGCTCGTTCGGGTAGCTCAATACATCATCCAGATCATCGAAGCGCACCCAGATGGCGTCCTCCGCCTCGTGATCCGGATCGCCTTCCACCGTCAGTTCGCCGCCGGTCTGACGCAACGCGAAATGGTGCACCAGCTTGTGCACGCGCTGGGTGGTGCCGGTGAACCAGTAATCGATGGTGGCTATCGAATCGATGACCTCGCCCAGAATGCCGGTCTCCTCATGCACTTCGCGTACGGCGGTCTGCTGCGGAGTCTCGCCTTTTTCGATATGCCCCTTGGGCAGACACCATTCCAGATGTCCGGAACGCGAATGGCGGGCGATGATCGCCACGCGATTCTGGTCGTCGAAAATCAGTCCGCCTGCCGAATATTCACGCACCACCGGCAGCTCCTGCGCATCCAAGGACGCGAATGTGGTGGGGCCTTCCGATGTACGGCGTTGCGGCATGATGGCCGGCGTCGGGCCTGAACTGGCAACGGCGACGGTTGATGCCGCCAGTTCAGTTGCAGGCGCTGCAGCCGGTGCCGGTGCGGCAGGTGCGACGGTCGCGGTATGGTTCGTGCGATTCGATCCGACTTTGCCCAAAGTCGCTGCTGCGATGGCACGCATGGCGGCCGCCGCCGAAAGCGGGGCGGACGCCGGCGTCTTAGGTCCACGTGGCGCTGTTGTCCTGTCCGCTGCGTCAGTCGCATCTGATGCGGCAGTAGGCGTTGCCGCAGCCTCAACCGTGTCCCCGGCTACGGTTGTGTCCCCGACTGCTGACAAGGCAGCTGCAGCATCGTCAGCCACGGTCTCGGCTTCGGCGGCGATGCCTTCGGTCTGGCCGACTATCGTCCCATTCGCCGTGGCGATGGTCACTGTGGCCCGCATGCCGAACACCATGGCGGGAGTAGGCATTGCAGACCTTGATTCCGGTTTGCGATCCACCGGCAGCGGATGTGGTTTCGGCTGCGGCTTCGGCGGCGGAACCGGGCGCGGTGCGGCCGCGGCGGACTGAGGTTGGCGGACATCCGTCGCCATATGCGATGCGCGTGCGGTATGTGAACCACTGGAGTCCACAGTCTGATCATCCTGACCATCACCGGTGTTCGACTGATCGGCATTCGCGGTCGCAGCCCGGTGGATAATCGCGGCAATCATCGCCGGACTGATTGGAGCGCGGCCGTCATCATCGGATGCATCGGCATCCGAATCGGCGCGTTCGGCACGTTGTCTATCTGCCTCAATACCGTCCAAATCGGCGGAATTCTGCGGAGTCTGCGAGGAATACAGCAGTTGGTCTTGGGTATGGTTGCCCGCATCACTGGGTGTTTGCCCAAGCATCTGGGCAAGGTCGGCGGGCGTAATCATGCTTTCCACCATACTCAATCCCGTGTGCAGGTGGGGTAACGGTATGCTGGGAGGGCAGAAAAATGTCACATAGGGGAAGGTGCCCATTGGATTTTGAAGTGTGGCCCGAGGCGATCGAACTTGGTCGACTGTTCAAGGAGCAGGGCTATGAGCTGGCACTGGTCGGCGGTCCAGTCAGGGACCTGCTGCTGCACCGGCGCAGCCACGACCTCGACTTCTGCTCTTCGGCGCGGCCCGAGCAGTTCGAGCCGATTCTGCGCCGTTGGGGACATGACGGCTTCTGGGATATGGGCCGCAAATTCGGCACGCTGGGTGCCATGCGCAGGCGGGCTGATGGCACCGAAGTCAAGGTCGAGGTGACCACCTACCGTTCGGACACCTACGATCCGGATTCACGCAAGCCGGAAGTCAACTATGGCGACACTCTTGAGGGCGACCTGTCCCGTCGTGATTTCACCGTCAATGCGATGGCGCTGCGCGTGCCCGATCTGGAATTCGTCGACCCGTTCGGCGGTGCCAACGATCTGGCCAAAGGGGTGTTGCGCACGCCGGTCGATCCCCGGCAGTCATTCGACGACGATCCGCTGCGCATGATGCGCGCGGTGCGGTTCGTGGCCCAGCTGGGCTTCTCCATCGCGCCGGACGCGGCCGAGGCGATCACTTCGATGCGCGACCGCATCGGCATCGTCTCCGCCGAGCGCGTGCGTGACGAGCTGACCAAGCTGCTGCTCTCTGACCGTCCGCGCGCGGGTCTTGAGGCGCTGGTGGATTCCGGTCTGGCGGACATCGTATTCCCGGAGATTCCGGCGTTGCAGCTGCAGATCGACGAACATCACCGTCATAAGGATGTGTTCGAGCACACGATGATGGTGCTGGAGCGCGCGATTGCGTTGGAGACCGGCCCGGACGGCCCGGTGCCTGCTCCCGATCTGACGCTGCGTCTGGCCGCCGTCATGCATGACATCGGCAAGCCGAAGACCCGCAAGTTCGAGCCCGGCGGCAAAGTGAGCTTCCACCACCATGATGCGGTGGGGGCCAAGATGACCCGCAAGCGGCTCAAGGCGTTGCGTTTCGACCATCATCTGGTGGAGGACGTCTCCGAACTGGTGAACCTGCATCTGCGCTTCCACGGGTATGTGGATGAGCCGTGGACCGATTCCGCGGTGCGACGCTATGTCAAGGACGCCGGACATCTGTATGAGCGCCTCAACCGCCTGACGCGCGCGGATGCCACCACGCAGAACAAGCGCAAGGCGCAGATCTTCGCGCATGCGATGGATGAGATGGAAGAGCGCGTGCGCGAGCTCAAGAAGAAGGAAGACTTCGACGCGATCCGCCCCGATGTGGACGGCAACGAGATTATGGCCTTGCTCGGCCTCGAGCCCGGACCGATGATCGGCCGCGCCTACAAGCACATGCTCGAATACCGCCTTGACAACGGTCCGGTCGAACATGACGTGGCCGTGGCCGAGCTCAAGCGCTGGTACGCCGAAATACAGCAATAAACTCCCTGGATGGACGTGCCTGTCAACTGCGCGCGTAGCGCGTCCGTGATTGCAGGCCCTCTCTGATGAGGGGGCTGTCAGCGTAGCTGACTGGGGGAGAGACCGGGACGACTGTATGTTTCTCTCCCTCACCCGGCTGCGCCGGGAGCTCCCTCATCAGAGGGAGCCAACATTGTACTGTCATAGGCCCCCTCTGACGGGACGTTGCCGTGAAGCAAACAGCGGCGGTATTTCGGCCCTCTCTGATGAGGGGGCTGTCAGCGTAGCTGACTGGGGGAGAGACTGGCGACTGCGTTGATGCCGCAGGCTCGTGCCTGCGGGCTTCTCTCCCTCACCCGGCTGTCGCCGGGAGCTCCCTCATCAGAGGGAGCCACAAACTGTTCCACTAGGAGAACCTACACGTCCCATCAGAGAGAGCCAAGGCATAGCTGCTACTGCTGATCCGTGTTGGCGGGCTTGACGTCGGCGGGGAGGTCGGTCATCTTATCGGCGGCCTGGCAGCCTTGGATGTCGGTGATTTCCTTGCCTTGCTGCGGGGATTGTTTCTCGTCGTTCAAATCGCTGAACGTGGCGCCGAGCACCACATCGACGAGCTGATCGTCGCGCTGGATCATCACCATCGTGGCGTCAGTGAAGTTGCCGGCCACCGTATACGCCTGATTGATGGCGTTCTTGCCGAAGTACACCGTAGTGCGTTCCACGCTGGTGGAGGAGAAGTTGCCTGCCTCCTGCATGGCGAATCCGCGCTTGGCCAACGCCTTGCTCACCGCCGAGGCGAACTGCACATGGGATGTGCCGTTGAGCACGCGCACATTGACGGAACCGTTGGGCACATACGTGGCCTTGCCGCTGTCATTCTTCACTGCACAGGGGGCCGGATTGCCAAAGTTCGGTTCGGCGAGCGGCGTGGCTACCAGTCCCAGTCCGCCCACGTGGAAATTGAACAGCAGCGCAACCACCAAGGTGGCCGCCACAATCACGCCGGTGATGGAGAATACGACGGTTTGACGGTGGCGCACATAGCGCTTGCGGGCCTGACGTTCGTCAATCTGTTGCGGCATCGTGGGACTTCCTTCACTTACGAATGGCTTGTTGCTACCTTAGCGTCACTGGGTGACGCCGATTATCGGCATCACAGGGGCTTTGGCCCGGATGATTCGATCGGCCGCATCCTCACGCACCCATGCGTCGATGACTCGTTGCGCAGAGGCGTCGTCCGGCACGAACGCCACCACCGACGGGCCGGAGCCGGAAATGAACGCATGACGCGCTCCGGCTGCCAGAGCCGCGCTGATGGCGCGCCCGCTGCGAGGATGCAGGCTGATGGCCGCGGCCTGGAGATGGTTGCGGTCGCCGTCTGCGGCTCCCATGATGTCGAACGCGTGATAGACCTCGGGCGTGCTGAGCTGCGATTGGTACGCCCCGACCAGTACGTCGCCGCAGAATCCCTGCGATTCGAGTTCGCGGGCTGCGGCGCTTTCGGCCGTGATGTCTTCGATCTGCTCGCCGAAGCCTGTGCCGTGCGCCAGACCGCCGGTCAGGCAGAACGGCATGTCCGCGCCCAGTGTGGCGGCGATGGCGCGCAAGCGATCGATAGGCCAGTCGAGGTTCCAGAGGCGATTGATGGCCAGGATGGTGGCTGCGGCATCCGCTGACCCACCGCCCAGGCCGGCACCGACAGGAATGCGCTTGGTGATGGTCAACGCCACATCCGGATCGCGGCCTGCGGCCTCGGCCATGGCGAACAGGGCCAATACCGCATGATTGCGGCGCATGTCGCTGGTCGACGACGCCAGGTCGCCCAGATGCGCTCCTTCCAGATCAAGGGAGAATCCGCTGCCGGGAGCTTTGGCTGTCGCGGTGACCGTGTCATACACGCCTACAGCACAGTAGATGGTATCTAGGGCATGCCGTCCGCCCCATTCCGCATGCGGCTCACCGACGGCAAGGGTGAGGTTGGTTTTGGCCGGGCAATCCACGCGGATCGTGAACGGCAGCGGCGTGCCGCTGCGCATCGGGATTTCGCGGTGATCGCCCTGCGTGGGATGTCCGGAGTGTTCGGTGAGGTGCTCTAGGTGTTCAGGGTGCTCGTCATGCGCCGAGTGGATACGTTCGAGAGTGGCGGTGCTCATATCATGCCACCTTGCTTTCGGTCGGGTCGTCGGCGCCGGTATCGCCCTCCGTGGAGGCTGCTGTGGTTGGTGAGGTCGCCGTGGCTGAGGTCGCCGTCAACGCGGACGCCAGCGCGGAGAATTCGGAGATGGTCAGTGTTTCACCGCGACGGGTCGGGTCGATGCCGGCCTGCGCAAACGCTTCGGCGGGCACCAGATGTTTCAGGGCCGCATGCAGGGTTTTGCGCCGTTGTCCGAATGCTGCGTCAATCAGCTGGAACACGGTCTCGCGGTTCGCGGCATGCTCGCCGGTGGCGGGATTGACCGGGTCGTCGGCGGCGAACCGGGTGAATTTCACCAAAGCGGAATCCACGTTCGGTGCTGGCCAGAACACATTGCGGCCGATGGTGCCCACACGCTCGGCCGTACCATACCATGCGAGCTTCACGCTGGGGGTGCCATAGATCTTGGAACCGGGTTTGGCGGCGAGCCGGTCGGCCACCTCTTTTTGCACCATGACCAGGAACGAGGTGAGGTTGTCGAATCGCTCCAGCAGCGTCAGCAGAATCGGCGTGGCTACGTTATACGGCAGGTTGGCCACCAGGGTGAAACCCGTGTCTCCGTTGAAATCCGGCACATTCTCGGGGGTCACGGTCAGTGCGTCGCGATTGACCACGCGCAACCGGTCGGACGCCTCAGGCATGAATTCGGCGACCGTTTCGGGCAGACGTTCAGCCAACGGCGGGTCGATCTCCACGGCGGTCATCGAAGCGCCGGTCTCCAGAATCGCCAGTGTGAGCGAACCCAGACCCGGGCCGACCTCCATCACATGATCGGAGGCGGTCACGCCGGCCTCCCGGACGATACGGCGTACCGTACCTGGGTCGATGACGAAATTCTGACCGAATTTCTTGGTGGGGCTCACGCCGGCCTCGTCAGCGATGCGACGGATGTCGGCCGCGCCCAGCAGATGGCCGGTCGTTTGACCGGATTGCGTGCCGGTAGTGATGGTGTTGTCAGTCATAACGTGTTTTCCTTGCGGTCCTTAGTACCAGCCGACTTCTTCCGAATGCTGCCATGCCTTGGATGGACTGCCATAGCTTTGCGCGATATAGAACAGTCCCCAATCGATCTGTACGGCGCCATCGTCACGGTAATTCGCGCCGAACATGGCCATTTTGTCGGCGGGCAGCGACTGTGGGATGCCGTATGCGCCGGACCGTTTGTTCTCTGCGGACCAGGACCATCCTGACTCACGGTTCCACAGCTTCACCAACGCATCCCAGTCGGTGCCTGTCCAGCCGCGCTGTGCCGCGGCACCGGCGGCATAGGCTTGCGCCTGAGCCACCGTTGGATGCCAGAGGCGACCGGAAGGCGCCGGGTCGGTAGGGGTGGTAGTGCCGCTGTTGCCGCCCGAATTGCCCGAGTTACCGGAATTTCCGGAGTTGCTGCCGTTGTTCGAGGAATCGTTTCCGGAGTTGCCTGAGTTCCCCGAATTATTCGATCCTGAGTTACCGCCCGAGTTACCGGAATTGTTACCCGAGTCGTTGCCGGAGGAATCATTCTTGCCGGAATCATTGGAACCGGAATCGGCCTTGGTATCCGAATCGGCGGAATCGGAGTCCTTGGAATCATCGGAACCTGACCCATCGCCGTCGGTTTTCGGCTTCGCCTGGCCCACGGCGATGATCTGATCGACTGCCATCTTGGTCACGGTTTCGGACTTCAACGTTTCGGATTCGGCCACACCGTCCACATAGGTGACGCTGAACACCTGTGTTTTCTCGCCGTTCTGCCCTTGCTGACGGACCTCGGTCTTGCCCTCCTCGAGATTGGGGTCGATGATGGTCTGTGTGTCGAACGGGATCGAAGCGGTGCGGGTCTCCTCGCCGTGGGTCACGCGGCGGACGCGCAGTATCGTCTGGTCACCGTCCTTCTCCACGCTGACCCGGTCTTCCTTGCCCAGCACGATGCCTTTGGAATCGAGGATGGAGGCCGCAGGCAGCTTGCCATTCGGCGCCACCGAGCTTTTGCCGTCCGCGATGACGGTGACCGGGCCTTCCTGGTTGATGACCATGCCGCCGGTGAGTTGGTTGTAGACGTTATTGATGTCGACGGTGATCTTGGCCGCTTGCGCGTTGTTCTCCTGGAAGAAGCCCAGCAGCTGGTCGGCGCTGGTGGCCACGGTCCAGAACGGCACCGATGTGCCGTCGATGCTGATGGTGGTCTGGTAGGCCGAGCGCACGGTTACCACGGCGTGGTCGGCGAGATGGTCGCCCGATGAGGTTTCGACGATGTCATGGGATTTGACGTCGATGCCCTGTTCCTCGAGCAGGCGGGCGGTGGTCATGGCGTAGGTAGTGACTTGCGTGGTGGTGCCGTTCACGTTCAAGGCCACCGATTTGCGTGCGGTAAAGGCGAAAGCGCCCATCATCGCCGCTGTAAGTGTCACCACACAAGCCATTACGCGGATGCGACGCAGTGTAACAAACCGCTGCGGGGTCCAACGCCGAGCCATGTCTTATCTCTTCCTGATCGCCGGATACATACGCCCACCATCGTAACGGCTGGTCTGGTACGGCTAGTGCGTTCCCCAGCCACCGTTACCATTCCTGCCCGGATGTGCGGCTCTGACGCGGCCGGAGAGCGGGGCGGAGTGGTCAGGAGTGGCGAGGGTTGGGTTATGAAGTAAAGAAAAAGGGGGCGGGAGAGAAGGGGATTTCCCGCCCCCTATGAGGGCACGGAGCAGGTTGGGGGACGCTCCGCCCCTAGTCCAGGAAGCCATAAGTTGGGGGAAGGCTCCTGGAGAACTTACACAAGCAAGATCTCTTATACGCGGGAGCAACCGCGCATCCCTGTTACTATGATACGCTTTTTTCTCGCGCAACGAGCCTCTTGTCGGGATCGAACCGACGACCTGCCGCTTACAAGGCGGCCGCTCTGGCCATCTGAGCTAAAGAGGCGTGTCCCGAAAACGCAACATCGCGGATGCAACGTTTTGAACAAGTGACTAGCATACCAGCACTCCGGGAATGCGCACTGCCCGTGTCGGGACAGGACACGGGCAGTGCGCAGACGGAACGCGGGCAAAATATCAGGCGGTGATATCGATGGGCTTGCCATCGGCGCCGATGGACGGCATGTCGCCCTCCACGCCCACCTGATCGGAGGTCAGGCCGATGGCCTTCAGGAAGCCGTCCACCATCGTGGTGTTTGCCAGCGTGATGTTGTTCAGGCTCCAGTAGTTGTTGTTGATGGTGAGCGTGGGGGAGGAGAAGGAGCCGGAGGAGTTGAACAGCTCTTGGCGGGAGACGGTGTAGTCGTTGGAGGCGTTCAACCAATCCCAGTACTCGTTCTTGCCGCTGAATGCTGCCTTGGCCACGTCCTCGCTCACCCCGGCCTTGATGGCCTGCTCCTGAAGCTGGGAATCCTTGACCGAGACGTACTCGGTCAGCTCGCCGGGCTGGAATCCGTCGGCGTAGATGTTGGCGAGGTAATCGACCAGATGGTTCGGATCGTCGTCATGCTCGGCGATGTAGATGGCACCGTTGAAGGCGCGGTTCGAATAGTTGTCCGAGCTCTTGTTGTCCTGGAAGTTCAGGAAGTGCAGCTCGAGGTTGAGCTGGCCGGCGTTCATCATCTTCACCAGTGTGGGGTCGAGGTTGCGGTTCACCGAAGCGCAGCCCGGGCATAGCGGTTCCATGTAGATGGCCACGGTCGGCGCCTTGTCCACCTTCTTGCCGTAGCCGTCCTTGGACATCAGGAAGCCGCCCTTGTCGTCCGCCTTGGCCGGTTTGGTGGCCGCGGACTGCATCTTGCTGTAGGCCTCTTCCGCGCTGGCCGAGGTCTTGGTGACATTGCGGTAGATGACCACGCCGATCACGGCCACTAGCGCCACGACAATCGCCACGACGATGATGCCGATGATGGTCTGCTGCTTGCGCTCCTTGGCGGCCTGCTCGGCGCGCGCCTTCTGCGCTGCCTCTTCGGCGGCGCGACGCTCCGCACGGGTGACGCGCTTGACCTGACGCTTGGAATCAGCCATGAAAACCCCTTCGCATTCGTTCACATACTGTGAGATTCGCTAGATAGCTGGGCTCCATCATAATGATGGGCGCTGAGTACGACTGTGCTGAGAGCTGATCTGAGATGAATTCCATGTGAAAACCCGGGCTCGGGGAGCCGCTGGCCGGACATGCTGCAGTGAATGATGCCGTGATGCTGCGGCTGCCTAGGGCCGAGGAAGCCAATCAGATCAACGGAAACCAGCTGATTGGTATGCCGATCAGCGGTATGCCGGCACAGGCCAGCGACAGTATCAGCCATATGGTGAACATCACAGTGCCGCGATGCCCTCGCGCGGGCGGCGACACCGGTTGCATCGGCGATGCCGCGCCATTGAGCGGATTGAAGCCATTCAGCCTGCTCGGGCCTGGGGTGGTCGGGGCTGGTGCCGTTGGAGCTGGTGCCGTCGGGCTGGGGGCACCAGCGGCCGTCGCTGGCCTAGTACCGGAGGCATCGGCGATGGCCGCATTGATGGCGTCGATCTGCTGCGGTTTCAAACCGCGCAGCACCCCGGCACCCAGTCGCATCATCATCGCCTGCGGCCCGAACACGGTGACCAGCCAGCCCACCGCCATGAATCCCGCCAATGCCATACCGGACGGGGAGAACGGCACATCGCTCAGCAACGGCAAACCGAAGCCCCAACCCGCCGTGACATACCAGGGAATGGTGTTCACCGGCAGCGCCAATGCCACGCTGGCCACGGCGACACCGACGATGTCGATGATCAGCAGCAATATCGCGCGCGGTATCGTGAACAACAGTCCCTTGACCAGATGCCAAGGCAGCGTAGCCGTACGGATCAGCGCATCCGAGCCTTTGCGCTCGCCGCCCCGCCGGCCCTCGCGCTCCAGCTGCGCCTCCTCGTTGTATGACAGCACCAGCAGCAGCCACAGCATGACGACCGCCGCCGCAGCGCCGATAATCGGGAAGCTCGCCGATAGTGCCGACAAAGGGATCGCAAGCAGGAACAACGGCAGCGTGCCGCGTTGCAGGTACGCACCACGGCGTATGTCGGCGGGATTGGGCGCGGGCGTGCGCTGCATGAGCGCTTCCGTGGGTACAGCCTGGGCGGTCTGGTCGATTACGCGCTGCATGGCTGGGCGAACCGCAGGGTCGAATGCAGGGGGGACTGCCGCGGGCGGCGTTGGTGTTGGTGTCCGTGTGGACGTCGGTGGTAGCGACGGCGGCAATGTAGGAGGCATCACGGGCGGTAGCGCTGCAGTGGGCGGCAATGCTGCAGTGGGAGGCAATGCCGGCGGCAATACCTCAGTGGACGCGGCACTGGGCAACAGGCGCGTTCGCGTGGTGGCTATCGTCGCTTCGTCAGCTTCATTGGATTCACCCGGCAGTGCCTTGGTGGGTTCGACCGCATCAGCGCTGATTGCGGGAAGTATCGCGGTGGCGACTGTCCCTGCCGCATTATCGGGAATCAGCGGAATTGACGAGGCGATGGTCGGGGCGTCCTCGGCTGACAGCAGGGACGTCGGCAGTGACGAGGTCGGCAGCGTGTCGGATACGCGCCACAAGGTGCGCGGATTGTCCTCGTCCGGTTCAGCACCAAAAGGGGGCATCACCTCGGTGGCTTTTTTGGGTGCCCCTGCGCCGGCGCCAGCCGAGCCGGTTGTGCTGGTACCGAATGCGCTGGAGCCGAAGGGGCTGGCTTGGGCGTCTTGCCAGGCATAAGGATTCATTGCATCCAAAGCGATGGCGTGCAACAACTGGTCCGGTGTGCAGCGTTTGGAGCGGTCGGGATCGAGCGCGGCGCGGAATGCCGCCAATGTGCCGGCCGGCAGACCGGTCAGATTGGCGTTGCCCGAGGCGGCGCGTTCCAGGACTGCCATCATCGGCTTGGTACCGAACACCGGCGTGCCGGTGGCGGCGAAGGCGAGCACGGACGCCACCGACCACCAGTCGGTCATCTCGTCGGCCTCGGCGCCTTCGATGATTTCCGGCGCGATGAATCCCGGCGTGCCCATGACCAGGCCGGTGCGCGTCACATGGCTTTCGCCCTCGCCCATCGCGATGCCGAAATCCACCAGCACCGGGCCGGTGACCGACACCATCACGTTGGTGGGTTTGATGTCACGGTGGATGATACCTGCCGCATGCACGGCCTTGGTGGCGTCGATGAGCTTGCGGGCCAGACGTTCCAGATCATCACCGATGTAGCGGCCGTTGGCGGCCACGTCGTCCCTGAGGTTCTTGCCTTCGATGAGTTCGGTCACGATGAACGCCAGCGAATCGTCGAGCTCCATGTCCACGATGCCGCAGACGCCGGGGTGATTGACTTTCTTCAGTGCCATGGCCTCGCGGCGGAGACGCTCTCGCGGAGTCACATCGGCTTTGAGATTCGGGTCGTGTGCAGGTTGCACAGGTCGTGCGGGTTGTGCGAATGCGCCGCTGCCGGAGGTGTAGCCGTTGGCGGCGGCTTCGGATGCGGCGGGCGTCGTGGAATCATCGACCAGTGAATCGCGCAGGATCTTCATCGCGTAATTCGTGCCGCCGTCGTCGCGCACGCGCCAGACCGAGCCCATGGCACCCGAGCCAAGCCGGGAGACCAAGGTGTAGCCCCCCACCACTTCGCCCGGTTCGAGATTCAACGCCGTCAGATCGCTCATACCACCCATCCTAGTTGGGCGGGCGGCGGAATGGCCCATGATGTAGGGATATCCGCACGGTGTAGGGAAAGGCCCACGGTGTAGGGATGCAAAATGGCTTTATTCCGCGGAAGGTAAAATTTTACTCCCTACACGGTGGGCACTTCCCTACATGGTGGAGTGCGGGGTAAGGCGCAGCTGTCCCTGTGCGGCGGACGGATACGCCGTTCACGTAATGAGAAGCGCCGTTTGCGCATGTGATGCGTCGCGCGAATGGCGAATGTGGTAACAGATTATGCGCGCGAAATGACAGGATGGGTGCAGCGGCGTTCGCCGCCTCCGCGAATCTGCGATGCTACAGTCATCGGCATATTACGAGTGCCTGTGCAGCGACCCAATGGCGAGCGATGCAGGCATCCCGGCGGACGACACTGGCGCAAGGGCAGTGCCTGGTCGATCCGCGAAACGCTTCGATAACGGTATCGAGGCGATGCCGCGAATAGGTAAGAATCAAGGAGGAGAACCATGCTGCAAATCAACATGGCCGACGTTATGGGCGTCATCAATTCGGTGATCCCTTATCTGGTGGCCGTAGGCATCCTGTTGGTACTGGCCATTATCATCACCGTTGCCGTCAACAACAAGACGGTCAAGGCTGTGGCCAACCGCAAGCTCATTCATTCTGAGTCCTGGCTCGTGGCTCTTGTGAGCATCGTCGTGGCTGTGTCCATGATGCTTTCCGGCCCACTCGCCACGCTGCTGAACAACGCCACCATCACCAAGTACATGCTGTCCGACGACACCGTTGCCGCAGCAAACAAACTTGCCAAGGATGTGCAGGCTGAAGCCATCACCATGCTGAAGAATGACAACGACAACTTGCCGTTGAAAAACAAGAAGGTCAACGTGTTCGGCTGGGGCTCCACCAGCCCGGTCTACGGTGGCACTGGCTCCGGTTCCATGTCCGATCAGTACCCGACCGTATCCCTGCTGGACGGTATGAAGGAAGCTGGCATTGAGACCAACGCCGACCTGACCAAGCTGTACACGGACTATCGTACTGACCGCCCGGAGGTCGGCATGTGGGCTCAGGACTGGACCCTGCCGGAAGTGCCGGTCGATCAGTATTCCGATTCCCTGATCGCCGATGCCAAATCCTTCTCCGATGAAGCTGTGGTGGTCATCACCCGCGTCGGCGGTGAGGGCGCCGATCTGCCGATGAACATGAAGGCCGAAGGCATCACCTACGAGAACAACTCCAAAGATTACGAGGATTTCAAGGACGGCGAAGGATTCCTGCAGCTGAGCCAGACCGAACGCAATATGCTCGATCTGGTCACCAAGAACTTTGATAAGGTAACGCTGGTCTACAACGGAGCCAATACCTTCCAGCTCGACTTCCTAGACAATTACCCGCAGATTCAGTCCGTGCTGTGGTGCCCGCCCGCTGGTCAGACCGGCTTCTCCGCCCTCGGCGAAGTGCTTGCCGGTGATGTGAACCCGTCCGGCAAGACTTCCGACACCTTCCTGAAGAATCTCGACAAGAATCCGTCCACCAACAACTTCGGCGACTTCGCATACGACAATGTAGATGACTTGGCCGTTGAGGTGATTGATGACCGTACTGGTAGCAAGCTGCACGTTTCCCCGACCTTCGTGAACTACTCCGAAGGCATCTACGTGGGTTACAAGTTCTACGAAACCGCTGCCGATGAAGGACTGATTAACTATGACGAATTGATCCAGTACCCGTTCGGTTACGGCCTGTCCTACACCACGTTCGACCAGAAGATGGGCGACGTGACCTACGCGGACGGCAAGGTCTCGTTCGACGTGACCGTGACGAACACCGGTGACGTGGCCGGCAAGGATGTGGTGGAGACCTACTACAACCCGCCGTACACCAACGGCGGCATCGAAAAGGCGTCTGTGAACCTGGCTGCATTTGAGAAGACTGACTTGCTGGAGCCGGGCGAGTCTCAGACCGTCTCCATCGAGTTTGATGACGACGATATGGCCTCCTACGACGAGCGTGACGCCAAGGCGTGGGTGCTGGAGCAGGGCGATTACGAGATTTCGTTGCAGTCCGACTCGCACACGGTGATTGACTCCGTCACCGTGAACGTGCCGAAGACCATCACGTATGACACTGAGGACAACACCCACGATGGCGACAAGATTGTGGCCACCAACCAGTTCCAGAATGCTGAAGGTGATGTGACCTACCTCTCCCGTGCCGACCATTTTGCCAACTACGAGGAGGCTACAGCGGCGCCGAGCGACTTTAGTATGTCCGACAAGATCAAGTCCGAGTACACCAATAACGGCAATTACGATCCTGCCGAGCACAACGATGACTCCGATGAGATGCCGACCACCGGTGCCAAGAACGGCGTGAAGCTCTCTGACCTGTACGGCAAGGACTATGATGATCCGCAGTGGGACCAGCTGCTCGATCAACTGACTTTCGACGACATGGACTCCCTGATTGCTAACGGCGGCTACGGCACCCCGGCCGTGACCTCCGTGGGTAAGATTCAAGTGACCGACGCCGACGGCCCGGCTTCCCTGAACAACAACTTCACTGGCGTGGGCTCCATCGGCTTCCCGGCCTCCACCGCATTCGCGTGCACGTGGAACCGCACCCTCTCCAAGCAGTTCGGCGAGATGATCGGTCAGATGGCACACGATATGCATGTGGCCGGCTGGTATGCTCCGGCCATGAACCTGCACCGCAACGCTTACGCTGGCCGCACCTTCGAGTACTTCTCCGAGGATTCCCTGCTCTCCGGCGTGATGGCCGCCCAGCAGATTGCCGGCGCTCGCGAACAGGGTGTGTACTCCTTCATGAAGCACTTCGCCCTGAACGAACAGGAGACTAACCGTACGATGACCCTGACCACCTGGGTCAGTGAGCAGGCCATGCGCGAAACCTACCTGCGTCCGTTCGAGATGAGCGTCAAGGAGGGCGGTGCTCAGGCTGTGATGAGCGCGTTCAATTACGTGGGCCCGACTTATGCCGCTGCTTCCGATAACCTGCTCAACACCGTGCTGCGCAACGAATGGGGCTTCCAGGGCTTCGTACTGACCGACTATTTCCGTGGCCGTGGCTACCAGGATGCCGATCAGGAGATTCGTAACGGCAACGATTCCATGCTTGCAACCACTGTGACCACCAACCACGTGACCGACAAGTCCGCCACCTCCGTCAAGGCGATGCGTACTGCCGCCCACAACATCCTCTACACGGTGGCCAACGGCTGGCAGTACGAGAACGGCGAGCCTGAGGTCGACACACCGATGTGGAGGATCGCCATGTACGTGACTTGGGGCGTGGTCGCCGTGCTTGTGATCGGTCTTGAGTTCCTGACCATCCAGAAGTACCTCAAGCGCCGCAAGCAGGCTACCGTCTCGATCGCAGCCCCGGCTGCCGACGCTCCGGCTGAGGTCTGAGCGGCTGCGGAATCGACGAAGCCGCGTCTGGCTCCCCCAGCCAGGGGAGCCAGACGGCTGGCGGAGTGTTCCGGTTGTCCGTCGTGGACTTTGGCTCCCCTTGTCAGCGGAGCTGGCAGGGACGCTGACTGAGGGGTAGTCATCGCTATCCGTGTGACTCCTCCCGATGGGGTACTCCAACGGGCCTCTGGCTGCAACTGGATGACTCTATAACGAAACGGCTCGCCCCATCTTCGGGCGAGCCGTTTCGTATATGCGACGCAAGTGGTCCGTCTCGCAATTGTTTGAGTGGTATCGGCTCCCTCTGATGAGGGGGCTGTCAGCGGAGCTGACTGGGGGAGAGAAAAAGCTGAATCACTCAATTATTTTGGTTCTTCGGGAAGCAGTGTGTTCGCGTTTTGGCGAGGGTGCCGCGGGCTTGTGGTCTGTTTTGGCTTTGCGTGGGGCTGTTTGTTCGCGTTATGGCGAGGGTGCCGCGTACTTGCAGCCTGTTTTGGCTCTGTAAGGGACCGTATGTTCGCGGGTGCTGTGTGATTGCGCGAACTTATGGTTCCTTGTGCGGGGGTTTGCCGCAAGGAGGGTTCTGGGGGATGGTGGCATGAATCGTTTGGTGCGCTGGTTGTTGTCGCGCTGGTTGTTGGCGGGTTTGCGTGTGGGTGAATTGTTGGGGAACACGCCGGTGGGGAGCGGTTGTTGGGTGGTTTTCGGTTGTTTGCGGCGGTATATTGGCGGTGTCGGGGGTCGGGGACGTTGTTTTCGACACGCCGGTGTAACGCCGTCGTTTCAACGATTTGGGCATGGTTCTCGCATGCCGGTTTGCGTTTGTTCTTGTGTTCGTGTAAGTTATCTACTCGCTGCCGCTGAGCGGTTCGGGTTTCCTCCTGATGGTTGGTTTCCGGATCGGTTTGTGTGTGGTGGTGGTTTGAGAACTCAAGAGCGTGTTTGTACTACTTTTTAGAGTCGTTTTTTGATTGCCAGTCTGTTCCGAGCCTGTCGGGGTTTTCCTGGTGGGTCCTTGGTTGGTTGATTCGGGACA